>JAZKXS010000001.1:0-7279 GCA_045611745.1 Faecousia sp.
TCTACGGCATTTGTTATCACCATCGTTGGCAGCTCGGTGACCGTTACTACAAAAGGAAATGGCCATCGAGTTGGAATGAGTCAGTATGGCGCAGATGCAATGGCGGTTACAGGGAAGGATTATGCGCAAATTCTTGCCCACTATTACCCCGGAACAAAATTGCAAGGAATTGACAATACAGACCCTTTGCGGTAAAATAATAAGATAAAAGCAAAGAGGAGGGCCAATTATGCCCATTCAAATTCCCAATGACCTGCCGGCTGCCGAGGCACTGCAGCAGGAAAACATATTTGTGATGAAGGAAGGCAGAGCCAGCACCCAGGATATCCGTCCTTTGGAAATTGTGGTACTGAACCTGATGCCTACCAAAGTTGTTACAGAAACCCAGCTTAGCCGCCTTTTGGGCAATACCCCCTTGCAGGTGCGGCTGGAGCTGATGAAAACCAGTTCTTATGTATCTAAAAATACATCGCAGGATCACCTGCTGACCTTCTATAAGACCTTTGACGAGCTGAAGCATCGGAAATTTGACGGTATGGTCATTACCGGTGCACCGGTGGAAAATATGGCCTTTGAGGATGTGGATTACTGGCAAGAGCTGTGCGAAATAATGGAGTGGACAAAGCACAATGTCCACAGCACCCTGCATATTTGCTGGGGCGCACAGGCAGGAATGTATTACCATTACGGCATACAGAAAAAACCGCTCTCTAAGAAGCTTTTTGGCGTGTTCCGTCACCAGGCGGATTACAAACGTTCTATTCTGCTGCGTGGCTTTGACGATGAGTTTTGGGCGCCCCATTCCCGGCATACTACCGTGCTCCGGGAGGACATTGAGAAAACAGATTTAAAGATCCTCGCCTCCTCTGAGGAAGCCGGTGTCTATGCGGCAATGAGCAAAGAGGGTCGGCAGATTTTTGTCACCGGTCATTCAGAGTATGACAGCGATACTTTGCAAAAAGAATACCTCCGGGATAAGGCGCTGGGACTCCCCATTGATGTACCGGAAAATTATTTCCCCAACGATGATGACACCAAAGAACCCATCGTCCGTTGGCGTGGTCACGCAAATCTGCTGTTTTCCAACTGGCTAAACTATTTCGTTTATCAGACAACACCTTACGACATTATGACCATCGGCCAGGAATAAGATCCTTATAGATAAAATGTAGGGAGGAGAAACCATGAAACTGCAAATAGATGGCAGCGTTTTCACAGCAAAACCCGGGCAGTCTCTGCGACAAATCATCTCCCAAATGGGTCTTGACAGCAAGGATTTATCCAATCGCCCCATTGCTGCAAAGCTATCCGGTGAGGTATTTAACTTAAATTATATCCCTGTTCGGGAGAAAGACATTTATGAACGCAGTTCTATCCGTCGGGCGATGGCGGCTTCCGGTGGTGTGGTGGAGCTTCTTCGTTATACAGATCCTGTTGGTCGTGAGGTCTACGAACGAACAGCCCGATTTGTGCTTTTCCTGGCGCTGCACCGTCTTTGGCCGGAGAAACGGGCAAAAATGGGCTGCACCTTGGGTTCTGCGTTGTATGTTTCCGTTCCCGGTGAAGATTTTTCCTGGGAAAAACTTCGCCACGAGGTAGCAAATATCATTGCCTGTGATATTCCTTTAAACCGTACGATGGTCAGCACAGAGAATGCCGTTAAGACGTTCTCCCAAATGGGCAAAACCGATAAGGCGCAGCTTTTGTCTTTGCGCAATGAGGAGACCTTCGGCTGCTACGGCCATGAGGATTTCTTCGATTACTACTATGGGGAAATGGCTCCCTCTACCGGCTATGTGCAGGTGTGGGATATTCTGCCTGCCCAAGGCGGCTTCTTCTTTATCTATCCGGATGATACCTGCCCGGAGCGTGTGGCGGAATACGAGGCAATGCCCCGTGTCTTTGAGGTATGTACAGAGGGCGACCAATGGTGCGAGCTGATGGAATGTGAAACCGTTGCCGACCTCAATGACCTTACCCGGAGCGGAAAGATCCGGGAACTGATCAGGGTCAATGAAGCGCTCCACGAAAAGCGATATGCCCAGGTGGCAGATATGGTCTGCGCCCAGGGTGCAAAAATCGTTATGCTGGCTGGACCAAGCTCGTCGGGTAAAACCACCTCTGCAAACCGATTGGCCACCCAGCTTCGTGTCCACGGCAAAAAGCCGGTGCTGATGGGATTAGACGATTATTATTTAGACCGGGATAAAATGACACCCGGCCCTGACGGTACCATCGATTTTGAGCATATCAACACCATCGACACGCAGTTGTTCCGCCAAAACCTGAAAGATTTGCTGGACGGAAAAGAAATTGAGATCCCCACCTTTGATTTTAAGACAGGACGCAGAGTATGGAATGGTCATAAATTCCAGATGGGGGAGAACACGGTCGTTATCGTAGAAGGACTCCATGCCCTTAATCCTGTGCTGATCCCTGATGGATTGGATGGAAATAAGATATTTAAGTTCTATATCTGCCCATTGATCCCATTGAGCCTTGACGACCATAATAGAATCCCTGCAAGCACCTTGCGTCTTCTTCGGCGCATCGTCCGGGATATTGAGGGCCGTGGCGCAACGGTACAGCGAACCATGTCTATGTGGGACTCGGTTCGTCGTGGTGAAAAGCGGTGGATTTTCCCCTTCCGGGAGCAGGCAGATGTGATTTTCAATACCTCTACGCTCTATGAGCTGGCAGTGATGAAAAAGCATATTTTTCCTTTGTTGACCGCAATACAGCCGGAGGAAAGCTGCTACGAGCAGGTGCGTGGCTTGGTGAAAATTCTCAATTATGTGGAAGCGGCAGATGTGGATGACGAAATTCCACCTACCAGCCTTCTTCGGGAATTCATCGGCGGAAATACTTACTATAAGTAAAAATACGGCGGAAATTCCGCCGTATTTTTTAGAAATACTTGCACCTTTGGTGTATAAGTGTTATAATATCCCTTATAATTGGGAAAGTATGGAGTGTCTATGGAACAACCAAAGTACAAACTGGAGGGCATCGTCCGTTCAAAAGCTGAAGAACGGGAAGATTTTGAAGGCCCCCTGGATGTTATTTTTCTGCTGCTGAGCAAAAATAAAATAGAGATTCAGGATGTATCCATCACGGCTATTCTTACCCAGTATTTGGCGTATTTGGACGAGATGAAGCGAATGGATATGGAGATTGCCAGCGAATTTATCGCTATGGCATCCCACCTGATGCTCATTAAGACGAAGATGCTGCTTTCTGCTGCAGAGGCGGCAGAGGCGCAATCTGAATTGGACGAGCTGCGCAAATCCCTTGTGGATCGTCAGCGCAAGGAGGCCATCGAGCAGGTTCGCATTGCTGTATCCTATTTAGAACCCCGAAATGATATCGGCAGAGGTATGTTTGTCAAGCAGCCCGAGCCGCTGAAAAGAAGCGGTACCTACCAGTACCGTCACCCGGCAACAGATCTGCTTCGGGCATTGGAAGAAATTGCGGAGCGTGGTCAGCGCCGCTTACCGCCCCCAACGGTGAATTTCCAGGGTATTGTAGGCAAAGAGCCTTACCCTGTTACCAAAAAGGCAACAGAGGTTATCCGCAGCCTTGTACTGCGTGGTATCCAACGCCTTAAAAACTTGTTCAAGGGCAATAAATCTCGTTCTGAGGTGGTAGCAACCTTCCTTGCTATTTTGGAGCTGTGTAAGACCAATAGCGTAGTTCTGGAGGATGATGATACCTCCGGTGAAGACCCCAATGTAAAACTGATCCGCAACCCGGAGGAAGAAATGGAGGATGCATATGGAACTAACTGAATTACAGCGCGCCATTGAGGCGATCCTCTTTGCTTCCGGTGAAAAGGTGGAGGCTTCCCGGCTGGCTATGGCGCTGGAAGCGGACGAAAAGGACATTATCGCCGCCGCAGATGCTTTGGTAGATGAGCTTTCCTTTGCCCGTCGTGGCATTCGTGTGCTGAAGCTGGAAAATGCCTATCAAATGGTATCTTCCGGTGAGATGGCAGACTATGTCACAAAGGCGCTGGAAACCAGAAAGCCGCCTAAGCTTTCTGCCGCCCAACTGGAGACGCTTACCATTATCGCCTATTATCAGCCTGCCACCAAAGCTATGGTAGAGCAGATTCGTGGCGTGGACAGCTCTTATTCCGTTGGCGCACTGCTGAGCAAGGAGCTGATTGAGGAAGCCGGCAGACTTAATGTGCCAGGTCGTCCCATTCTTTACAAAACAACCCACAATTTCCTGCGGACCTTCGGTTTGCAAACTTTGGACGAGTTGCCGGCCATTGATAAGGTGGACTTCGGTGAGCCGATTATGGTTCCTGACGAGCAGCTTGCCATCGAAGAGCCGACTGCGGAGGAAGCACAATGATCTTTTGGATCATACTGGGTATCCTTGTCCTTTTGTGCCTGATTCCTTTGGGCGTTCGGGCGGTCTATAACAGCGACGGTTTTAAGCTCTGGCTTTTGATTGGTCCAATCAGAATATTCCTTTTACCCAAGCAGAAAAAGCCAAAAGAGAAGAAGGAACAGCCCAAAAAGGAAAAATCAGTCGCTTCCCAAAAGACCCCCAAGAAGGAAAACAAAGAGGGCGGTTCGCTGAAAGATTTTTTGCCTCTTTTGGATGTGGCAAAGCGGTTTCTTTCCGGATTTATCCGAAAACTGCGTATCCGCCGGTTGGATATGAAGCTGACTTTGGCAGGCGGTGATCCTTGCGACCTAGCAGTCAATTACGGAAAGACTTGGGC
The DNA here is from genome assembly GCA_045611745.1 of Faecousia sp. Lineage (GTDB taxonomy): Bacteria > Bacillota > Clostridia > Oscillospirales > Oscillospiraceae > Faecousia. Next base: position 4,736 of record JAZKXS010000001.1, read on the forward strand.
GGCAACAGGCACGCTTATGCCGGTGCTGGAAGAAATCTTCGTGATCCGCAAGCGGAATGTGGAAGTGCAGTGTGATTTTACCGCAGAGGAAACAAAAATCTATTTTCTGGCGGATATAACGATCCTTACAGGAAGGCTATTTGGCCTTGTTGCCGTGTATGGCTATCAGACCTTGCGAGAATTTTTAAAAATACTAAAAAAACAAAAAGGGGAGCATTCAAATGAGTCAAAATCTTCCTAATATGCTGGACAGTACCATTGCCAAAATCCGGGAGATGGTAGATTCCAATTCTGTTGTTGGTGAGGCAATTACCACGCCCGATGGCGTGACCATTATTCCCATCTCTAAAATCAGCATCGGCCTTGGCGGCGGTGGTTCTGACTTTGTCTCCAAGAACGTAAACCGTCAGGAAAATCCCTTTGGCGGCGGCGTAGGCGCCGGTGTCAAGGTAACACCTGTGGCATTTTTGATCATCAAAGATGGAAGTGTTCGGATGCTTCCTGTGGCTGCGCCTGCCAGCACCACTGCAGACAGAGTTGTGGAAATGATACCCGATACCTTGGATAAGATTGCTGCTTTTGTAGACAGCCGTCTAAATAAGGAATAAATCTTCCTGCCTCGGCAAAAAATAGACCGAGGTGAGCGATGTGAAAAGACCAATTGCCGGGATGGCAGCTACACTCTTGGCTGCCGTCCTGCTTTTTTCTCCCAAGGCAAATGCCATTTCCGCCAGACACAGCATTTTGCTGGATGCCCAAACCGGGCGTGTGCTTTATGAAAAGAACAAGGACGCAAAAAGCCTGATTGCCAGCACTACGAAAATTATGACGGCGCTGATCATTTGCGAGCAGTGTAATGTTTTGGATCGGGTGCGAATTCCAAAGGAAGCGGTGGGGATTGAAGGCTCGTCGATGTATTTGCAGGAGGGGGAAATCCTTACCATACAGGAGCTGCTTTACGGCTTGATGCTCCATAGCGGCAACGATGCGGCTGTGGCCCTTGCTATGTACTGCGGTGGTACGCTGGAAGGCTTTGCCGGACTTATGAATGATAAGGCCTATGTCCTTGGCCTTTCCGGTACGCAATTTGTCAATCCCCACGGTCTTGACGCACCGGGCCATTATTCCACAGCGGAGGACTTAGCAGTTTTGGCGGCTTATGCTATGGAAAATCCCATCTTCGCACGGACGGTTTCCGCCAAAACCGTCAAGGTAGGGGAGCGGACACTTACCAATCATAATAAGATTTTGTGGCGTGTAGAGGGCGCAGACGGCGTCAAAACAGGATTTACAAAGGCCGCAGGCAGAATTTTGGTGTCCAGCGCTACCCGGGGTGGCAGACGGCTGATTGCCGTGACCATCAATGCGCCGGACGATTGGAATGACCACTGTGCCTTACTGGAACAGGGTTTTTCTCAGTATTCGGTGCAGCAAATCGTGCAAAAGGGTATGTGCCTTGGTATGCGCCAAATTGCCGGTGGACAAACAGGCGAAGTGGAACTGCTTGCAGCAGAGGATTTTTCCTATCCCCTTATGGCGGAGGAAAATCCAGAAATTGTGATTTCCGGACAAGACTTTGTGTATGCACCGGTGACGCAGGGGCAGGATGCCGGGTATGCCTATGTGCTTTTGGGCGATAAAATTGCAGGAAAAATCCTGCTGAAATACGGAGAAACTGTGGAACAGGAGATTGTTCCCCCAAAATCTTTTTGGGAAAAATTATTTGGAAGGAGATAGGTATGCTGGAACGTTTGCAGAAAATACTTTCTGCCCGTGGCGTGTGTTCCCGACGGCAGGCGGAGACACTTTTGGAAAGCGGTCGTGTCACCTGTGACGGTCGTGTTTGCGCCTTGGGTGACCGGGCAGACCCGGAAGTAAATATCATTTGTGTAGATGGAAAGCCTATCCCTGCCGGCGTACTGCCGGTGTACATTATGCTTCATAAGCCCCGTGGCTATGTAACGACGATGCAAGATGAAAAGGGTCGGAAAAATGTATCCCAGCTTATTGATTGCGGAACGCGGGTTTATCCCGTAGGACGGCTGGATATGGACTCGGAGGGACTTTTGCTCTTTACCAATGACGGCGCTTTTGCCAATGAAATGATGCACCCAAAGCACCTTGTTGATAAGACCTATCAGGCCTGGGTGGAAAAATTCAGCGACCAGGGCTTTGAAAAGGTAAAGCAGCCGGTGGAATTAGACGGTTACCGCATTGCACCGCCAAACGTGCAGCTTTTACACAGGGAGGGCAACCGAGCGGTACTGGAAATCACCATTCACGAGGGCCGCAACCGCCAAGTGCGCAGAATGTGCGAATTGGCTGGAATGTACGTAACAAGACTGCGCCGTATTTCCCAAGGCAAGCTTCAGCTTGGGGATTTGCCAAAAGGGAAATGGCGGTACTTAAATAGTGATGAAATTGCAGAACTGACAGGGGAAAAATGATGTACGATGGAATTGTTATCGGCGGTGGACCGGCAGGTATGTTTGCATCCATCCGGGCAGCCCAGCAGGGAAACCGGGTGCTGCTGCTGGAAAGAAA
>JAZKXS010000002.1:0-5592 GCA_045611745.1 Faecousia sp.
CCGTTTTTGTATCCGGGGTCAAGACCCATGGTCACAAAACCCTTAACGGGTCTCTGCATCAAGAGGGGCTTCAGGTTCAAGGCAAAGTTGCCGATGGCGGACTCTGCAGCACGGTCTGTCAGGGTATTACGAAGCTCACGCTCCACACTGGGAGCGATCAAGCGGTTAAACGCATCCTCTGCGGCTGCCTTGACAAACTGAGAAACGTGCATAGTAGGTTTCAGCGCCATACGGCACACCAGCGCCTGACCTTCCAAACCGGGCAGTGCTGCGCTGACTTTTAAAAATCCCTCTTTTTCGCCACGGTTGATGGCAAGAACTTGGTGATTTTGCAGACGAGATACCGGGGTCTTGAAATCGTAGTACATGGTATATACGCTCTCTTTTTCCGGATCATCGGCAACGACAGCAACAACTGCGCTGCGCTCCATTTTTTCACGGAGCGCCTTGCGAATATCCGCATCGTCAGAGAGCATTTCCGCAATGATATCCGATGCGCCTTGCAGAGCATCTTCCAAGGTTTCTACACCCTTCTCCGGGTCAATGTAATCCGCAGCTAAGACAGCAGGATCGCTGCCGTCCTGCTCAAAAATTGCCAGTGCAAGGGGTTCTAAGCCCTTTTCCTTTGCCACAGTAGCACGGGTGCGGCGTTTCTGCTTATAGGGACGGTACAAGTCCTCCACTTCTGCCAAAGTGGCCGCAGCAAGAATTGCCTTTTCCAGTTCCTCTGTCAGTTTTTCCTGACCTGCGATAGATTTAATAACCTCCGCCTTGCGCTCCTCTAAGTTGCGCAAATATTGTAGTCTTGTTTCCAAATTGCGAAGGGTGGTATCGTCCATTGCGCCGTGCATTTCTTTGCGGTAACGGGCGATAAAAGGAATGGTGTTGCCCTCGTCCAGAAGGGCTACCACATTTGCTACATACTCGGTCTTTTGACCCAGCTCCTCAGCAAGCTTTTGAATAATCATATCCATAGGATCTCTCCTTACTTTTGTATGATGGCATTATAGCACAAAAAGAAGAAAATGTACACGGCTGTTTGACTTTTTTTCATCTTTACATTATAATAAAATTAACCTAATACAGGAGGGATCATTATGGAAAAGAAGATTATCACCATTTCCCGGCAGTTTGGCAGCGGTGGCCGCACCATTGGTCGTGCTGTTGCCGAAAAATTAGGTGTCCCCTTCTATGACAAGGAACTTGTGGATCAAATTGCCATGGAATCCGGTTTTGACCCCAAGTATGTTGCGGAGCACGGTGAGCACGCACCGGGTAAATCCGTGTTTTCCTACGCCTTTGCACCACAGGGTGTTCCCGGCGTAATGCAAGGTCTTTCTGCAGCAGATTTTCTTTGGAATATTCAATGCGGTGTGATCCTGCAGCTTGCTGAGAAAGGTCCTTGCGTGATCGTGGGTCGGAACGCAGATTACATTCTAAAGGATCGACCTGATGTCCTTCATATTTTCATCCACGCAGATATGGATTACCGGGCTGACCGTATCGTCCGTCTTTATGGTGAGTCAGAAAAAGCACCGGTTGCCCGTCTGCAGGAAAAAGACAAGCGGCGCAAACTGAATTATCAGCACTACACCGGCAGAGATTGGGGCAAAGCCGAAAACTACGACCTATGCCTCAACAGCGGTGCATTAGGTGAAGATGCTTGCGTAGACTTCATTGTACATACCGTTCAGAATAGCAAATAATTTTAATCCCCCTTCCGACGGAAGGGGGATTTCTTTTACTTATTTGTCCCAAAGGCAATTCCAGTTTTGGATGAAGTACTCCACACCGGAATATACGGTGGTGACCACGATCACACCGATCACGATCCAATTCAGGAGCATAACTGTGGGAAAGCTCATCATCACACACAAACCGATCATGGTACTGGCGGTTTTCACCTTACCACTCCAACCGGCAGCAATGACTTTACCCTTGCCAACCGCAATCAGCCGCAGACCGGTAACTGCAAATTCCCGGGTCAGTACGATCATCAGCGCCCAAGCGGGAAACAGATTCCACTGGCAGAACATAGTCATAGCAGCAATTACGAGGAGCTTATCAGCAAGGGGATCAAGGAATTTGCCAAAGTCGCTGACCTGCCCATATTTTCTTGCAATATGTCCGTCCACATAGTCTGTCAGGCTGGCAACGATAAACACCGCCAAGGAAATCCACATATACAGGCCGGGTTGACCGCCGCTTAAGTACATAAGTACCATAAACACCGGGATAAATGCCACCCGGATCAGGGTTATCTTACTTGCAAGTGTCATACTGTTTCCTCCTCGGGATAGCCGGAGAGATCTCCGTCTACCAAACCGTCAATTATAACATTTATAAATGTGCCCTCAATGAGCGCCTCGTCGCTGGCAATCCACACCCGACCGTCAATGTCCGGAGAATCGCCATAAGTACGGCCGTAGAACTGACCGAATTCCTCATTGTAACCGTCCACAAGGACTTCCATTTTCTTACCAATGAAGGCAGCGTTGTAATCGTCCATGATCCGGGACTGGATCTGCTCCAAAATCTCTGCTCTTTCTTGGGCAACAGAAAAATCAGGGTAGTCCATTTCAAAAGCCGGTGTTCCCTCTTGAGGAGAGAATGCAAACGCACCTACACGTTCCAGCCTCATTTCCTTTAAGAATTCACAAAGTTCTGTAAATTCTTCCTCGCCCTCACCGGGAAGTCCCGTAATCACACTGGTACGAATAACGATGTCCGGCATTTTTGCACGAAGCTTTCCAAACAGTTCCCGCAAAAATGCGCCATCGCCACGGCGATTCATCAGCTTCAGTATCTTATTATTACAGTGTTGGATAGGAATGTCAAGATATTTTACAATTTTGGGTTCTCTTGCCATGGTATCCATAAGCTCGTCGGTAATCTCATCGGGATAGACATAGTGAATCCGAACCCATCGGAAACCGTCAATTTTGCAAAGCTCTGTCAGCAGCTCCGGCAGCATTCGCTTGCCGTACAGATCAAGACCATAACGGCTGGTATCTTGGGCAACTACGATCAGCTCTTTTACACCGCTGTCTGCCAAAAGCCGAGCTTCGTACAGCACATCATCCATACTGCGAGACCGGAATTTGCCACGCAGAGAAGGGATCACGCAATAACTGCAGCGATTATCGCAGCCCTCAGCGATTTTAATAAACGCATAGTGGGCAGGCGTAGTAAGTACACGGCCTGTTTCCTCCTCAGGTGCATCGATAGAACCAAAGTCTACCACCTGGTTATCCGCCAAAAGCGCTTCAATGGCCGGAACGATCTGGGTGTAACTACCGGTGCCAAGGATTCCGTCCACCTCCGGCATTTCTGTGAGAATTTCCTCCTGATAGCGCTGGGAAAGGCAGCCGGTAACAAGAATTTTACCTACAAGACCCTCTGCCTTTAATGCAGCCATCTCTAAAATATAGTCGATCGCTTCGGACTTTGCAGAATCAATAAATCCACAGGTATTGATCACAACTACATCGCTGCCGACAACTTCAGACAAAACACTATGTCCAGCTTCCTGAACACGGTACATCATCCGTTCACAATCCACTTGGTTTTTGGCGCAACCAAGGGAAATAAAGCCAATATTAGCCATCTGTTTCCTCCAAATTAAGGGACATTTCTTCCATTGCCCGACGAATTTCTCCATAGGTATGTCCACGTCTAAGCAAGGCATTGATCACCCTGTCACGGGCTTTTCGGTCATCCCGGATCTCGGGGTACTTCTCAAGATAAGAAAGAATATGCTCGTCCTGCTGAGGATAATCCGCCAAGGCATCCTCCCAAAGATGTTTCGGCACGCGTTTTTCGTACAGCGCCTGCTTAGCCCGAGCCAAGCCGTAGCCTTTGGCGATGCAGCGTTCCACGATATTCCGGGCGGTTTTTCCATCGTCCAGCAGATCCATTTCAGAAAGCCACGCAACCGCTTCCTTCGCCTGCTCCGGATTTTCGCCTTTTTGAATCAAGCGGTGTTCCAGCTCCCGTTTTGTAACACCGGAGGCAGAAATGATCCGCACAGCCCGCATTTTAGCAGACATCTGTCCTGCAGCATCCGAAAGCTTTGCAAATTCGGTTTCCGTCAGCTCCAAGCCAGCGTAAAGGCCGAAGTCCTCAATTGTCTGACGGTAAAGGCGCATGGTTTCTCCGCCCTCAAAACGCACCGTATGCCTCCCTGCCCGATCGGGCTGGGAGGCAACTGTTTCAATCTTCATCATCAAAATCGTCAGCAATAACAGCTACGGGGCGGTCTGCAGCTTTTGCAGCCGGCTTAGTGCCACTAAGCTTCCACAGGTTTTCCCGAACCTGTGCCTCAACTGTCTCAGCAATATCAGGATTGTTCTGCAGAAAAGCTTTCACAGCATCCTTGCCCTGACCGATTCTCTCATCGCCCATACTAAACCAGCTGCCGCTCTTCTGGATAACTTCCATCTGCACAGCTAAGTCAACCAGCTCGCCCCACTTGCTAATGCCTTCGCCGTACATAATGTCAAAATAGGCTTCCTTAAAGGGAGGCGCGACCTTATTTTTAACGACTTTAACACGGGTCTTGTTGCCGATTACGTTGCCGCCTTCTTTGATGGATTCCACTTTGCGAACATCCAAACGGACGGAGGAGTAGAACTTCAAGGCGTTGCCACCAGTGGTGGTTTCGGGGTTTCCGTACATCACACCGATCTTCATACGAAGCTGGTTGATAAAGATAACCACACAGTTGGTTTTGGCAATGGTGCCTGCCAATTTCCGCAGAGCCTGAGACATAAGACGTGCCTGCAGACCCACAAAGGTATCGCCCATTTCGCCTTCGATTTCCTGCTTGGGAACAAGTGCAGCAACAGAGTCCACAACCACTGCATCCACAGCGCCGCTGCGCACCAATGCGTCCGTAATTTCCAGGGCCTGTTCACCGGTATCCGGCTGAGAGACCAGCATATTTTCCGTATCTACACCCAATGCAGCGGCATAAACAGGGTCAAGGGCATGCTCCGCATCCACGAAAGCAACCTCACCGCCCATTTTTTGGGCTTGGGCCAAGATATGCAAAGCGAGGGTGGTCTTACCGGAGGATTCCGGTCCGTAAATCTCAATGATTCTGCCTTTAGGCACACCACCAATACCCAGTGCCGCATCCAAAGCCAAGCTGCCGGTAGGGATAGCATCCACATTCATATCCGGACGCTCACCAAGGCGCATAACCGTTCCTTTGCCAAAGTTCTTTTCAATCTGAGAAATGGCTGTCTGCAATGCTTTTTTCTTATCAGATGCTGGGGTAGGTGTTTCATAGGCTGTTTTCTTTGTGGCCATAGCTATTCATCCTCTCTTTGATATCGAGCAGATATTGCCCGTTCTCTTTCATTATAATCTTTCGTGCGTTTTTGTACTGCGAATCCATTTTGTGTCAGTATCTGCGCCACGGCATCTCCCTGCCCCTGACCAAATTCAAAGCAGAGTATACCATTATTTTTCAGCACAGATCGATAATTTTCTGCAATTGCATTGTAAAATATAAGTCCATCTTCACCGCCGTGGAGCGCCAGGTGGGGTTCAAAAGCATCCACACTTTTGGGAAGCGTTTTCATTTCC
>JAZKXS010000003.1:0-3948 GCA_045611745.1 Faecousia sp.
GCCTGCGTTTTCCGCCACCTGCAGATCCACTTCGCTGTCACCAATATAGACCGCGCCATGGATGTCCAAATCTGCCATTGCTTTTTTTATCATATCCGGCGCAGGCTTTCTTGGCACACCGGGTATTTCTCCCAGCGCATACATATCTCCAAAGAAATGCCGGCACATAGGCTTTACCGCTGTGTCCTGCTTGTTGGATACAACGCCAACGGGGTAAGCCTCCAGCTTTTTTAGTGCATCGCAGATGCCATCATAAGGAACAGTTAAATCTTGGTTATGGCTTTCGTAGTAGGTACGGTAGACAGCCAGCGCCTCGTCTACCCTTTCCTCCCCTACGCCATCGGGCAAGGAACGCTTAACAAGATTGCGCATACCGTTACCCAAAAAGGCACGGATCTCCCATTTTTCACGATGAGGGTAACCGTATTGAGAAAGGGTATAATTGATGGCAGCCTGCAGATCCCCTAAGGTATCGAGCAGTGTGCCGTCCAAATCAAATAAAATACCAAGCTTCATCTCTTTATTAACCGAATGTCCTCTCCCACAAAAGTAAGCTGGCGGTAGGCACCGTGGAGTCTTGACGCAATCTGGGGGGAATATCTCTGCCCAAGCTCATCAGCGTTCAGATTCGTAGAAATAATCGTAGGCTTTCCGTCCATAAGCCGGTCGTTTACCAGAGTATAGAGGGCAGTTGTCACAAAATTACCCTGCATTTCTGTCCCCAGATCGTCAATGATCAGAAGATCTGCGTGAAAGATCTCTGAAACCTCTCTGTGACTTTCCTCAGTGGGATTAAATCGATCCCTTTCAAGCTTAGAAAACAGGTGTACGGCGCTTTCATAGGATACTGCATAGCCCTTTTCCGTCACAGTCGTAGCAATGCAAGCAGACAGCATTGTTTTTCCCAAACCGGTGCCGCCTACAAACAGCAGATTTCCGCTATCTGCGCCAAAATTTTCTGCGTACTTATTACAATACGCGAAGGTGCGCTCCATCACCGCCCGGGGGCTTGCGCCATATTTCGGGTCAATGGCATCGGAGTAATATTTCAGCTGAAAGTCCTTAAAAGACGCTGTTCCACAAGCAAGGTGGGTAAGCATTTTTTTCTGTTCGTCCTGACAAAGGCTCTGCATACACAGGCACATTTGGGTACCGATATAACCCATGCCGCCGCAAACATCGCACATTGGTCCTTCCATCAGATAGCCGGCTGGGAAATTGGTCAGCACCAATTCCTCCCGTTCCTTTTGAAGGATTTTGTTTTCCTGGCGAACCTTCTCCATCATTTCCTGGGCATCCCCGTTTTGAGAAAATGCCGCCATAGCAGCCTGCGCCATACTCTGCCGCAAAAGCATATCGATCTGGCGCAAGCGAGGAATCTTATGGTAAGCCTCCTGCAAGCGCTGTTCCTGCAGGGATTGTCTATCTGACCGTTTTGCATCCAGTCGGGCTTTTGCTCTGCGTATAACATCTGCACTGTATGCCATATGTCAATCCTCCTGCAAAATTCTTTGAATGGCTGCGTAGTCCTTACCGGCAAGCTCACCGGAAGCACCCTTAGACATCGGTTTTTTATCCTTGTTTCGGATATCCTCCGGCCGCATAAGACCATTTTCCTGCCAACGGGCAAGAATGCGGTTCATATAAGGCCAGTTGAGACCACCTGTATTGATACAGGTTCTCTCGTACGCCATTTCGATCACATCCGGCTTAAAGCCCCACTCTGCCCATTGCTGAGCATACTTGGTTTCCGCTGCCGTCAGCTTACGGTTCCGGATCTGGAGGACATTCATAATCTCCCCTACCTGGCTTTGACGGAAATTCTGGCGCTGGATATAGGCTGCCGCTTCCTCAATGGAATCGATGCCCTGCTCCGCCCACGCATAGGCCTCTTTTTCAATAGCCCGCAGGGAGGGCGCTTTCATATTCCTCTGTCTTGCTCTGTCCTTACAGTAGCAAACCAGAACAGAAATCACCTCTGTGGACATACCCAAATAACGAACAATTCCCAGAAGGATCTTTAGTTCCTCTGTGTTAAGAGTTCTGCCCATTTGTCTCTGTACTTCTCCATACAGAAACTTAAAATCTCCGCTTTCATCCATAGCATTGAGTACATCCTGCTCGGAGTATTGCGGACGTTCTCCTGAGAAAATGGGTACATTCCGCTTTTCAGGCCACAGACCAAGCTGACGCAAAGTGGCTGCAGCACATTGGTAACGGGTAGCGCCAAGACGGAGCGCCTTCTCCCCTGTTTCAGGTGCATTGCCGCTGGCAATATATAAGTACAAAAGGACTGCATCGCCACTGGCGGCAGATAACAGCTTATGTACATCGCTGTGAGAAATATTCAGTTGCGTAATTTCCATAAGCTGTTCCTTTCCTTATTCATAAAGCGGCTTAATCTTATTTTTATAAATTCTGCGGAAGAATAGCAAAGACAGCACCATACATACCAGTTCCGCTGCAGCAAACGCCCACCATACAAGGTGCACATCTCCTGTCAGGCTGAGAAGATATGCAACAGGCACCAACACAACAAGCTGACGGCAGAGGGATGTTATAGTAGCATAAATTCCCACGCCCAGCGCCTGGAATGTGGCACTGATCGCAATGCTTACGCCTGCCATCGGGAAACTAACGGAAACGATCCGCAGCGCACTAATGCCAATGGCCTTAAATTCCTCGGTAGGCTCAAACATACTCAGCAGCAGTTCAGGCGCTATCTGGAATAGTGCAAGGCCCAAGAACATAATGACAAGGGCGCTGCCAAGGGCGCATTTCAGATTTTTTGTAATGCGCTTTGGAAGTCTTGCGCCATAGTTGTAAGCCAAAATGGAAACAGATGCGTTATTGATACCCAAAAGGGGCATAATTACAAAGCTCTGAAGCTTAAAATACACGCCAAACACGCCGGTGGCCGTCTCGCCATAGTCCTTAAAGCCCTGGAAAATACCATTCATAGAGAAGGTCATTACAGAGCCAATGGCCATCATAATGATAGACGGAATACCCACGGACAAAATCTTTTTCAGCACCTTGGTATCCGGACGGACAAAGCGCAAAGCAAATTGCACATCGGGATTTTTGGTCAAATTAAAGATAACTGCCAAAATAGCCGCAACCCACTGACCGATCACAGTTGCGATGGCTGCGCCGGCCATACCGAGCGCCGGGATTCCCAGAGCAGGAACACCGAAAATAAAGATCGGGTCTAAAATGATGTTAAGCACCGCGCCTGTGCCTTGGGTAAAGAGGGTGTAGATGGTGCGTCCGGAGGCTTGAAGCATCCGTTCGCCCAAAACCTCCACGAAAATACCAAGGGAGAACAGGCAGCAGATGGTAATGTATACTGCGCCGCCATTGACTGTCTCCTCAACAGAGGATTGTGCCGCAAAGAAAGGTCTGGAACCGAATACGCCAAAAAGCATAAACAATGCTGTGGCAATGAGCATCAGGAAAATGCCGTTGCCTGCGGCCTTATTGACCCGATCACGGTTATTCTCACCTAAGGATTTGCTCAGCAGACTATTCATACCAACACCGATGCCGGTAGCAAAACCGATAATCAGGTGCTGTATGGGAAAGGCCAGTGATAGTGCGGTAACTGCGCTGGGAGAAATTCGGGAAACATAAATGCTGTCCACCACATTGTAAAGGGCCTGAACCAGCATAGAAAGCGCCAAGGGAAGCGCCATATTAAAAAGCAGCTTGCCGATGGGCATTGTTCGCATTTTATTGTTGTCTAAGGTATTCGCCATAAAATATTCCTCTATATACAGTATTCCGATACATTATAACGGAAGTCAGCAAAAAATGCAACTGTTTACTCTGTTATTTGACAATTCCCAGTAATTTGCTATACTGTTTTGGAAAGGGGTGACTTTATGAAAAGCGATTGTCATATGCATATGGTCTTGGACGGCTATGACTGGAAAACTGCCATTTCTC
>JAZKXS010000004.1:0-1040 GCA_045611745.1 Faecousia sp.
GGCAATAAGCAGCAGAAACAGCAGATGGGCAACAAGAAGGGCAACAAGTCCCGCAACGAGGAGCAGGAGAAGATGCGCCGCCTCCAGATGGAAGTGGCCCGGAAGGCTCCCCTCACCGTGAAGATCCCCGATGAGATCACCGTGGGCGAGCTGGCTTCCCGGATGAAGAAGACTGCTGCCGAGGTTATCAAGTGCCTGATGAAGAACGGCGTCATGTCCGGTATGAACCAGACCATCGACTACGATACCGCCGAGTTCGTGGCTACCGAGCTGGGCTGCAAGGTGGAGAAGGAAGTTACCGTCACCATCGAGGAGCGGATCATTGACGATCACGTGGATACCGCCGAAGAGCTGGAGACCCGTGCACCCGTTGTGGTTGTCATGGGCCACGTTGACCATGGTAAGACCTCCACTCTGGACGCCATCCGTAAGACCTCCGTCACCTCCGGCGAGGCCGGCGGCATCACCCAGCACATCGGCGCTTACACTGTCGATGTGAACGGTCAGATGATCACCTTCCTGGATACCCCCGGCCACGCTGCCTTTACCTCCATGCGTGCCCGCGGTGCCAAGTCCACCGACATTGCCATCCTGGTGGTTGCTGCCGACGACGGCATCATGCCCCAGACCATCGAGTCCATCAACCACGCCAAGGCCGCCGAGGTGCCCCTGATCGTGGCCATCAACAAGATGGACAAGCCCACCGCCAACCCCGACAAGATCAAGGAGCAGCTGACCAAGTATGACCTGATCCCCGAGGAGTGGGGCGGCGACACCATCATCGTGCCCATCTCCGCCAAGACCGGCATGGGTCTGGACGAGCTGCTGGAAATGGTTCTGCTGACCGCAGAAGTCCAGGAGCTGAAGGCCAACCCCAACCGCCGTGCCAAGGGCACCGTCATCGAGGCCCGTCTGGACAAGAACCGCGGCCCCGTTGCCACTCTGCTGGTCCAGAACGGCACCCTGAAGCAGGGCGACATCGTCATCGCCGGTACTGCCGTGGGCCGTGTCCGCGTCATGACCAACGACAAGGGCCGCAC
>JAZKXS010000005.1:0-19476 GCA_045611745.1 Faecousia sp.
CAACCATCAGTACCATTGGATGGACGCCTGCATTTTGCACGGTCTGTAAAATATGAAACCCGTCATTTCCCGGCAGAGAAGCAGCAATCACTAATATGTCCGGACGAAAATCGCAAATCTCAGTTATAGCACGGTCGCCATTCAAACAAGCAGCCACTTCTATGGTGCTCGGCAAGGAATCTATTAATGTGTTACAAAACACTTCTGAGCTGTCAACGATCTGTAATTTTATGCCGAACACCTCCTTTCAACTACATAACTAAAATACCATATTATTCCTTATATTACAACCCAATGTGCGCACTTTCGTTCGACGAAATGCGACAATGCACTTCGTTAATGACAAAATAACACATAATTTCCAGAATATTTTATATTTTTTTTTAAAAACTCTTTTCTTTATCGTTTTTTGTAGTATAATGTATTGGACAGAATTTGTATTAACGGAGGTTAACTATGAAAAACATAAGAGGTCTCTTAGCGCTCCTTCTGGTATTTATCATGGTTGCGCAGGTCGGCATTGTCGGCGTATCTGCTGTAGCTGTTGATTCCAGTAATCCGCCCTTAAAGTATTCCAAGGATTACAACTCCGGTACACGCAATGTAATTGCCAACACGTTAAACGGCACAAGCGCCGCTTCCTATTACACCGGCAATTATACATACGACAAGCTCTTTGCACAAAGTGGCACTACCCTTTACAACACTTTGCAAACACTTATGAAAACCGGTCACAATCCATCCAGCTATGATGACTGCCACAATAAGGCGGATAGAACGGATTGCGAACAGGAAAACGGCAGAGTTTCCCTTATTTATACCGGATACTCAGCCACAATGAGTCAGTGGAACGGCTGGAATCGGGAGCACGTATGGCCCAAGTCCCTCGGCGGTGATACCCAGACCGGTGGTGGCGCAGATCTGCATCACATTCGTCCCTCTGATGCCTCTGTAAACAGCACGCGTAACAGCAGACTATACGGCAATGTCAACAACGGATCTGCTTGTTACGGTAATAACCCCGCAGTTGGATATTTCGGCGGCTATTATAGCGGCAACCCACAAGGTGGACTTTTTGAACCCGAAGATAATGTTAAAGGCGATGTCGCAAGAATTTGTCTCTATGTTCATGTAAGATGGGGCTCCGCTTGGGGTGCATCCGATATCACGGATGTTTTCCAAAGCATCGACGTCCTGCTTGAGTGGTGTGCACTCGACCCCGTTGATACCTGGGAATTGGGCAGAAATGAAGTTGTGCAGGATATTCAGGGCAACCGGAACGTCTTTATCGACTACCCCGAACTGGCATGGAAGCTGTTTAATCGGGAAGTTCCGGAAAATATGTCCTCCCCTTCTGCAGGTAACAAGACCGGCACAACCTCCCCCACTACATCCACTACTGAACCCTCTACACAGCCCGCTACACAACCTTCCACACAACCCTCCACACAACCCGCTGGAGATCCCATCACCAGCGCACCTGTTGAAGGCGTTGCCTACACCATCTCTGCAAGCAACGCAAACGGTGTTATCTATTTTAATGGTACAGTTTCCGGTGGTAATTTCCAATGTTCCTACAATGCTTCTGATGCTGCGCTTGTATATGTTGAGGCTGTAAATGGCGGTTACTTAATGTACATTATGGATGGCAACACAAAGAAATACATTAATATGGCCGACGAAACCAATGGTGGCTCCCTTACTACAAGTGCTTCGTCCGCAACCGTGTATAAGTGGAATTCCAGTAAGAACACTTTGGGTGTAGCTGCAAGTGCTAATAACCGAGCATTTGGTGTCGGTGCTAATACTGCAAACGTGTTCTTCAAGTCCTACGATCTCTCCAATAACTACAACTGGGGTCGTTTCACTCCGGTTACAACCGACGATCCTTCCGAGACTCCTTCCGAGACTCCTTCCGAGACTCCCTCTGAGACTCCCTCTGAGACTCCCTCCGAGACTCCTTCCGATGAACCCTCCGACGGTCCTTCCGATGAACCCTCCGACGGTCCTTCCGATGAACCTTCCGACGGTCCTTCCGATGAACCTTCCGACGGTCCCTCTGATGAACCTTCCGACGGTCCCTCCGATGAACCTTCTGACGGTCCCTCCGATGAACCTTCTGACGGTCCTTCCGATGAACCTAAGGACAAGCCCAACGGATTTATGGCATGGCTCATCAGCATTATAAATGCAATCCTTGCTATTTTTGGCTTGAGAATGGTTGTATAAGCTCAAAAGCGCCACGGACGAAATATCCGTGGTGCTTTTTTTACCAATATTGGCAAAAGTGAACACTTGCATTTGTGGATATAATAGTGTATAATCTTATAGAATATAACCACTGGTACCTATGAACTGATTTTCGGAGGCATAAAATGAAGAAAACCAAGATCTTTTTTGCCGTGCTTTTTGTTGTTGCGTTGGCCTTTATGATTTCTCTGCTCTCATATAAAGCTCCCACCGACGCAACAGACGGTTTCTATACATATACTATCGCTGACGGAAAAGCCACAATTAAGGCTTGCGACGTTTCCATAAGCGGAAATGTGACCCTGCCGAGCAAATTAGGTGATTACCCTGTTGTCAGCATTGGTAGATACGCCTTTGACAGCTGCGTAAATATTACATCCTTAGTCATTCCCGAAGGTATCACCGAAATACAGACATACGCCTTTGAAAATTGTAATCAATTAAAGGAAATTCATTTACCTAACAGCCTTTCAATTATCGATAACGATGCATTCAGCAACTGCAGCAGCCTTAACGGCATCTATGTAGACAACGGAAATCAGGTTTACAGCAATGATGCTTACGGCGTACTTTATAGCAAAGATAAAACAACACTCATTCGTGCACCACTCAATCTTGCTGACCCTTATGTTATTCCCGATACCGTTAAGGCCATCGGTGATCGTGCATTTTTCGGTTGTAAAAACCTGAAAAACATAACCATTCCAGATGGCATAACCGGCATTGACTGGTATACATTTAGCAACTGCACAAATCTAACCACAATTGTTATTCCTAAGAGCCTGACAAGCATTGGCTACGAGGTATTTCGCGGCTGCACGAATCTTGCCACAGTTTATTACAAGGGCTCAGCAGAAGACTGGAGCGCCTTGGTAATCAAAAACGGTAATACAAGCTTCACCGACGCAAAGGTAACATATAACTTCTGTGCTCACCTTTGGGATAGCGGTGTTATTACAAAAGAACCTACTTGTAAAGAATCCGGTATTCGCACCTATAGCTGTACGCTTTGCACCAGTACAAAAATGGAAGCAATTGCAAAATTGTCCACCCATACTTGGAACGAAGGCATTACTACCAAGGCTCCAACCTGTAATGCTGAGGGCGTCAAAACATTTACATGCACTATCTGCAATACGACAAGAACGGAAAGCATCGCAAAACTAACAACACACACCTTCAATTCCGGTGTGACAACAAAAGAGCCCACCTGTAAAGATACCGGTATTATGACATATACTTGCAGAATCTGCGGTGTTACGAAGGAAGAAGCCATCGATATGCTCACCACACATACACCAGGTGATCCTGCAACCGCAACCACCGATCAAGTTTGCACTGTTTGCGGCAAGGTTCTTGTACCGGCTACCGGAGAAGAACCTACAGAACCTGAAACAACAGAGCCCACAGAGCCAAGCGAACCGTCGGAGGATAACGGAGGCGGTGGTTTCTTCGGTGGAATTATCAATTTCTTTAATTCAATCGGTTCTTTCTTTGAAAACCTATTTGCTTCCATAACGTCACTGTTTAGATCATAAGTTTACTGCCCGGGTGTTCAAAGAACACCCGGGCTCTTATATGGTAATCTCAACTTCTTCACTGTCAGAGGTATACACCTCTAATAACTTCCATTTGCCGTTTTTTCGGCGGTAGCGCTTTATTTCCCGAAACAATGTCCAAGCTTGTCGATATGTAACATTCTCTTTTCCAACACTGACCAAAAGTGCCGTTAACCTGTTAAGCAGCAAAAATGTGGGAATGGCAAAGCGGAAGGTCCATTTTTCATTTGGTTTTATTCGTATACGCATACTTTACTCCACAAAAACACGGATTGTGTTTTCTTCTGATTCGATCTCCAGTAGATTTCCTATAACGCCTTGCTGCACAAGATCTATTATCTGCCTCCAATCAATATTCTTGATTGCTTCGCTACCGGAAATTTCTACTATGCCTATTCCTGTTTCCGTTGCAACCTGCAATAACGCCATAGGCACATTGATCCGCACTTTATCTCCGTCGGCAGAATCAATTACTATGCGAAGCATCATTTCCTTAATATCCTTACGATTCTGCTCCGGCACAAATACCACAGCCGGTTTTTCTTCTTCACCGGATAACAGTGTGTCTACTGAGACACCCAAAAGCTTTGCAAGCTTTGGAAGCAAGCTGATGTCAGGACAGGATTGATTATTTTCCCATTTGCTGACGGCTTGACTGCTGACATCCAAGACTTGCGCAACATCCTCCTGTTTAAGACCCTTTTCCCGCCGCAAAGCAGCAATTCTTTTTCCGATTGTATTTTCCATAAAGGTCACTCCTTTCGTAATATGCGCACTCAGTATAGCTTCTATATTACGATTTTTGAATGGATTGTTGGTTGTTTTTTTGCAACCATTGGTAGTATACTCCCTCAACCGAGGGTTGTTTTGCAAAATCCGGTACCGCAGAAAGCGGTACCGGCGTTTTTATGGCTTGAAATTCTCAAAGATAGGAACCCAACCTTCCTTCTTCGCTGTGTGATATTGCTTTTCGTCAGTAATTGTCCAAGATACACCCTGAACACGCCAAAACTTACGGCAAAGGAAGTTACTTAGGGTCTTTCTATCTTTATACCGATATGCTATAAAATCAGGAAGTACAAGAAAGTTCAGCAAATCATAAGTCAGCAAGAACCGCAAGATCCAAGGAACACTACTTTTCTCACAAAGAGAATTGTGAGCGAGCTGTCCACGAACGAAATTCGGGTAGTGCTTTCGCACATAGAAAATAACACGGGGATCAAAGGATTCTACACAGTAGAGGCCCTTATAATTCTGCAAAGCCCTGCAGACCGCTTCTGCTACGGCTGCATAGTTGTTCCCTTCAGACTTAATCTCCACGATTAACGGAACTCTTCCTGCAACCATATCAAGCACATCTTTAAGCAAGGGAATACGTTCCTGCGTTCCCTCCAGCTTGCACATCGAAAGTTCTTCAAAGGTCATATGCTCAATGATCTTATCCAGATCTGCCGTCCTTTTTAAGGACGAATCGTGGATCACAGCAAGGTTGCCGTCGGCCATTAAATGCACGTCAAGCTCCATACCATAACCAGCCTCTAAAGCATGTTGGAAGGCCGCCATACTATTTTCAGGATAAACATTATCGTGCAATCCACGGTGGGCATATGACCAGCCACGCAAATCATTCAGCTTCGGGTGGCGAACACGACCACGGAGCAGCAAGATGTACAAAATACAAATTACAAAAATTATGATAGTCAAATTAATCATCCACATTTAGTGCATCTAAGCCCTTTTGTGCCTCGGGACGGCTATCACCGTGGCAAACAAAGAACATTGTTACAAAAGCTAGTCCGACAAAAACAGCAGCATAGGGGAACAAAATAGTCATTCTTCCGGTCATATCCATAAGTGCGCCGGAAAGTACGGGTGTGACGATCTGCGCCGCCATAGAAGCTGTGTAATAGTATCCAGTATACTTGCCGATATCAGAGCCGGAGCTCAATTCAACAACCATTGGGAAGGAGTTAACATTGATGGTAGCCCAGCCAATACCTGCCAAAGCAAACAGCAAATTCATCACCATAACGGAACTGCCGGCGCGCATAAACGACGCAATCGCAAATGCAGACGTAAGCATAATTACGCCGCCCAATATGGTCTTTTTTCTGCCAATCTTAGAGGCTACAAGGCCTGCAGGAATGTAAGCAACGATTGCAGCTCCCTGGGCCAGCAGAAGTGTAGTATTGTAGTCCATGTCCAAAACACGGCTTGCATAGAGAGAATACTTGGATGTTATGGCATTGTAGCCGATGTACCACAGCGCAACAGAAGCAAGGATCAGTAAGAGGCTGCGTTTCTCTGCCTTGTTCAGCTGACGATCGTTCTTTTCCTCGTCAGATTGGTTCTCTTCAATGCCAAGGCGTTCACTTTCTGCCTGCATCTCGGAAACCCACTGAGGTTCACGAACGGTAAGACGGAAAATCACCAGCGAACCAATCATTAAGGCGGCAACGACACCATAATAGACCGTATAATTCATCATAGAATTCTTAACAGCACCGGTTGCAAAAACAATACCCAACACCAGTACAAGAATACCACCGGCAGTGCCCATCAAATTAATGATCGCATTACCCTTAGACCGCAGTGGCTTAATGGTCACGTCAGGCATCAGTGCGACTGCCGGACTGCGGAAAACAGACATAGCAATCAGCAACGCTAATAAAAGCGTCACAAACATAATGAGTGCAGTGGGATCCGCAGCAGTTGCATCTGCAGCGCAGGCCTGCCGAGCAGGTGCCACATAATTGGTGTAGTCAGGGTTTGTTACGAGTTTACCATCTTCATTCTCAATCTGGCTGGTAATTGCCATAAATTCTTCTTTCTCAAACAGATTACGAAGAATATAGGCATCACCGTCCGGGGTCTTCAGTTCCCGATCCCCTTGTTGTTCATAGATCACGCCAAGGGTCGCAGGATCATCAATGGCAGAAACATCCGAGATGTTCTTCAGCTGCGCAGCATCCACAAAGCTCAGCGCAACCAGTGCCACTGCGGCAATTATGGTACCAACCATAATAAAGGGTGTGCGCTTGCCGGATTTCTTACCGACATGTTTATCCGAGAGCGCGCCAAAAATCGGCAGCATAAATACAGCTAAGATGTTATCCAGAGCCATAATTAAGCCGGACCAAGTCTGAGACATACCAAATTTATTAGTAAGAATTACAGGAATCGTTGCATCATAGGCCTGCCAAAATGCACAAATAAGAAAGAAAGCAAAACCTACAAGAATTGTACGCTTATAATTTAGTTTCATAGGGAACCTCCAATAAATAGTGTAGGTAGTCTATGGATATAGTATAGCATTTTTCGTTGAAATGTCCAGTTTTTTGTATAAGGGAGGCAATCACCTCCCTTATATTACTTTAGCAGTGCTTTGTGGAATACCTTTTTACCCTTGCGGATCTTAACGCCCTCTTTAAGCATTTCTTCTGTAACAGCAAACTGGGGTGCAGGTACTTTTTCGTCGTTTACAAAAACACCGCCCTGCTCTACAAGCTGACGCGCCTGCTTATTGGAAGGTGCAAGGCCGCAAACAACCATCAGGTTCAAAATGCCGATCTTGCCGTCAACAAGCTGGTCTGCGCTGATTTCTGTGGTAGGCATCTCGGCATCACCACCACCCATAAAGAGCGCCTTTGCGGAAGCCTGAGCTTTTACAGCCTCATCCTCACCATGAACCAGCTTTGTCAGCTCAAAGGCTAGGATTTCCTTTGCTTCATTCAGCTTAGCGTCCTTCCAGCCGTCCATCTCATTGATCTGCTCCAAAGGCAGGAACGTCACCATACGGATGCACTTGAGTACATCGGCATCCTCCACATTTCGCCAGTACTGGTAGAAGTCATAGGGAGAGGTCTTATTGGGATCCAGCCAAACAGCGCCCTTGGCAGTTTTGCCCATCTTCTTGCCCTCAGAGTTCAAAAGCAAAGTAATGGTCATTGCATGGGCATCCTTGCCAAGCTTCTTGCGGATCAGTTCGGTGCCGCCCAGCATATTGCTCCACTGGTCGTTACCACCAAACTGCATATTACAGCCGTATTCCTTAAACAGGTAGTAAAAGTCGTAGGACTGCATAGGCATATAGTTAAATTCCAGGAAAGAAAGTCCCTTTTCCATTCTCTGCTTGAAGCACTCTGCACGGAGCATATTGTTCACAGAGAAGCAGCCACCGATCTCGCGGATAAATTCCACATAATTCAGGTTCAGCAACCAATCAGCATTGTTGACCATCCGAGCCTTATCCTCACCGAACTCAATGAAGCGTTCCATTTGCTTTTTGAAGCAAGCGCAGTTATGCTCAATGGTCTCCTTGGTCATCATAGAGCGCATATCGGTTCTTCCGGAGGGATCACCGATCATAGCTGTACCACCGCCAATAAGAGCGATAGGCTTATTACCTGCCATTTGCAAGCGCTTCATCAGGCACAACGCCATAAAATGACCGACGTGCAGAGAATCTGCGGTGGGGTCAAAGCCAATATAAAATGTGGCTTTGCCATTGTTAATCATTTCCTTGATTTCTTCTTCGTTGGTAACCTGGGCAATCAAGCCTCTTGCAACCAGTTCATCGTAAAGCTTCATTTTCATTTATCCTTTCTTCTCAGCAGAGCTTATAATGCGAATCAATGCACTCCGCAAAATATTTACATTCGTTTCATCGAGGGTTTTATCCCTATTTGTATGAATATGTCCGCAATAAAGACCTATCCCCTTTTTATAATGCAAGGCTTTAATACCAACAGCTTTAGGGAAACTCCTTTGATCGGACGAACCGGTAAAAGGTCCTTTCGTAAGCCGTAGTTCCTTGTTTCCAACAACTGTACAAATTGCAGAAATTTCATTTAAAAACTCCGTGTCATTTTGGATGCTCTTGACAGGCTCAAACTGCAAAATATCGCCGTCACCTACACAATCAAGATTCAAAACGATCTGCTTATCGGTTTGCTCTTTATGGGCTTTTCGATAAATTTTCGACCCAACAAGACCTTTTTCCTCTTGGTCAAATAACACAAAGCAAACTCTGTCTCTTAGTTCCTGAGGAAGTGCAACTACTGTTTCTAAGAGGGTTACCACACCGGAGGTATTGTCGTTAAAATTATTCTTATTTGGTTTTCCGATTCTTCCCCACATTGCCTGAACCATATAGGTAATATACCACACGAGGAATGTGGCTGTTTTATTTTGCGTCAGCAGCCATACAGGTGCGCAAACCACAAGGGCAATAAGCATATAGGCAAAAATTATGCTGATTTGGTACAAATAAAACAGGGCAAAGCTCTTTGGCAGCAAAAGATTGGGAAACATAGATGATACAGGGGTATCATAGTGGGCTGTTATCAAATACCGTGCGTTATTGGGATCTCCGATCACAACATTTCGGTTATTACTATCCTGCTCCACATTTACAGGATATCCTAAATTGCTTACATATTCTGTTAATGCAGAAATAAATGCCGTTTTCTGTTCATCCGTTCTACGGATGGGATAGCTATTTAGCACATCCATAGGCCTTTCAAGCATATTACCTCACCTCAAAAACAAAAAACCCTCTGTCCAAAAAGGACAGAGGGCGTAAATTACGCGGTACCACCTCTGGTTTGTCAATGCCTCACGACACTGACCTCACAGCGTTAAAAACGCTTGCGCTTTTTCGGGCGCACCCGTCCTTCCCTACTGTTCCTTCAGGAAAGCCACTCCGGGAGGTAACTTCAGCACACGTTCTGCTGCCTCACACCAGCCGGCAGCTCTCTGTAAGAAGGGGTGTGCTTACTTCATCCCATCAATGTGTTTATATGTCGATATGATAACGAAAATCTCATTATTTGTCAAGTGCGGAGCATTTCCTCTGCACTTCTAAGGGTTATCTCCGTAATATTGGTTCCGCCAATAATTCGGGCAAGCTCTCTTGTTCTGCCAGCTTTATCCAATGGCGCTACTGTTGTATAGGTACGACCATTACGCTCCTCTTTGGCGATCAGCAAATGGGTATCTGCCAACGCCGCAAGCTGTGGCAAATGGGTCACACAGAGAACCTGCTTATTTCTTGCGACACTGCGCAGCTTTTCCGCTACCTTTTGCGCCGCTCGACCGGAAACGCCCGTATCCACCTCATCGAAAATAAGGGTATCGATTCGGTCTTTTTCCGCCTGCACATTCTTCATCGCTAGCATAATTCTTGCCAACTCACCGCCGGAAGCAACTTTACTCATAGGTTTCAGTGCTTCACCTGCGTTGGCAGACATATAAAAGGCTACGCCGTCAGCACCGGTTGGCGTCAGCTCTGTTTTGGTAAATTCACAAGAGAACTGAACTTTGGGCATATCCAGCTGTGTCAGCTCAGAACAAATGGCTTTTGACAAGGCATCGGCCTTTTCTTGCCGATTCTCTGTCAGCGCATTCGCCGCAGACCAAGCCTCCGCTTCCACTTTTTGGAGCTTCTTTTTCAGTTTTTCTAAGTGATCGTCGGCAAATTCAATTTCATCAAGTTCTGTCTTTGCCTTTTGCATATAAGAAAGGATATCCTCGCAGGTTGCGCCGTACTTTTTCCGCAGTCTGTGAATTGTATCCAAGCGTTCCTCAATGCGGTCAAGCTCTTGAGGAGAATAACTCAAATCATCCTTGGCATCCCAAAGCTCTTCTGCAACATCCTGCAATTGGTACATAAGGTCATTGACCTTTTCTTGAATGGTATTATAGGCATCGGTATATCGGGAAAGGCGCGAAAGCTCTCGCCCAGCTTCCTGCAAAAGCGCTACAGCGCCGTCAGAATCGTCGTTTCCATAGAGCGCCTTTACAGCCGTCTCCATACCATCGCTGAGCTTCTCACTATTTTGCAGGAGCTTCCGTCGTTCCTCTAAAACGGTATCCTCCCCTACCTCAAGCTCGGCTTTTTCGATTTCCGCAATTTGATACCGAAGCGTCTCCATACGCCGAAGTTTCTCTCCTTCGTCCATAGAAATCCGATCAATCTCACCACGGATATTTACGACAGTATCAAACTTTTCTCGATAGCCTGAACGCAATTCCTCGTTCGCTGCAAAATCATCCAGAAACTGCAGATGACTTCCTTCATCAAACAAAGAGGCAGAATCGTGCTGTCCATGGATATCAATTAACTGACTGCCCAATTTGCGTAAAACAGAAACAGAAACCAGCCCTCCATTGACACGGCAGACATTTCTGCCATCCAGGAAAATCTCACGTTGAATAACCGTCTCTGCTTCGTAGGCAACACCATTATCTGCAAACCAGCCCAGTTCCGGTACATCTGAAAACACCGCTTGAACGGAGGCCTTTTCCGCTCCGGTACGAATCATATCCCGGTATGCGCGCTCGCCGATGATAGCAGAAATCGCATCGATCACAATGGATTTACCTGCACCTGTCTCACCAGTAAGTACATTGAACCCACGATCGAATTCGATATCCGCACATTCAATTACCGCAATATTTTCAATATGCAGTACACGAAGCATACCCGTTTTCCTCCTGTTTACCCAATCAGATTCTTGATCTCTCCACAAAATGCCGCAGCAGCATTGGTATCACGCATAACGATCATAACCGTATCATCGCCGGCAAGCGAACCGACAATCGTACTCAAACTCATGGCATCGATTGCAGAGCCGGCAGCAGATGCCAGGCCGGGCAATGTGCGAATAATGATAATGTTTTGGGCATAGTCGTAGCTGATTACACACTCCCTGAATATCTTATTGAGCTTAGCGGTAAAAGAATTGCTAAATTCACCAGCAGACGTTGCATACCGATATGTTCCAAGATTGGACAGTTCTTTTACAATACGTAATTCCTTGATATCGCGGGAAATTGTTGCTTGCGTGCAACGATAGCCCTCAGATTGTAGTGCATCCAAAAGTTGCTCTTGGGTTTCTACATTACGAGTGGTAATAATTTCCATTATCTTTGCCTGTCTTTGACTTTTCATGGCAATTCCCTCAACTGTTCTTGAATTTTTGATTGACCACATCATAGAAGCTGTGATCTTTAATGCGCACCAATTGGGTAGTCATCTGGGATTTTTTAATCGTTATAACATCGCCTGCATTGATACGTAACGCTTTGCCACCATCCACAGACAGATAGCCACTGCGACGGGTATTGGGCATCAACGACATGGTGATCACCCGTTTATCCGATGCAACAATGCTGCGACTTACCATATCGTGGGCGCAGATCGGCGTAATCAAAATACTGGAAGCCTCAGGTTCCACCACCGGGCCGCCGGCAGATAGATTATATGCCGTAGAGCCTGTGGGTGTTGCAACAATGACACCATCACCATTACATTCCATTGCACGAACGCCATCGCAATCCACATCCATGTGGATCACGCGCGCCACTGCACCTTTCGTAACAACCGCATCGTTAAGACAAATATCGTGGAATATAATATCTCTACCTCGATGAACTGTAACATCCAGCATCATACGGGCATCAAGACGAAACCCATCGATGGCCAGTTTCTCCAGCATAGCCAGTTCGCTGTTTTCCAGTTCTGCCATAAAGCCCAATGTTCCCATATTTACGCCCAAAATCGGAACATTTTGACGTGTTGCTGCTTTTGCCATGTGCAGAATTGTACCATCACCGCCAAAACAAATGACCATAAATGCGCCGGGCAGTTCCCGATCCAATCTGTGGAAACGGATATCCTTCGGCATATCTGCAGTTCGCTCTATTTCAAAAGGAAGGCAGATTTTCACATCAAAGCCAGCATTCTGCAAAATATCCCGTGCGGCACGTACCGTACCGAAATTTTTATCCCGATAGGGGTTGGGGGTTAGGATTATTCTTTTCATTTTATCACCCCTTCAGCGTATTATGGGCAAGGTCAACAATGCCTGCCGTATCCGGTATGATACCGGCCTTATCATCTAATGTCAAATGCGCTAAGAACTCAATATTCCCTTCCGGTCCTTTTACTGGAGAGAAAGTCATTCCCAAAATAGTAAAACCAATTTCCTGTGTTAATGCAACGAAATCGTCCAACACTTCCCTATGTACTTCGGGATCACGAACGACGCCCTTTTTTCCTACCTTTTCTTTGCCGGCTTCAAACTGTGGCTTTATCAGACAAAGAACCTGACCTGTGTGCTTCAAAAAGGTTTTAATCACAGGCAGAACGATTCGTAGGGAGATGAAGCTAACATCGACCACAGACAAGTCCAGCGGTTCTCCTAAGTCCTCCGGTGTTACATAACGCACATTGGTACGTTCCATCACTATAACACGAGGGTCGGAACGAATCTTCCAATCAAGCTGCCCATAGCCAACATCAATGGCAAACACTTTTTTGGCACCCTGCTGAAGCAGACAATCTGTAAAACCGCCGGTAGAAGCGCCGGAATCACTGCATACAAAGCCGGTGGGATCGACGCCAAAGTCACGTAGAGCCTTCTCCAACTTCAGACCGCCTCGGCTAACATAAGGGCAAGTCGCACCACGAACTTCCAGCGGTACGGTTTCTTCAAAGGACATACCGGGCTTATCTGCCTTTTGACCATTGACATATACAAGACCGCTCATAATAATTGCCTGGGCTTTTGCACGAGAATCAGCATAGCCCTGCTCCGTCAGAAGGACATCCAGTCTTTTTTTAATTTTCACGGCTGCATACCTCCTGTACAAATTTTGCAATACTTTGACTATCTAAACCGCAGTGGCGGTATAGCGCATTCATATCGCCGTGGGGGATAAAAACACCACCCAAATTTTTAACATACGTGGGATTGGTGCAATCATACCCACGCAATTGCATAGAAAGATATTCACCAATGCCACAATGTGCCATTGTTTCTTCAAAAATGAATACAGGCACATTAGAAGGAATATGGTGAACAATCTGATCCACAGGCATCTGCGACAGAGACAAAAGCCGCAACACAGAAACAGATATTCCCTCTTTCTCCAGAATTTCCTTTGCCTGCATCACATTCTCAATCATAACGCCATAGGTAATGAGAACCGCATCCCTGCCTTTACAGCAAAGACTGACCGGACCATCTTTCCATGCGCTGCCTGTATAACCTCTGTTGCCACCTCTTGGATAACGGATTGCAACCGGATTGTTTTGCTCATTAACCGCCCAAGAAAGCATATCCTTAAGCTCTCCGGTGCTTGCAGGACACAAAATTTGCATACCGGGGCATTGCCGCAGATAGCCAACATCGAAAACACCGTGGTGAGTTTCTCCGTCCTCACCTACAAGGCCGGCACGATCAACAGCAAACACTGCATGGAGGTTTTGCATACAAACATCCTGCAAAAGCATATCGTAAGAGCGCTGCAGGAAGGTGGAATAAACTGCAAAAACAGGAATCATTCCCTGTTTGGCAAGACCGCCTGCCATAGAGACTGCATGCCCTTCGGCAATACCAACATCAAATAGTCTATTAGGATACTTCGTCTTGAAATCCAATAGTCCCGTGCCACCTGGCATTGCAGCTGTAATTGCGCAAACTTTTCCGTTTTCCTCTGCCAATTCCACCATTTTCTCACCAAAAGCATCTGAAAATGTCGGAATGGATTTTTTTAACGGTTCACCGGTTTCAGCATCAAATTTCCCAATGCCGTGAAACAGTTTTGGATGCTCCTGGGCAGGTGCATAACCTCTGCCCTTTTGGGTTATAACGTGCAGTACCACAGGGGAACGCATTTCTTTTGCTCTGCGCAAAAGAGATATCAGTTTAGGCATATCATGCCCATCCACAGGGCCTAAATAGGTAAAGCCCATATTCTCAAAAATCGTTGTTGGAAGCAGCATGCGCCTAACACGGTTTTTTACTGCGTGGGTAAAACGGTAAATCGCCCTACCGCCGGGGATGCGGAATATAATATTACGATAATGCTGCTTAAAGCCCAAATAATGATCCCGTGTGCGCAGCGCAGACAAATGCTTTGCAAGGCCTCCAACATTTCTGTCAATGGACAATTCATTGTCATTCAAAATAACGATTATCGGCTCTTTGCTAACCGCTGCATCGTTTAGTCCCTCAAAAGCCAAACCACCGGTAGCCGCACCATCACCGATCAGTGCAATTACGTTGTAGTTTTCCTTTAGAAGTGTCCTCGCTCTCGCCATTCCAAGGGCAATGGATACCGAACTGGAAGCGTGTCCTGCAGTGAAAGCATCTGCTGCGCTTTCAGCTGGTTTTGGAAAACCAGCGATACCGCCATACTGCCGAAGCGTGGAAAAATCCGTCTGGCGACCGGTCAACAGCTTATGAATATAAGACTGATGACCTACATCAAATACCAGACGGTCTATAGCTGTATCAAAAACAGTCTCCAATGCAACTGTTAATTCAACAACACCTAAATTGGAAGCAACGTGGCCACCGGTACGAGATACGTTTTCAACAAGAAAGGACCGCAGTTCCTGACACAACGTTTCCCGTTGTGCATCATTTAACTGGGTCAGATCCCGATGGCAGTAGATGTTTTCCAAAATACTCACAAGTAATACCTACCTATCTTTTTTCTGAAACAGGTGCGCAAAGCTCCATATAACCTTACCAACAGTGTGCACAATCGCTGTACTGGAGCCAATTGCAAAGCCTTTACCAATGGCCTTACCGCCGACAGTCATACCAGCAACCAACGCTGACATACCCAGAGAAATAATCTGCGGTACGGAAAATTCAAAATTCGAAAGAATTTGCGCAACAATAGCAGCCGATGCACTTCCGGAAACTACGCCGCAAATATCACCGATTACGTCACAGCAAATACTACTGACCTTATCAGCCTTACGCAAAAGTCCAATAGCCTCCTGCGCACCAATTACCTTTCTTGCAGCCATAGAATGGAACGGTTTTTCGTCTGCCGAAGTAACTGCAACACCGATGATATCAAAAACAATACCAATCAGCACAATTATCCACAGGATGATAAACGCTACGATCGTACCGCTCATTGCCATCAGCTCTGTTGAGCAAAACGAAATTGTAGCAGATATGACAATGGTTATTAGGAAAATGGTTATAATCCACCGTGATTTTGCTTGCTTTCCCTTTTTCCTACTGTCTGAATCGGACTTTGCCACGTTTCTTCCCTCTTAATTCTTTATTAGTGATGACGGCAGCAGACAGGATAAATCTTACGGCTTAGGTCGGGTTGTATTTCACCGAGCAGAACCTGCCGTTGCCGCGCAGGCCGTTTCCGTTTCATCCACTCGCTTGCTCGTTGCCTGAAACAAGTACCCGATTGCCACTGAGTCCGTACTGTAATCCCCTGTCTGCCCAATTACGACAGCCTAGGTGTTTTCCACTGCAGCGCGAATCACCCCTTAGCCTCTTTTGCAAGGATGGTTTCCAAAGGCAATTCCGGAAGCGGCTCTGGCCATCAGCCACACACCGGCGGTTCCTTTTTCCCCGCATACTCACTCAAGGCAGGCTACACTGCACACAGCACACGATTCTGCGCACTGCCTTGCAGGTTCATACCAGGCTCGTACGCGATCGGTGTTCTTTGAATAAACAAAAAAACTTACCGTCGTCGCACAACACCAGGTCTCCACGGTAACCGGGTCGTATACGCCATGCCATTGGCGTGCGCCCGGGAACCTTAACCCCCAGCATCCACCCTAAACTGGGCGTAAAAAGCAGACACAAGGGACTTCATCGATATGCCCTTCATAGGATTTTTAGGCCCTACCTGGGAGGTGATCGGTCTGACTAGGATACTGCACCGTCAAAATGTATATTATCACAGAATTTATGAATATTCAAGTATATTTTGCATATTTTCTATAATATCCAAAAGCAGAGACACCTACCGTACAAATATTAAAACGCACCTGTCTGAGACAGGTGCGTTTTGAAAAAGCGTTATTTATAAAGAATATTATAATCACTCATCCAACATTGCCACTGGCATAATGAGCGAACAAGGGGGCCCGTTGCAAATAATCGCTTTCCATGTGGTTTCACCAGAGATTTGACAGACTTCACATCTCTCTATGTACTCCAAATAACGAGAGTGCCCTGAATGATAATTATTGCCTGTATAAACACTTTTATAGTTGTGATATCTAAAAGCAAGACACCAAACCTCCTGCGAATTCAACGATATGCAATAGGCTGACGGAACACTATCAATGGCATGAATGTAAACTCCTGCCTGCCCCCACTTTGATTTGACTATTAAATTCCCGGATGAATCGATGCTTGACACAACACCAGAATGCAAGGGAACTCCATTTTCGTTTAAGTAGACAACTATATCATTCACTTGTGCCGAATTAACATCAAACGCTGTTGAACAAGCATTATCATCGATAAATGGTCCAACATCACAAATCCAATACGGATTATATATCGAAGTATAATACCAAGCGTAAGAATGGCAATTATATACAGCCGTTGGTTCGTTCACTCGTGTAGCACCACTTATACTTATGCTATTACAAATATTAACTTCATAAGTTGTTAATTCACGCTCAGGCTCTCCCACTACAACCAAGTTGCCATTGGCGGTATTTATCGTTCCCGCAGAATAATAATCTATGTCACCAATTGTCCAAACAAGATCTCCAATTGCCGCTGTACTGGCTTGGCTCTGGGTATATATGCTTTGGAGATTTGGGTACTCCTGCGCCAAATCATCCCTTTCAAAAATCAACGATTGGATGGCAGGCTGTTCCAATAATTTCTCAAAAATATCCGCAATGTCTTCTGTAAATTTGGAATCCATTAGAAGCGTCTTAACGTAGTTTTCCAAAACCGCAGGAAAATCCTTACGGGTTACAAGTTCCTTGAATGCAGGGTGCGTGATATAATCGACAAATCTCACCAAATCCGGAGAGGACAGCAAGCCTTCTCTACACCTCTGATATAACATAAAATCTGACTGCAAAAAGTATACAAGCAATTCTTCAGTAGAACTAGAAAGAACACTATCAGGTACATATCTTAGTTGCTTCTCAAACTCTTCCGCTGCATCGGAATGTGCAACATACAAAACATCTGGATTTATATAGGTAAAAGCACCTATATCCTTATCAAAAATTACATCATTCTTTTCCGTCGCAGAAGCATACATCACCGGATAAGAGAACATCAGTATGACACCTATAATTACAAGTGTGCACATAACCAACCGTCTTTTCTTGAACATATAGAGCTCTCCTTTCTGCATCATAAAATGCAATACATCCACATTCCACCAACCTGTCAGCAGCGCAATAAGTACTGCATAAATATATTATCATTTTATCAAAAAAATGTCAAGTTATATAAAAATGATCTTCTACAATATCGCTATGGGTGATGACGATGGGAACGTCTTTTAATTCCTCCCGGGTGAAGAAGCGCAAATCTCGGGACTCCTTGCTGATGCGAAGTTCCTGTCCCTCCGGCAATTCTAAACGGAATACCACAATCACCATTCGCCAGATACTGCCGTCGCAGTAGGCTGCGATCCGTCCCGGTTCTCCATAGACACCTAACTTTTGGAATTTTTCTTTCCCAACCCGGACACCCAGCTCCTCATAAACTTCACGGACGATGGCCTGCAAAGGCGTTTCATAGTTTTTTACACCACCGCCTACCAAGCCCCACAGATCGCAATCACGCCGCTTTTCCAGCAGCAGCTTATCACCGCAGGTAATAATGGCATTGGCTCCCAGGTGAGCACCTTGGGTCGTTTTAGGGGCATTGGGATCGCCCCGGTAGAATTTTACGACGGACATTCACTTGCCCCTCCTTTGCAATCATTATACATCCTCTTTCTCGATTTTTCCAGCGTCAAATTCCGGCGGAATTGGTTTGGTAATACCAGTACGGCGAGCTTTATCCAAGCCACCTGCCATATGTGCTTCCGGAGCGTTTGCAAATTTCGCCCGATGGATCACTGTTTCCCCATATTTATCCCGGAGGGCATCTACCGTTTCGTCCAACGCAAGCCTCTTTTCATACTTTTGGGGCGTTTCCCCGGAGAAAAGGTCGTACTGCTGATAGGCTTGGCCAGAAAGTCCGGTTACCTGCACACCAATCTGACGCAGAGGTGTTGCGCCGTCCCAGCCTTCGTCGAACAACCGGCAGGCTGCCAAAAATATTTCCCGGGTGATATTGGTAGCACCGGAAAGCTGGGATTGGTGGGAATAATGATTAAAATCTGCCGTACGGAAATGGACGGACACGCAACTTCCCCATTGCTCGTCCTTCCGCATCCGGGAAGCCACCGTTTCACAAAGACTTAGCAGCACTTGTCGCCCGGTCTCCCGATCCACTACGTCCTGCGCTGTGGTAACAGAGTTTCCATAGCCCTTATTGAGAGGCGCAATAGGATTTACGGCATCTGTATTTCGACCATTTGCAAAATGCCACAGCGTCTCCCCCGGTTTTCCAAACCGATTCCGCAAAAACTTTACATCTGCCCGAGCTAAGTCGCCAATGGTGTGCATCCCCAAACGCTTTAGCTTTTTCTCCGTAGCCGCACCCACCAGAAACAAATCACGCACCGGCAGCGGCCACATTTTTTCTTCCATTTCCTCCGGAAACAGCGTATGGACTTTATTAGGCTTTTCAAAATCCCCTGCCATCTTGGAAAGAAGCTTATTGGTGGAAATACCTATGTTAACTGTAAAGCCCAATTCATTATAAATGGTCTCCCGTATTTTTTCGGCCGCTAAACGAGG
>JAZKXS010000006.1:0-4834 GCA_045611745.1 Faecousia sp.
TTTCCAAGACCGTCAATCAGCCACATATAACGGTTATCTTCCAGGAAAGTACTCTCTAATTTTTCAAACCAATTCATGAAATCTATTCCTTACCATTTCAAAATTCCAAAGGGATAAACCCAAGCTGGCTCCGTGCAAAAGCACGGAGCCAAGGTTTTCCTTAGGGCTTAAAGTATGTTTCGTCGTACTCTTCGAAAATGCTTGCCACAGTGCCGTCTTCAATCAAACCATTCAAAATCCTATTGATCTCAGCAACCAGATCCTCGGAACCAAATGCGAAAGCGAAAGCATAGGGCT
The DNA here is from genome assembly GCA_045611745.1 of Faecousia sp. Classification (GTDB taxonomy): domain Bacteria; phylum Bacillota; class Clostridia; order Oscillospirales; family Oscillospiraceae; genus Faecousia. The sequence continues at coordinate 298 of JAZKXS010000006.1, forward strand.
CATCGGTCATCTTCTCTGCCAGAATAGTCAGGCCGTCGCCTTCCTGAACCATCTGCATAGCTGTCAGATTATCTACGATCCAAGCGTCAACCTGGCCGTTCTTCAGAGCTGTCTTTGCATCTGCGTTTTGTGCAAAGGATTTTACAGCAATGCCTGCGTCGTTGCAGCCGCTTTCAGCGGTGGTGCCGGCTTGAACAGAAACGGTTTTGCCTTCCAGATCCGCCTTGCCTGCAATAGTGCTGCCATTCTGAACAACAATAACCTGTGCAGCGTTGTAGTAGGGATCCGTAAAGAGCATATTCTTCTTGCGGGATTCATCAGCGGTAATGCCGGACATACCGCAGTCATACTTTGCAGCCTGAATGCCGATGAGGACAGAGTCAAAGTCCATCTGCACAATCTCCAGTTCTACGCCCAGTTCAGCGCAGATCAGTTCCATAATGTCTACTTCGATACCAACGACCTTGCCGCCCTCAACACTTTCAAAGGGAGGGAAGTCAGGAGAGGTAGCAACTACCAGCTTGCCGGCTTTCTTAACATCTGCCAAAGTTGCGCCCTTCGTGCCGCCGCAAGCAGCAAAGCAGGTTGCCATCATCATAACTGCCAAAACCAAAGCAATAATTTTTTTCATAATTGTTTCCTCCTATAATTGTTTAAATTTTTTCTTTTACATACTGAATTTGCTTTTCCACGGAGGCAACGCAAGTGCCGCCCTCGCTGATCCGCTTTTCCACACAGGTCAGCAGATCGATTTCGTTATACAGGTCCGTATCGAACAGCTCTGAATAACCTTTATATCTATCCAAAGGGTACTCCTCCAGCACCAAATTCTCCCGGATGCAGTCAGCTACGATCTGACCGGAGATTTTATAGGCACTGCGGAAGGGCATTCCCTTTTTTACAAGATAATCCGCCAAATCTGTGGCGTTGATGAAGCCCTTTTGGGCTGCTCGCTTCATATTGTCCCGCAGGGCAGTCATAGAGGCCACCATCGGTGCAAATACCTGCAGGCACATCTTTACGGTATCGCAAGCGTCAAATACGCTTTCCTTGTCCTCCTGCATATCCTTGTTATACGCAAGGGGCAAGCCCTTTAAGGTGGTAAGCAAGCCCATCAAATCACCGTAAACTCTGCCGGTTTTGCCTCGAACCAACTCCGCCATGTCAGGGTTTTTCTTCTGGGGCATAATGGACGAGCCTGTTGTAAAGGCATCTGACAGCTCAATGAACTTAAACTCCCAGCTTGACCAGAGGATGATCTCCTCAGAAAAGCGAGACAAATGCATCATCAAAATAGAGAGTGCAGATAAAAGTTCTGCGCAGAAATCCCGGTCGGAGACACCGTCCAGAGAATTGAGACAAATGCCGTCAAAGCCCAGCTTTTCCGCCTCGAAATATCGGTCTGTATCGTAGGTCGTACCTGCCAGCGCACAGCAGCCAATTGGGGACATATTCATACGCTTACGGGTATCCGTTAGCCGATCCACATCCCGCAAAAGCATCATGGCATAGGCCATAAGCTGGTGACCGAAGGTAATGGGCTGCGCCCGTTGCAAATGGGTGTAGCCAGGCATAATGGCGTCTTTGTTTTCCTCTGCCTTATCTGTCACAGCCGCTATCAGCTTCTTGGTGAGTCCAACGATCTCGTCAATCTCTGCTCTTAAGTACATTCGCAGATCCAGCGCCACCTGATCATTCCGGGATCGGGCCGTGTGGAGCTTTTTGCCCACATCTCCCAACCGCTGGGTCAGCACCTGCTCTACAAACATATGGATATCTTCGCTGGCCATATCTACGGAAAGCGCGCCGCTATCTAAATCGGCAAGGATATTTTCCAAGCCTGCAATCAGAGTGTCCGCTTCCTCCTGTGTAATGATCCCCTTGGCTGCCAGCATTGCCGCGTGGGCCATACTGCCGGTAATGTCCTGGCGGTACATTCGGCAGTCGAAACGGATGGAGGAATTAAAATCATCCGCGATTTTTTCAGTTGTGCCGTCCGTCCGGCCTGCCCACATCTTTGCCATACTTACTTACCGTCTACCATAGCCTGTACAGCAATGGGAAGGCCAAAGAGGTTAATAAATCCGGCAGCGTCTGCCTGATTGTAATCGCTCTCACCAAAGGTAGCGATCTCCTCAGAGTACAAAGAGTAAGGACTCCAGACACCGGCATTGATCATATTGCCCTTGTAAAGCTTCAGCCGAACCTTACCGGTAACACGCTCTTGGGTCTTATCCACAAAAGCAGACAGCGCCTCGCGCAGGGGTGTGAACCACTGGCCGTTGTAAACCAGCTCTGCAAAAGTGATGGACAGCTTCTGCTTTTCGTGAAGCGTCAGCTTGTCAAGGCAGATGCTTTCCAGTACGCTGTGGGCCTTGTAAAGAATCGTGCCACCGGGGGTTTCATAAACACCACGGCACTTCATACCAACCAAGCGGTTTTCTACGATGTCCAGCAGGCCGATGCCATTTTCGCCGCCCAGCTTGTTGAGCCTCAGGATGATATCCTTAGCGCTGAGCTTTTCATCATTGAGTGCTACGGGAACACCCTTGTCAAACTCCAAGGTTATGTAGGTGGGCTTATCGGGTGCCAGCAGCGGAGAAACGCCCATTTCCAGGAAGCCGGGCTTTTCGTACAAAGGCTCGTTTCCGGTGTCCTCCAAATCCAAACCCTCGTGGGAAAGATGCCACAGGTTCTTGTCCTTGGAGTAGTTGGTCTCCCGGTTGATCTTCAGGGGCACATTGTGTGCCTCAGCATAATCGATCTCTTCGTCACGGGACTTTATGTTCCACTCACGCCAAGGGGCGATAATGGGCATATTGGGTGCAAAATGCTTAATTGTCAGCTCAAAACGCACCTGGTCGTTGCCCTTGCCGGTACAGCCGTGGGCAATGGCGTCTGCGCCCTCCTTCAATGCGATTTCCACCAAGCCCTTTGCGATGCAAGGACGGGCGTGGCTGGTGCCAAGCAAATATTCTTCATAGATCGCACCGGCCTTCATTGTAGGAATAATATAATTATCCACATAGTCGTCGGTCAGATCCAGCACATACAGTTTCGATGCACCGGTCTTGATAGCCTTTTCTTCCAAGCCCTCCAGCTCATCAGCCTGACCCACATTGCCGGCAACTGCGATGACCTCACAGTTATTGTAATTTTCCTTCAGCCACGGAATGATAATAGATGTATCCAGGCCGCCGGAATAGGCAAGCACTACTTTTTTGATATTTTCCTTATCCATTTTACGCCTCCAAAAAGTATTCATTCAAAATTATGCATTGATTATACATCTTATAATGCATAATGTCAACATTTTATGTATAAAAATTCATTGCATTTTTCCACAAATCAACCTCCCATTGTTAAAAGGAAACTGGAAAGATGCACAAAACAGCAGAAATCGGGGGTTGCATTTCCATTTTTTGTTTGGTATGATATATGCATAAATATTTGGAGGTGTTTTTATGAAACACATCATTAGAAAAGTAATTAGTATTTCTCTTGTGCTTCTTCTGTTGGTTTCCCTGCTGCCTGTCAGCGTTCTTGCCACCGAAAACGAAACCGCCGCTGAAGATACCACTATTGAAGATACCACTACCGGAGATACCACTACCGGAGATACCACTACCGGAGATACCGCAACGGACGACGCAGAACAATCTCCCAGTGAACCGGAGGATAGCGCCGATGCAAATGCAGCCCCGGAGAAAAATACTATGGCAAGCTTTTTGGCAAAATTTATGCCGAAATTCTTAAAGTTCTTCCAGTGGTTTACCCTGCAGGTAAATAAATTTTTCGCACTGATCGATCGTGCATAACCATCAAAACCGAGGCATACAAATGCTTCGGTTTTTTGTTTTCGGAACACTTGACAGAAACAAATTCGGGTGCTATAATATCCGGGCGTGGTATTTTCCCGCCCATACGGGCCTTTAGCTCAGTTGGTTAGAGCCTCCGGCTCATAACCGGATCGTCCCGGGTTCGAATCCCTGAAGGCCCACCAGCCATTTTCAGGCTCCGGCCTTTATATCAATATATAATGTATATAGGGGTATAGCTCAATTGGTAGAGCGGCGGTCTCCAAAACCGTAGGCTCAGGGTTCAAGTCCTTGTGCCCCTGCCATTAGTTGGAAATTTGCGATTTTGGTCGTGAATTTCCAACTTTTTGTTTTATTTTGTTGTTTTTCATGCCTCCAATATAACAGTAAAACGTTTCTGAGCCTATGGTCTAGACAAAAAGGAGCGTTTACTATGAGAGTCAAAAATGTTCGGAAAACAAGGAAAAGCCTCTGTGAGGCAACGGTGGAATTTATCTCCTTCAAGACGGCGCAGAAGGTCAGAGAACGGACAATCAAAGAGTACCGCAAGTATCTTGATGACTTCGTTCGAAAGTCCTCTGACAGCTTGGAGATGGATAATCTGAAGCAGGATTTGCTGCGTTACTTTGCAGTGATTCCGGATACGGGACCTGCCGGATGTAACCATTGCTACACACAGCAGGGACGAATATTGAAAGGAGCAGATGTAGAACCTGCTC
>JAZKXS010000007.1:0-10073 GCA_045611745.1 Faecousia sp.
CCCCGTAAAGTCCGGCCACAGCACGTCCATAAAGACATATTCTGAATAGGCAGACTGCCACAGCAGGAAATTGCTGGTGCGCATTTCACCGGAAGGACGAATGATCAGTTCCGGATCCGGAACATCTGCAGAATATAAGTATCCGGAGAGCATTTCCTCTGTCAAATCTTCCGGCTGCTTTTTTCCAGCCGCCACGTCGGCAGCAAAAGCCTTTGCTGCGCGAACAAGCTCGTCTCTGCCACCGTAATTAAAGCAGAAATTCACCTGATGCTTTGTATAATCGGCAGAACGCTCCTCTGCCGCACGGCATCTATCCTGCAATTCGGGAGAAAGACGGGACAAGTCACCGAAGAATTTGATACGGGTCTTATTGATCTCCATATCCCGGAGGGCTTCGTCCAGGTATTTCCCCATAAGGGTCATAATCCCTGCCACCTCGTCCTCTGCCCTTCTCCAGTTTTCTGTGGAGAAGGCATAGACCGTCAAATATTTAACGCCTAAGTCCCGGCAGTGGGATGCAATATGGCGGAAAGTTTCGCCACCGGCGGCGTGTCCTGCAGATCGGGGCAACCCCCGTTTTTTTGCCCATCGGCCATTGCCATCCATAATAATAGCGATGTGTTGGGGCGCAGGCAGGCTTTCCTTGTTCTTTTTGAAAAGTGCCATAAAATGACCTCGCAATTCAAGATTAAGACGGAGGTGCTGTTGCCAACACCCCCGTGTATTTTAGATCGCCATCAGTTCCTTTTCCTTGGCAGCCAAGGCTTCGTCCACTTTCTTAGTGTACTTGTCCAGCAGATCCTGCAGATCCTTTTCTGCAGTCTTCTGATCATCCTCGGTGATCTCGGATTTCTTTTTCAGGTTCTTCACGTAGTCCATACCGTCACGACGGATGTTGCGCATAGCAACCTTTGCGTCCTCAGCATATTTCTTGACCTGCTTGGTCAGATCCTTACGACGCTCCTCGGTAAGCTGAGGGAAATTCAGGCGAATAACACGGCCATCGTTCTGGGGATTGATGCCCAGATCCGAAACTAAAATTGCCTTTTCGATCTCACGCAGGAGCTTGGTGTCCCAAGGCTGAATAACAAGGGTACGGGCATCGGGAGAGGAAATGGTGGCCACACCGTTCAAGGGAGTCTCACTTCCATAATATTCTACAGTGATGCGGTCAAGTACCTTTGCGTTGGCACGGCCGGCACGGACAGCGCCGAAATTTTCAGCAAGCACGTCCAGGGTCTTATCCATCTTTCTTGCGTATTCAGTAAAATCTACCTTCATATTTTTATGCCTCCTTAACAGTTGTTCCAATCTTCTCTCCGCAAACTACGCGGACAATATTTTCCGGATCCTTCAGCGCAAAGCAGATAAGCGTTGCATGGTTGTCCATGGCCAGGGTCATAGCGGTGGAGTCCGTAGCCTTTAAGTGACGGGCAAGGACCTCGTCATAGGTCAGCTCATCAAATTTCACAGCCGTGGGATCCAGCACCGGGTCAGCAGAGTAGATACCGTCCACATTCTTAGCCATAAGAATTGCATCTGCTTCGATTTCCACTCCTCGCAGCACCGCACCCGTATCCGTTGAGAAATAAGGATGTCCCGTACCACAAGCAAAAATAACCACCTTGCCCTCGTTTAAGTAACGGTTTGCCAAGTCACGGGTAAAATACTCCGTAAATTTTGGCATCTCCACAGCAGAAAGTACTCTTGCGTCCACGTCCTGCTTTTCCAGCGCATCGGCTACTGCAATAGCGTTCATAGCTGTTGCCAGCATACCCATAGAGTCTGCGTGACTGCGCTGCATTTTATCTGCGCCGTCCTTTACACCGCGCCAGTAATTGCCGCCGCCAACGACAAGACCGATCTGCACACCAAGGTCTGTGCATTTCTTAATGACAGCACAAACAGTGTTGAGAATTTCAAAGTCGATGCCACGGCGCAGATCGCCTGCCAAGGCTTCGCCACTGATCTTCAGGAGAATTCTTTTGTATTTGATTTGGGACACGGATATCCACTCCTCTCTTTACTTCTCTTATTCTATAATAAGAAGGGCAAAATGACAACAAAAATTTCGCAGATTTCGCAAATTGTTTTTAATTTTTAGACCCAAATAAGTTTTTATAGGAAAATCTTTCTTTTGCTGTTGCAAAATCAAGGAAAAACGTTTATAATAAACTGTGATTTTTCGCAAAAAGAGAGGTATAAATAATGGCTGAAATGACCGAAAGCAAGAATTTCATTCATGCCTTTATTGAAGAGGATATTGCCGAGGGTGGCCGCTATGCAGGCCAAACTGTGCACACCCGTTTCCCCCCTGAGCCCAACGGCTATCTCCACATTGGCCACTGCAAGGCTTTGATCATCGACTTTGGCACTGCTGAAAAGTTCCAGGGTCTTTGTAACCTGCGTATGGACGACACCAATCCCACAAAAGAAGATGTGGAATTTGTGGAAGCCATTAAGGAGGATATCCACTGGCTGGGCTTTGACTGGGGCGACCGGTTCTACTACGGCTCTGACTATTTCGAGAAGGACTACGAATATGCCGTAGAACTTATCAAAAAGGGTCTTGCCTACGTCTGCGAGCTGACTCCGGAGCAGGCAAAGGAAATGCGTGGTGATCTGAACACACCCGCCACCTCCCCCTACCGTGACCGTCCTATCGAGGAAAGTCTTGACCTGTTCGCAAGAATGCGAGCCGGTGAATTTGAGGACAACAAATACACCCTGCGTGCAAAGATCGACCTTGCCAGCGGCAACTTTAATATGCGCGACCCGGTCATTTACCGTATTCGCCATATGCACCATCACCGCCAAGGAGACAAGTGGTGCATCTATCCCATGTACGACTTTGCCCACCCCATTCAGGATGCACTGGAGGGTATTACCCACTCTCTGTGTTCCTTGGAGTTTGAAAACCACAGACCTCTTTACAACTGGGTCGTGGAAAATGTTTCCGTACCCCACACGCCCCGTCAGATCGAATTTGCTCGTTTGGGAATTGACCACACGGTGCTTTCAAAGCGGAAGCTGAGAGCATTGGTGGAAAACGGTTATGTATCCGGTTGGGACGATCCCAGAATGCCCACCCTCTGCGGTCTGCGCCGCCGTGGCTATACCCCTGCAGCAATTCGCAATTTCTGTGACCGTGTAGGCGTCGCAAAAAGCCCCAACACCATTGAGTATGCTTTCCTGGAATACTGTCTGCGGGAGGACTTGAATGAAACCGCCCAGCGTGTTATGGCAGTACTAAAGCCTGTGAAACTGACCATTACCAACTATCCTGAGGGTCAGAGCGAGACCTTCGAGGTAGAAAACAACCCCAATGATCCCGATGCCGGCACTCGCACCATCACCTTCTCCCGGAATCTGTGGATTGAAGCAGATGATTTCCTTGCAGAACCTGTGCCGAAATATAAGCGTCTGTTCCCCGGTGGCCCGGAGTGCCGCTTGAAGGGTGCATATGTTATTTCCTGCACCGGCTGTGTTACCGACGAAAACGGCAATGTAACCGAGGTTTTGGCTACCTATGATCCCGATTCCAAGGGCGGCGATCCTGCCGACGGACGGAAGATCAAGGGCGCAACCATCCACTGGGTAGATGCCGAAACCTGCTTGGATGCAGAGGTGCGGCAGTACGCCAATCTCTTTGACGATCCCGATCCTGATGCTGCAGGAAAGGATTTCCTTGCTTGCCTGAACCCCAATTCCTTGGAGGTGCTCACCGGCTGTAAGGTAGAAAAATCTTTGGAAAACGCCAAAGCACCTGCTTCCTACCAGTTTATGCGTCTGGGATATTTCTGCCCGGACAGCAAAGACTCCACTCCCGACCACTTGGTCTTTAATCGCAGCGTTAGCCTGAAGGACAGCTTCAAGCCCGCATAATAAATCTAAAAGCCACCGATTTCTCGGTGGCTTTTTTGGAAATATATGCTATACTAAAAGAAAAATGGAAAGAGGGATCTTATGCAATACCGTAAACACGGCAATACAGGTGTAGCGATTTCCGCACTGGGCTTTGGCTGTATGCGTCTTCCTGAATATGAGGATGAAAAGGGCGTATGGCATATTGAGCAGGAAAAAGTAAACGAAATGCTGATGCGCGCCTACGAGCTGGGCATCAACTATTTCGATACTGCACTCTACTACTGCCATAATAACAGCGAGATCGCCATTGGCAAAGCCCTTGCTCCCATTCGAGATAAGGTATACATCTCCACAAAATGCCCCTTGGGTAAGGTCAAAAGTGCCGACGATTACGAGGCCACTTTAGAAGAAAGCCTCCGAAAATTAGGCACAGATTATGTAGATTTCTACCATTTTTGGGCCATTAACAAAAAGCAGTTTGACGAAATCATTGTGCCTTTCGGACTGTTGGACAGAGCAAAGGAACTAAAAGCAAAGGGCAAGATTCACCACATTTCCTTTTCTTTCCACGACACCCCCGAAAACCTAAAGTATATCATTGACCATGGCGAAGGTTTGGAAACCGTACTCCTACAGTACAACCTTCTTGACCGTGCTAACGAAGAAATGATCGCCTATGCTGCGCAGAAAGGCTTGGGCGTTGTGGTTATGGGCCCTGTTGGTGGTGGTCGGCTGGCCGCCCCCACAGAGCTTTCCAAAAAGTTGGGCAGTGGCAGCCTGCACACCTATGAGCTGGCGCTGCGATTTGTGCTGGGGAACAAAAATGTCTGCTGCGCTCTGTCGGGTATGCAGACAGTGGAGATGGTAGAGCAAAACGCAGCCATTGCCTCTTTGCCGGAACCTATGAGCGAGGAACAGTGGCAAAAGGTAGGTACTTCTTTAGAAAATCTCAGGAAATTCTCGGAGCTGTACTGTACTGGCTGCGGCTATTGCCAGCCCTGCCCCAAGGGCATTAAAATCCCCTTGATTTTTGAAGCCTACACCTATCACAATGTATACGGCCTTCACGATCTGGCAAAGAAAACCTACTTAAATTATGCTAACGACGAAAAAAGCCCCGGTGCTACTGCAGCAGATTGTATCAGTTGCGGAATGTGTGAGGAAAAATGTCCTCAGAAGCTGAAGATCCGGGATCTGCTGAAAATGGTAGACGAAAAGCTAACTGCACTGTAATACATTTTTTCATTTATTTCTTATCCTTTATCTGCGCCTGCAAGTGCATAGAAAGAACCGCTAAAGAAGTTGCCATATTTTCGTTTTGCACAAGAATATGGGGTGGCACTTCCAGATGGACAGGGGCAAAGTTCCAAATTGCCTTAATACCACAAGCTATCAGTTGATCACAGACCGGCTGCGCAGCGGGCATGGGAACTGTAATGATACCCATAAGCACATTATTATTCTTGCAGAATTCTTCCAGTTCAGACATGGGTAAAATCCTTTTTCCCTCTGCGCTGTCTAATGTAGGCTGCAGGTCAAAGGCCGCCAATATATTGAGTCCATAGGCATCAAAGCCGCTGTAACCCAAAAGTGCCTGACCAAGTTTGCCTGCGCCGATCAATATGGCATCAGTGGTATTGTCATAGCCCAAAAAGCTGCGGATATCCTGCATAAGGGAAATACGCTGGTAACCCACTTTCGGTCTGCCGCCATCAGATACAGCCGCAAGGTCTTTGCGAACCTGCACCTCACCCATATTTAAGGCATTTGCAATGGAGGTTGCAGAAATGTACTGTGCATCCAGACCTTTCAGGTAAGCCAAGTACCCGGGCAATCGTTTTAGAACAGACTTTGAGATTTCTTTCTTTTCCATTGATATTCAATTCCTTTCGATACAATTTAATATCGATATAAACTGTATCGATTATAGCACATTGGATTTTATTTAGCAAGTAGGAATGCTGGTTTGGCGAAGAATCTCCTTCCGTAAACGGCGCATTATCCGTTTTTCCAGACGAGAAATGTAAGATTGCGAGATTCCAAGCTTCACGGCAACTTCCTTTTGTGTCAGTTCCTGAGAACCATAAAGTCCAAAGCGAAGGGTAACGATTTCCTTCTCCCTTTCCGGCAATTCACGGACGGCACAACGCAAAAGCTGCAGATCCACCGCATCCTCCAGAGGACGCATAATCATATCTTCCTCTGTGCCCAGTATGTCAGAAAGCAGCAACTCATTCCCGTCGTAGTCCATATTGATGGGTTCGTCTAATGAGATTTCTGACTTTTGCACAGCAATCTTACGGATATGCATAAGTATTTCGTTTTCAATACAGCGAGATGCATAGGTGGCAAGCCGGATATTTTTATCAAGCTTATATGTACTAATTGCTTTAATAAGGCCTATGGTGCCAATGGAAATCAAATCCTCCAAATTGACTCCGGTATTTTCAAATCGTCTTGCAATAAATACCACAAGCCGCAAATTCCGCTCCACAAGCAGATCTCTTGCCCATTCACTCCCCTCCTCTAACGCAGCAAGGGCAGATTGTTCTTCGTTGCCCTTTAGCGGCGGCGGCAAGATATCTGCGCCACTAATGTAGTACACCGCAGACGGTTGTATAAAGCCAATTTTTACGAGAAAAGCTACAAGTTTTTCCATCATAATCTGCCTCCTGTCAGTGCTTGATATTCCCCATTTTCCCCTAATCCCTCCGGGGCAAAGGCCACCATACGGCTGCCTCGAAAAGAACCGATTTTCACATTTTCCATTTTGAGCGCCAAAAGCATACCGCTTTCCTTTCCAACAGCCCGATAAGGCACAAGGCGCAGTCCCGGGATCGCAGTCAGTGTGCCTGCAGGGTCACTTAACTGCTTGATAGTTAATCCTGTGAGTTTGTTGGCCGCTTCCGGCCCTATGACCAATACCGGTTGTCCTGTCAGCGGGTCACGAAGGGAGTTTCCGGTATCCTGCAAAGCAGTAAGGGAGATTTTCTGTCCGCCGTAGGACAGTTCCACCGGCACAAAATGTTTTCCCATATATCCTCGAAATCCGAAAATACACAGTGCCGCTACACCGGCCGCGCTGCCTATAAGTGTCCATGCGTTCCCCTTTCCAAAACCCAATGCCACCCCACATAGCGCCATACTCAGCAAATAGAACAACAAACATCGGCGCACAGCATTTCTCTGAAAACCGAAAGCAACAAATCCCATAAGCAACAGGCTGACTGTACGCCATAGCGTATTTCCCAGAAAAGAAAAACCGGGAAGCAGGCAGGCACCTGCATATACCGTGCCGACCAGCGCACCCAGGGCAGCCCGTCGTCCTCCCGGTGCATAACCAGAAAGACGATTTGTTCCCAAAAGGAGAAAGAAATCTACTAAAAAGTTCAAAATAAGCAGAATATCCAAGTAAATTGCCATATTTTCTCCTCCTTTTATTTGACTTCATTATATCTGGACAGGCACAAAAATGCCGTCGCTTTGATACCTTGGTTCTCCCCCACAAACCTACGGCTCCCCCGTTGATTCACCCCTTTTTTCCCTACTAATAAAAATTGCGGCAGCTGAAATTATCAGCTGCCGCTTGTTTCTGTCGATAAAATTTGTTTGATATTTTTCTCTGCTTTAAACCGTGGGGTCATAACCTCGTGCCCACAGCCCATACAGCGAAGCCGAAAATCTGCGCCTGTACGCAGCACGAGCCACCGCTTTTCCCCACAGGGATGGGCTTTTTTCATCACCAAAATGTCGCCAAGCTTTATATTCATTTCTTTATCCCCTTAATACTTTCCCAGTACTGACGGGAAGCTTGCTCCATTTTGTTATTGCCCCAATGGTAATATGTTGCACCCGCCAACTCGTCCGGCAGATATTGCTGGTTTACCCAACTTCCGGGATAGTCGTGGGGATATTTGTAGCCCTGCTGACGTTCCTGGGTATAGGTATCCACATGCATATTTTGCAAATGCCGGGGGAAATCTCCCACCTTTCCCTGCCGCACGTCTTCCAGCGCTGCATCCAGAGCAATATGTCCTGTATTGGACTTAGGAGAAGTGGCCATCAAAATTGCCGCATCACCCAAAGGAATCCGAGCCTCCGGCATACCCAGCATTAACGCCGCATCCACGCAGGATTTGACAATGGGAATAATCATAGGATATGCAAGTCCCACATCCTCACAAGCGACCACCATAAGCCGCCGGCAAGCCGCCTGCATTTGCCCTGCCTCCAAAAGGCGAGCTAAGTAATGCACAGCCGCATCCGGATCAGAGCCACGGATAGATTTTTGGAGAGCGGAGAGTAAATCATAAAAATTATCTCCGTCCCGGTCTGCACGCATTGCGCTTTTCTGGGTAACCATTTTGGCATCTTCTATGGTCAACGTCAGCACGCCGTCCTTCGGACGGGAGGCAGAAAACAGCACCTCCACAGCATTTAATGCTTTGCGCACATCGCCGCCACAAGCGCCTGCAATATAGGCAAGCGCACCGGGTTCTTCCTCTGCCTTCACTCCGTTGCGTTCTTCCAGGAAAGCAACTGCTCGGTCAATAGCCTGCCGGGCAGCAGAAGCGTCCAGCTGCTTAAATTCAAAGACAGTGCTTCGGCTGAGAATTGCATTAAAAACATAAAAATAAGGGTTTTCTGTTGTGGAAGCAATCAAGGTGATTTTGCCATTTTCAATATACTCTAAAAGAGATTGCTGCTGCTTTTTATTAAAGGACTGGATCTCATCTAAGTACAGAAGTACACCGTTAGGCGCCATAAAGGTGTCCAATTGGGCAACAATATTCTTAATATCCGCAGTAGATGCGGTGGTTGCATTGAGGGTATATAAAGTGCGGTTGGTCTGCTTGGCAATTATGCTTGCTACCGTGGTTTTTCCCGTGCCGCTGGGGCCGTAAAAGATCATATTCGGGATATTTCCGGAATCCACCAAACGACGGAGGATTGCGCCCTCTCCTAAAATATGGGCTTGCCCGTAAACCTCGTCCAAGGTTTGGGGACGGAGAATATCTGCAAGGGGCTGATACATTTGTCCCCCTCCTTTTTTTACATAAATGTTGCTACATCCGGAATTGCAGGTTCGGCTTGCTTAATAGATTTTGCTGTCAGCACAGGCCCCATCGTATCGCCAAACAGGGTGTGGACCTCTGCAGAAACGGTGGCTTCCACCATAATCCACGACCGGGGCTCTAAGTTGTCTGCGCCAGGAAATTTACAAGGCACACCGCAGAACTGAATGTCGTCCTCACAACAGGTCATAACAAATCGACCGGGGGCAAACATTCCTTCCTTAAAGCGACGAAGTTTCGCTACCTGCGCCTTGAAAATTACCGTTTTGCCGTGGTACTTTTGCGGTTCTTCAGAGGCATCCCGATACCACAGTGCATAGTCCTCGTCCGCAATCATGATTACAGGCGCAGTAATATCAAAGGGCAATGGATCTTCGATTTCGTCAAACTGGGTGCTGCCGTCGGTATAATCGTAAAGAATATCTGTACTACGGGAAGCCGCACGGACAATTTTATGGTAAGGCATCACATCTGCGCCGGGTTCCAGCCGGTTAAATACCACCATCTGTGCGCCCATGAGCTTGTCCATCATCAAGTTGCGCATATTGGCATTATAGGCAACAAATGTGGTGCTGTCTGCAAACATAACCTCTTGGGCAACCTCCCAGTTTTGCGGAAGTTTGCCGTAGAAACTGCTTACCAACTGCATACCGTTTAGCTCCGCAACCACGCGCTCTGCTTTGTGCTTTTTCTGGAGTGAAAGGAGCTGCTCGGGCGTGACGGTTGTTTGGTCTACAACCTCCAAATATACATTTTGGTGAGGATAAGCAGAAATATCATATTCCTCCTCACCTTCTTCGCAAATAAGGAGCAATGTCCGCTCCCCGGCGTTGAATCGTGGGTCACAGAGGGTATCCTGAATAAATTTGGTCTTACCGGAATCCAAAAAACCGGTAAATACATATACAGGGATCGCTTGCATATTTACACTCCAAACAGATTTATAATGGCATTCTCATCCATATCTGCGCCGATCACGCAGAGCTTACCGGTAACGGCAGCGGAACCAATGCGGACGTTGTGTTCACCGGGAACATAGTCAAAATAAAGCCAATTACCGTCTGCACCGTCTACGATTCCTTTTGCGCGCAGAACGTTGCCGCAAGCGCCTGTATCCAGTTTTTTAAGGGC
>JAZKXS010000008.1:0-18693 GCA_045611745.1 Faecousia sp.
GCTCCCCTACCAGGCTCGCTGACAATATCTCAGCGACGGGTATCATTATACACAGACGATGCCCTTTTGTCAAGGCTTTTTTTGCAAAAATTTCAATGAATTTTTTGTCCGGAAAAACAGGGTTTTTCCGGACGTTTTCCCGTATTTTACAGACTTTTTAAGATCATTGCAATGTCGTCCGGTGTAAACGCATAAACTGTATCGCAAAATTGACATTCTACCGGAAAAGTCTTTCCCTCTTCCATAATCTCAGTCAGTTCCTTTTTACCGAGACTGATAAGCGCAGCCGTTACTCTTTCGCGAGAACAATAACAACGATATTGCACCTCGGTAGTCTCCATAAACAGTACACCCAGGTCGCCGAGCACTGCGCCTAATATATCCTCTGGTGTCATTCCCTGCTCAAGCATTGCCGTTACCGCGCCAGCCTTCCGAATTCCGGCTTCTACTGCAGAAATGATTTCATCAGGCGCACCGGGCAGCAGCTGAATCAAGTAGCCGCCTGCCACCTTTACCGATCGATCCCGGTCAACAAGCACACCCAGTGCGCAAGCAGTAGGCGTTTGTTCACTCTGGGCAAAATATGCCGTTACATCGTCGCCGATCTCACCGGATACAAGGGGCACAGAACCAACGTAAGGCTCTTTCATTTGCAGATCACGGATAACGGTCAACGTTCCATCCACGCCTACCGTGGCGCCAACGTCCAGCTTTCCTGAATATTTTTCCACCAAAGGCACATTGGGGTTTGTAACATAACCACGGACATTACCAATAGGATCGGATACGCAAACAATTGACCCAATCGGTCCACCGCCTTTGATTTGCAACGTCATCGAACCGTTTTCCACTTTTTGCATATTGCCTATCATAGATGCAGCAGTTAACGCCCGTCCAAATGCTGCTGTTGCATTCGGTGTGGTTTTTTGAATCTCAGCGCCACGGCGCACCAACTGTGTTGAACGAATAGCTACAGCCTTCACGAAGCCGTCCATCGTCATTCCTCGCACTAAATAGTCCTGCATTTTATACTGCCCTTTCTTGCCTTAAAGTAAATTCTCTGTTCGCCATCTGCCGGTGCTTCAAAACGTCTGTCCGCAAACACTTCAATGTTTGTGAATCCAGCATCTTTCAAAAAATGCGTTAATTGCTCTTGGGAGTAAGCATACTCTTCGTGAATCTCACAGCTTCTTTCCCAATGCTGGCCTCGGCGTTGGAAGATATCCATTCCGTAAGTGCATATATTTGTTTTCTCATCAAATTCGCCGCGCCAGACGCAATACACATCGTCATCCTCGTCTAAGAACACTTCCCCGTCCATCGTCCGAAGCTTAAGAGGTGTGTTTACATCAAAAATAAAACAACCGCCGGGATTTAAGGCTTTATAAATACGTTTGATGGCCTTTTGGCAGTCCTCCGGGTCAGTAATATAGTCTAAGCTATCCAACGCACAAACCGCAAGATCTACACCCTTTGGAAGCCGAAATTCCGCCAAATTTTGGCAGACAAATACAGGCGGATTTTCCATACCCTCAATTTTGCTTGCAGCTATGCACAGCATCTCCTCTGAGAGGTCTACGCCGACAGTGCGAATCCCTCTGTCCGCAAGTCTGACCGTCACAGAGCCGGTGCCGCAGGCAAGGTCAACAGCCGTTTTGGGAGAAATGCCTTCCCGATTTAATATTGAGAAATAGAAATCAACTACGGCATCGTAGTCTACATCATTTGTCAAGCGGTCATAACTTTCCGCCAAAGCAACATATGCGTTCATAAGTTACCTCATAAAAAACATCCCGGGCACTGCCCGGGATGCCCTTATTTATTTCTTATTGAAAATGTCGAGCACATCATCGATCTCGGAGATGTCACCAATTGCGGCAGCAAAACCGGTCTTGGGCTTAGGCTCTTCCTTGTGATCAAAACCGGTTGCAATAACAGTAACCTGAATTTCATCCTCAAGGTCCTCGGAGTATGTAGCACCGAAGATAATGTTTGCATCAGGATTTGCAGCCTCCTGCACGATGCCGGCAGCAGTTTCTACATCATCCAATGTCAGTTCAGAAGAACCGCAAACATTGACAAGAACGCCGGTAGCGCCATTAATGGAGGTTTCCAGCAGCGGACTTGCAACAGCAGCCAGCGCAGCCTGTTCAGCCTTTTCACGGCCGGAAGCAACGCCAACGCCCATATGAGCACGGCCAGCATCCTTCATAACTGCGGAAACGTCAGCAAAGTCCAGGTTAATGATTACACGCTCAGAGTAACCAACCAGCTCAGAGATAGAAGCAACGGCCTGCTTCAGAACATCGTCTGCGATGCCGAATGCGTTGGCGAAGGTAATCTTCTGATCCGTTACGTACTTCAGGCGATCGTTGGGAATAATAACCAGAGAGTCAACGCGGCCGCTGAGAGACTCAATGCCTGCATCCGCCTGACGCATACGGTTTGCACCCTCAAACTTGAAGGGCTTAGTTACAATACCAACGGTCAGTGCGCCAGCCTCACGAGCCAGGTCAGCAACAATAGGTGCAGCACCGGTACCGGTACCGCCGCCCATACCGGCAGTAATAAAGACCATATCTACGCCTTCCACAAGCTTTGCGATCTGCGCTCTGCTTTCTTCAGCAGAAAGCTTGCCAATTTCAGGCTTGGAGCCTGCGCCCATACCGCCGGTGAGCTTTTCACCGATCTGCAGCTTATTGGGACAAACAGACTTGTTAAGATCCTGCTTATCTGTGTTGATTACCACAAAATCAACGCCGTTAACACCGGCACCAATCATACGGTTAATAACGTTATTGCCGGCGCCACCAACGCCGATTACCTTAATTTTAACTACGCGCTCCTGAAATGTATCAGCCATACAAACGTCCTCCTATGTATCGTCGGCAGAAGATTATCCGCCCAATTTATAATGCTACTTTTCCATTCTACCTTGAAAATACCATTCGGTCAATAGAAATTCTTCGAATTTTGAAAAAAATTATTGATATTTTACAGAATTAACCAAAAGATTTGTAGTAAACCTCGTCAGGCCATGTGGTAAAACTGGCATCCAGCACGCCTGTTTCATATGCGCCAAGCTGATGAATAGCCTGAACAACGGAGAAGATTTTTTTGGGAATATCGTCACTATTTCCCAAGAGAATTTGAAATCTCTGTCCATACCAAAGCTCTATATTGCTCATATCGGTGACATCAATCGTTGCCAACGCGCCTAAAACGCCATTATATTCCGTTTCCTTTGCGATCTGCAAGGCAGTTTCCAGTTTTTCCTTGGAATAAATGGTAACAGGTGTCTCTCCCGAGCCATCCGGTTGAATCGCTAATTCCAAAGCGACCGCCGTCTTTCCAAGCTGTGGATCATCCAACCGAACGCCCAAAATCCGCGTATTGCTATGGGAAGCAGCAGCACCGATCTTCTCAAGCACCTTTCCTTCGCAGCTAATGAGCCACCACGAATCATCAGCGCTTTGGGCAGCATAAGAAACCGTTGTCTCCTTAACCTCGATCACAACCGTATCCGGAAGGCGGATGCCAATACGTACCTCGCTGATATACGGCAAATCAGACAGAATTCTACCGGCAATCTGCGCCTTATTTAAAGTCAGCAGATTAGCCCCATTCATAATCTTAGATGCTTCCTGAATCTGTGCAACAGTATATTTATCAGCACCGGCGACCTCAATTTTTCCCGCTTTGAAGAATATAGACATACCAAAAACCACCGCCAACACAACCGCAACAACCGTTGCGATTCGAATAATAAAGCGGCTGATATTCACAGGCTTTGCTTCCGTATATACCGTTTCCTCACGCCTTTGCGGCCGTGTGTTGCGGCGGTTACGGTGTGCCTTACCATTTGTATTCTTATTCATTATTTACTCCTTAAGCCGAGGGGAATCGAACATCGACAGCCCCGCAGCAGTTCTTTTGGTTGTATTTTTCCTTATCTTCCTTGCCTTGCGTCATTCGCCAGCGAATACATAATATCACAAAGGCGCTCCGCAGAGTCCGGAACTGCCATTTTTAATAAAGCTGCCCGCATTGCAGATGCCTTTTCTTTATCTTGACTTAGCGCCATTAATTCATCGAAAATAAGCTGCGCAGTACATTCCTTCTCCAAAACCAAAACTGCACCACCATTATCCGAAAGGACACGAGCATTCATTTCCTGGTGATTGTTGGTCACGTTCGGGGACGGGATCAAGATACAAGGTGTTCCGGATGCAGCGATCTCATTGCAGGTAGAAGCGCCTGCGCGTCCAATAAACACATCAGCTGCAGCAACAACCGTCGGCATATTATAAATGTACTGAACCATACGGATATCTTCCGTCTTGAAAAGATCCACACCTTTTTCCTTCACCAGTTCCGGCATCCAGCTCCAACCGTAGCTTCCAACTGCATGAATATGCTGGAACGGAAAACCGGCCTTTTGTTCCAAAACAAAAAGCTCTGCCATTAGCTGGTTCATTGCCTTAGCACCCTGACTGCCAAATGCGGAAACTACCACAGGACGATCATCCAGTTTCAGTTCTTTACGGGCATCCTCGCGGTTTGAGAAAATGAATTCACGCCGCACCGGCATGCCAACCACTTCTACCCTTTCCGGGTGCTTATAATATTTTCTGCATTCTTCAAAGCAAACCAAAACCTTATCGGCCCACTGCGCCGCCGTCTTTGTCGTCCTGCCAGGAACAGCATTGGCTTCGTGAACACAGGTAGGGATTCCTAACTGATGAGCGGCAAGCAGCGCAGGATAGCTGGCATAACCGCCTGTGCCGATAACAACATCGGGCCGAAATTCCTTCATAATCTTCTTGCAGGCAGGCACGGATGCCAGTACACAGCGAACAGCTAAAATATTGCGCTTAATTGCTTTCATACTAAAGCCACGGCGCATACCGTAGGCATCGATGGTCTTAAGTGCATAGCCTGCTTTGGGCACAAGCTCTTCTTCCATACTATTTCTTGCGCCAATAAACAAAATATTACTATCCGGATAGCGTTCTTTCCATATATTCGCCACAGAGATAGCTGGCATAATATGTCCACCGGTACCTCCGCAGGTAAATATCACATTCATAATTTTTCCTCCTGTACCGCTGCCCGGTTTCGATACCGGGAAACGCCAAGTACAATACCCATCTCGCCCAAATTTACTGCCAAAGCCGTTCCTCCATAGGAGAAAAACGGCAGCGCAATACCGGTAGATGGAAGCAAATTTGTAACAACGCCTAAATTCAGCACACTCTGCACCGCAATAAGGGTAATAAGGCCGGCAGATAAAACGGTTGAAAACTTATCGGGTGCGCGCAGGGCAATCCAGTATCCCCGTAAAATCAGCGCCGCAAACAAAGCAATAATCAGTACAGCTCCTACAAGTCCAAGCTCCTCACAGATGATTGCAAAGATGTAGTCGTTATATTGAAACGGAAGATACAGATACTTCTGTCTGCTTTTTCCAAACCCCAACCCGAACAATCCACCTGAACCAATGGCATAAAGGGATTGCAGGATCTGATACCCTGTATCCCCCGGATCTTTCTCCGGATGCAGCCATGCAGTAATTCGGTCGCCGGCATACCCCATAAAGCTGACGTATACCACAAGAAACGCCACCGCCGCACCGGCGCCTGCCAAAAGCCACTTTGGATTTGTGCCGGCTACGTACATCATCACCACAGCTACCATTCCCATCAGCATAATGGCAGACAGGTGCTTTTCCAAGGCAAGCGGAACCAAAATGCCAATAAGCGCAGCACCAAAGCCAAGGACACCAAAGCGAAACTTTTTTGCTTCCTGTCCAAAACCCTTTGTTAGTCTTGCAAAAAGCACGATCATCGCAAACTTAGCGATCTCTGAGGGTTGAAACTGGAGACCCGCTATGTTGATCCACCGCTTAGCTCCGTTTACCGATTGACCAAAAATCAACACCGACAGGAGCAGCAGTATGCTAAGAAAATACAGTGGCCAAGCCACACGATACCAAAAAGACGGAGGTATCCGATACAGCGCAAGCATTGCAGCAATTCCTATGACTGCACAAACACCCTGCTTTTGCAGATAACGGGTAGAATCCGTATAACCGGTATCATATTCACTTTGTGCGTAGCTTGCCGAATAAAGCATCAAAAGACCTATCGCAAGCAAACACACCAAGATGATAAGAAATGGAATATCAAAATGTTCACCCGCCGGCTGTGTCTGCCGGCGGCGGTTCTCTTTGGCATGCAGATTTCTTTCCGCAGCCATAAAGACCTCCTTATCCGATTAGACCGGAAATACTAAACCACGCAACTACACACATCAGTGCAGAAACAAAAGAGAATACCAATACGATCTTAACCTCTTTCCATCCACACATCTCAAAATGATGATGGATGGGTGCCATTTTAAAAATACGCTTACCGTGAGTTGCCTTGAAATAAGCAATTTGAATAATGTCAGACAAGGTTTCCACGATATATACAAAGCCAACCAAAATAAGCACAAGGGGCATATCTAGCGCAAAAGCCATTGCGCAAACAACACCGCCTAAGAACAGCGAGCCGGTGTCACCCATAAATACCTTGGCAGGATGCCAGTTATAGATAAGGTATGCAATCAGGCCACCTACCAGTGCAGCCGGAAGAATAGCAAGGTCAAACCGCTTCATACCAATTGCCGCAACTGTAAAGAAGATCATAACCGGAATGGTAACGCTGCCGCACAGGCCGTCCACACCATCGGTAAGGTTTACAGCATTTACACAGCCAACCATCACAAACATAGCAAAAAAGATGTAAACGATCGGATGGATGTACACAGAAATATTCACAAAGGGAATATACAAATTGCCATCAATAACATTCGCCTGATAGAGCACATACAGGTAAATGGCAGAAACCGCCATCTGCAATGCCGCTTTCTGGAACGCTGTAAGTCCAAGATCCCGTTTAAACTTCACCTTGCAGAAGTCGTCCAAAAAGCCAACAAGGCCAAAGCATAAGCTCAGCGCCAGCACATAAAACGCAGTATATTCCTGTGTTTTTGGCAGATTAATGAGCAGACACAGCACCGTAGAGCCAATAAACATAAGTCCACCCATCAGCGGTGTACCAACCTTTGCATTGTGCCAGGTTGGACCAATATCATGCACAGACTGACCGGTCTTTAACGCACGCAAAAGAGGCAACAATATATAACCCAAAATACCCGACGCAATAAAACCAATCAAAATCGTGATCAACACTCTTGTCATCCCAATATCCTCCGTTTTTTCTTTAGTCCTTCAGGAAAGCCTCCAAGATTAGCTCCATACGCATACCACGAGAACCCTTAAAGAGCAACACATCCCCGGGGCGTGCAGCCGCTTTTAGCGCCTGCACCAAACAATCACGGTCTGTAAAAGCTCTTGCTTTCCGAGCCATACCACCGGTGACTGCGCCGTTGAGGACACGTTCGCTGGTAGGTCCATACGCAAATAAAAGGTCTGCTTTTTCTGCCGCAATACGACCGATTTTATAATGCTCTGCCTGTGCGTTTATGCCAAGTTCCAGCATATCACCCAGCACGGCGATCCGTCTGCCTGTTTTATTGCCCAATACATTTAGCGCAGCGGCCATGGACTCAGGGCCTGCATTATAGCTGTCATTGATAATGGTATAACCCTTAACCTCATAAATGCTCTGTCTGCCTTCCATATTCTCAAAATCAGCCAATCGCTCCAAAATATCTGCAGGTTTCACGCCCATTTCCAGGGCAACTGTAACTGCAGCAAGGCAATCCGATACATAATGCACGCCGTCAAGATGCAAGGTGACAGGCAGTTTGTTCTCGTTGGTCTGAACGAGAAAACGCAGGTGTCCATCTGTCTCCTCTACATTGCTGCCAAATACGTCAGCATCTGTATTATTCAGTCCAAAATAGACCTTGCGCATCTTGTCAAAGCTTCGATGATTCCAAAGAAGGGTATCATCGCCGTTTAGAACAAGCGTACCTTGCTGGCTCATACCTTCCCGAATCTCAAGCTTTGCCTGAAGAATACCCTCTTGGGAACCCAAATGCTCAATATGCATTGTTCCAATATTGATAATGACCGCTATATCCGGCTTTCCGATATTGGAAAGATAGGCGATCTCCCGAAAATGGTTCATACCCATTTCCAGCACAGCAACCTGTGTATCCTCCGGCATTTCCAGAATTGCCATTGGCATACCAATATCGTTATTGTGATTGACCGGTGTCTTAGAGACCTTATAGGAGCCTTCCAGCGCTTTTGCAATCATTTCCTTCGTTGTGCTTTTGCCGACAGAGCCGGTAACCGCAACGACCTTCATACCAAGGCGCTGTCTCTCATTTCGGGCGATATCTCCCAGTGCAATTCGGGTATCTTTAACCACAATGGCAGGATAATCCCCATCTGCGTGGGTGCAAAGAATTGCCGCAGCGCCATTTTCCAGTGCCGCCGGAATAAAGTCGTGTCCGTCCCGTGCGCCCTGAAGCGCAACAAACAATTGCCCCTCCTGCAACTTACGGGTATCGTTTCCCGCACCCAAAAATGTAATGTCTTTATATTTCGGGTCGATCCAGCCGCCGCACCACTGTGCCGCCTGCTGCAGAGTGATCCTGCCCATATTAACGCCTCATTTCGTTTAGATAGTCAGCGACGATCTCTCTTTCATCCAAATGATGCTTTACGCCGCAGATTTCCTGATATGTTTCGTGGCCTTTGCCTGCCAGTACAATTATATCATCTTTTTTTGCAATGTCCATAGCAAGTCTAATGGCTTGGGGGCGATTTTCTACGATCTGATAATTATTTTTCACCACACCTGCCACAATTTGGTCGATAATTGCCATAGGTTCTTCTGTTCTTGGATTGTCAGAGGTAATAATGGCGATGTCTGCCATATCTGTACCGATTTTGCCCATAATTGGCCGCTTCACGGGATCACGGTCACCACCGCAGCCGAAAACTGCGATCAATCTGCCCTTACAGATGGAACGCAGAAGAGAAAGAACATTCTCAAGGCCATCCGGGGTGTGGGCATAATCGATGAGAATCGTATAGCCCTTGCCGGGCGTGGGAACGACCTCCACCCTGCCCTTTACACTCTGAGCCGTTATCAGCGCCTTCGACGCATTCTCAAGAGAAATACCAAGATTGACAGCAATACCAAGAACACTCAGCACATTATAAACCGTAAATAGTCCGGGGATAGCCACCTGGACCTTAGCGGTTTGGTCGCCGCAAACCGCAGTAAACACCACACCGTCGGCAGGAAGAGAGATATCCTTTGCGTAAAGACCGCTTTGTTTCTTTACAGAAGCAGTCAAAACAGGGCATTTTGCCTTGCCAAACATCCTTTCAAACCAAGGATCGTCTATATTACCCACAGCGCTGTCGCAACGGGTAAAGAATTCTGCCTTGGCATCACAGTAGGCTTCCATCGTCTTGTGGAAATCCAAATGATCCTCCGTTAAGTTTGTAAATGCGCCTGCGGCAAAATGAAGTCCGGCAATTCGATCCAGGGCCACTGCGTGTGAGGAAACCTCCATAATTACATGTGTGCAGCCGGCATCTCGCATTTGACGCAAAAGGCCGTAAAGTTCAAAGCTTTCCGGTGTCGTGCGGGATGCTTCCATTCTTTTGTCACCAATCATATTTTCCATTGTGCCCATGAGGCCGACCTTTGCGCCAATGGTCTGCTCCAACACGTGCTTGAGCAGCAGCGTCGTAGATGTCTTACCATTGGTTCCAGTCACACCGATCAGCTTCATATCTGCAGCTGGGTCACCATAAAAATTCTTGCCAAGGATTGCCAATGCAAGGCGATCAGATTCTACCAGAATATAGGGTATCTCTTCTGCAGGCTCAACAGCTGTCACAACTGCCACAGCGCCTTTTTGGATCGCCATTGGAATGTAGCGGTTTCCATCTGTTACAAAGCCGGTAACTGCCACAAAAAGATCGCCTGCATTCACCTTTCTGGAATCGTAGCAAACACCGCCAATTTCTGTATTCATATCCACATTGGTTTTTTCTACTACAATGCCCTGTAACAGTTCGTAAAGCTTCATGATATTTCTCCTTTTACACCTAATCTCTCACCTTTGTATCTGCAAAGGTAAGCGTAATTGTTGTACCCGTAAGTACTTTTGTTCCTTTTTGTTCGGATTGTGACGTTACCACCACTCCGGTGTCCATGCTCATATTGCCGGACACCAGAATATAAAGTCCTGCTTTTCCGGCCGCCTCCCGTGCCTGACTTCGGTTCATACCCAAAAAATTGGGCACATCCACATAAACAGCTTCCTGCGTATCGCCCAAATATAAAATAATCTGGCTGTCCCCCGGAACGCTTGCCCCAGCAACGGGAATTTGACCGGTAATTTTCTCATCTGTGCCTTGAAACAGCGCTGTAATACCTTGCTTCTTCAGCAGCGCATTGGCCTCTTTTACAGTAAGTCCGATGTAATCTTCGACTACAACGGTCTTTCCTGCTGCATCATTTTCAGTATAGTTATGCTGCACACCAAGATAGGGCAAGATATCCGCCATTACAGCGCCAACGGTAGGCGCTGCCATCACACCACCGGAAATATAGATTCCCGTAGAGCGAGCAGGAGTGTCGAGTGCCACAAGTACAATATACTGCGGATCGTCCATTGGCGCAACCCCTACGAAGGATACAATTTTATCCTGCACCCGTTGCCCGTTTTCATCAAAAACGTCAATTTTCTCACTGGTACCGGTTTTTCCACCGATGGAGAAGCCGGCAACCTGTGCATTTTTCGCCGTACCTTCCATAACAACAGACTGCAGCAGCTGACACATAATTTGGGAGGTCTCTTCTTTAATCACCTGACGAATAACGGTTGGTTCTTGTTTCAGCACTGTGTTTCCGTCATTGTCCTGCACCTCAGAAACAACATAGGGCTCCAGTAAATATCCACCATTTACGACGGCTGCAATTGCCCGTACAAGCTGTAAGGGAGTCAGCTTAAATGTCTGCCCGAAAGCGGCAGATGTAAGAGATGCCGTACCCCATTTTTCTGTATTTACAATGATATTCTTATCAAAAAACACGCCTTTGCTTTCACCGTTTAAGTCAATACCGGTCTTTTCCAAAACACCGAAATTCTGGATATACTCATAAAACCGTTCTCCGCCTATTTTAAGTCCTATGTGCGCAAAAGCAAGATTGCAGGAATTTTGTAGGGCTTGAGGCGTTTTTTGTGCGCCATGACCGGTGGAACGCCAGCAATGGAGCAACTGGGATCTGCCGGGGATTTGCTCTGCCCCTTTACAGTAAAATGAGGTTTCCAAATCTACTGCTCCACAATCCAAGGCCGCAGCAAGGGTCAAAACCTTAAAGGTTGAGCCGGGCTCATAGCCATCGGATATGCACCGGTTTCTCCACTGCTTAAGCTGTGCAGAGGTAAGCGCTTCGTTGTATAACTTCTTCCCATTTTCATAGGCATCACTGCCAAAAGGAGCATTTTCATAAGCCTGTTTTAATATTTCAAGGGAAGCATTTGTTTTTTCGTCCGCAATTTCCAGATATGCATTGGGATCATAGCTTCCTAATGTCGCCATAGCCAGTATTTCGCCTGTATTGACGTCCATCACCATACCAAATGCACCATTTTGTACATCGTACCGGGCAATGGCATCTTCCATTTGCTTTTCTAAAATGGTTTGTACTGTCGCATCAATGGTCAAAATCACATTGTTGCCTTTTTGAGAAGAAACATATTTCTCGTATGAAAAGGGCATATCCATCTCATTATTGCCCTTTGTTGTGATTACCTTGCCTGCGCTGCCCTCTAAAAAGCTATTGTAGGCCGCCTCAATGCCCTCCGAGCCTTGCCCGGAGCTATTGGTAAACCCAATCAGCTGGGCAGCCAGCGAGCCATAGGGATAATACCGTTGAGAGCTTGGTTCTAAATGAATACCGGAAATTCCGTTTTCGTTGATATATAGACGGATCTTTGCAGCTGTTTCTTCATCTACTTGGGACGCAATTTGCTTATAGCGTTTTGTTCTGTCTTTCCCCTGCTCCACAATCCAAGCTGGGTCCTTATCTAAAATCTCCCCCAGCACCTTACCAATGTCGTCCAAATTTGCTTTTGATTGTTTCAGTTCATGGGGGTCCAAATATACATTTTCTACACCGATCGATGTGGCGAGGATATTCATATTCCGATCGAATATCCAACCTCTGTTAGGCATCACCTGAGTCGTACGCGTTTGATTGCGCAGCGCCAGATCAGAATAATAATCGTAATTTACGATCATCAAATTGTATAACTGCAAAACTGCAGGAATAAATGCCACGATTCCTAAAACCGCAGCAATCGCCAACACCCTGCTGTGTTGTCCGCTGTCTGCGCGAACACGGGAAAATACCCGTTTTTCTCCGCGTTTTTTCATATATCCCCGACCTTTCGATTTTGAAGGGCAGCAAAGGTAAACCTCGCTGCCCTTTCGTGCTACTTTATCCTATTGGTCGGGGCAGTCTTTATGCAAAAAGTCCTGCTAAAAATATTCCGATCTGCTCCCACAGGCTAAGTGTCTCCACCGTCTCCTGGGGAATATACATCGTAATGCCGGTCTGGGGCGCTTCCAGCTTCGGAATCATACCCAAAGCCAGCGCCAACTCTTTAACCTGCTCTAAATCACAAACTGTGTTAAATTCTTCTCGAAGCTCAGCATTCTTCACTGACAGAGATTCCACATATTGTGCCATCTGGATATTTTGTTCCTGGGCCTGTTGCAGGCGGAGCATACCGATTCCCATAAAAATCATCATGCACACAGCCAGAGTAATACCGATCATCGCCAGAGGGTCAATTGTCAACACATAACGGGTCTTACGCTTTGCGTTGGGAAGCTGCGCCTTTTTTCTGGATAGAGGTGCGATTTTCCTGGCAGCATTTCCATCTGTGCTGAAATCTATATACTTAATCTCAATTTGATTTGTCACGCAACTCGTCTCCTTCCGTAAATTCAAAGCTTTTCACATATCCGCAGCTTCGCACTACGAGATCTTGGATTGACTTCCAGTTCTTCCTCAGAAGCTACCATTGGTTTTTTTGTTATTAGTTTTACTTTTGGTTTATTTCCACATACGCAAACGGGAAAATTCGGTGGGCACGTACAGCCCTTGGATGCTTCCACCATTGCGTTTTTCACAATTCGATCTTCCAACGAATGGAATGTGATCACTGCCAACCGTCCGCCAGGCTTTAAAAGCGGAATGGCTGCCTTCATTGCCTTTTCCACGGAGCCAAGCTCATCGTTAACGGCAATACGGATCGCCTGAAAGCTACGCTTTGCAGGATGCTGCTTCTCTCGCAACGCTGCAGGCGGCATCGCACTTCTTATTACATCTACAAGTTCTAACGTTGTCTTTATGGGTGCATTTTCTCTACGGCGACAAATCGCTGATGCAATTTGGGGCGCATAGCGTTCTTCACCGTAGTCGTATAAAATTCTTTTCAATTCTTCCTGAGGCCAGGTGTTTACCACTTCGTAGGCAGAAAGGCTATCTTCCCCATTCATACGCATATCCAGCGGTGCATCTGCCATATAAGAAAAACCACGGGAACTATCGTCCAGTTGTGGGGACGATACGCCAAGATCCATAAGGATACCATCTACGCCTGTTATCTCTAACTTTTCCAGCACATCTGCCATTTCACAGAAATTGGAATGGACAAGCTTTACATTGTTTGAATACGCTGCAAGTCTCTCCCCTGCCGCTTTCAGCGCCACAGGATCACGATCAATACCAATGAGCAAACCTGTATCCAAATGACGGACAATCTGTCCGGAATGTCCGGCACCGCCCAAGGTTCCATCTACATAAATGCCGTCAGGCTTAATGTTCAGTCCGTCGATGCACTCCTGCAAAAGAACGGAGATATGATAAAAATCACTCATAGGCCGATGGCCTCCAAAGAAGCAAGCAGCTTCTCGGGCGTAAGATTTTCTTTCTCAAAGGCATTGAATGCTTCCGCATCCCAAATTTCCGCCTGACCTGCTCTGCCGACGATAACAACGTCTCTGCCAATTCCGGCATAGTCCAGGAGGTTTTGGGTCAGGGTAAACCGGAACTGCTTGTCCGGATTACATTCGGTTGCATTGATAAAAATAAGGCTGGTAGCTGCAGAACGCTGGGAAATGGGTAGTGCGTTATAATTCTGCACCAAAGTTTCCCAATCCTTTGCAGTGTAAACGGTAAGACAGCTGCGACCGCAATTAACACCCAATGTCACGAAAAAATCTTCGCCCATTTCATCACGAAGCTTTGCCGGTACAAAAAGACGGTTCTTATCGTCCAGCTTTGCCGGGTATTTTCCGATCATTTCAGCCACCTCCTACTCCATTTTGCTCCACTTAACTACCATTTTGCTCCCTTTAACGACAGTATAGCGGATGATTTTCAAAAAATCAATCATTTTCTTTAATTTTTTTCAAAAAAAGTGGAAAAATTACCGGTTTTTTGCCTTTTTCGAACGGTTGTTCTATAAAAATAATCCAATATTCACCTTTTTTCTGTTTCAGCTTCGAAAAGAGAGGCTTTCTTCAGACATTTTTGCCCATATTTTGACTGGTTTTTTACTGCATTGTAGCAGGTAAGCCGCCAATGGCCCTTCCACCTTCTCCTGAACCAGCCTTCGCATTTGGCGAGCGCCACCTCTACCTTTTACGCTGC
Source organism: Faecousia sp. (assembly GCA_045611745.1). Lineage (GTDB taxonomy): Bacteria > Bacillota > Clostridia > Oscillospirales > Oscillospiraceae > Faecousia. The sequence goes on from JAZKXS010000008.1 coordinate 14,712, forward strand.
CGGAAAGTACCCTTGCCAACCCCTCCGGCAAAGCAAGCTGTATACCGTTTTCCAGCGCACGGCTCTGCAGTTGGCACAGAAATTTATCCGTTATCTTCTCCATAGCCACTGCCTCCAAAGAACCAAAGCAAACGATTTCATCGATACGCCCCAGAAACTCCGGTGTAAAATGCCGTTGCAGCGCTGCCTTTATTTGGTCATCCTTTCCTGTAGGCTGGAAACCTAAACCATCACCTTTTTGTTCTCCACCCACATTAGAGGTCATCACGACAATGGCATTTTTGAAGCTGACCCGTCTCTCGGTTGCGTCCGTCAGTTCCCCTTCTTCCATAATCTGAAGCAATATACCAATTACATCCGGATGGGCTTTTTCCAGTTCATCCAAAAGTACAAGACAGTAGGGTCTCCTGCGCACAGCTTCTGTCAGCTTTCCTCCCTCATCGTGACCAATATACCCAGGAGGCGCACCAATAAGGCGAGCCACCGATTGCTTTTCCATATACTCGGTCATATCTAAACGAATAAAAGCTTCCTTATTTCCATATAGTTCTTTGGCGAGACTACGACACAGTTCCGTTTTTCCCACCCCGGTAGGGCCGGAAAACAGCATGCTGGCAACAGGCCTGTTATTATCTCGCAAACCGGAAAGACCACGTCTGATGGCCTCAGCCACCTTAGAAACTGCAGCATCTTGTCCAATAACACCGGCAGACAAAATTTTTTCTAAATTCAAAAGCCGCTCTCGCTCATTCGCCGTCAGACGCCCCACCGGAATGCCGGTACGCGCTGCAACTGCCCACGCAATATCGCCTGCGTTTACCACCCTTGCCCGGTGTCCTTCCGACGGTTTTGCTGCTAATTTCTGCATTTTATCTCTAAGTTGTGCGGCTTTTTCATATCTGCTGTCCCGAACAGCTTCATACAATTCCTGTTCCAACTCCTGTCGACGTGTACTGTTCTTAACTGTGCGCATCTCGTCCATACGGGCATAGGCAGCCCCTTCATCTAAAAGATCAATAGCTTTATCCGGAAGGTACAGGTCAGGCAGATATCTCTTGGAAAGGCGCACCGCTTCTGACAATGCCTCATCTGAAACGGAAAGCTTATGGTGTCGCTCCAAGCCCGGCTTTAGTGCGCGCAAAATTGTCATTGTAGCTTCATCGGATGGTTCTTCCACCAATACCGGTCGAAAACGACGTTCCAATGCAGGGTCTTTTTCTATGAATTTCCGGTATTCCTCTCTTGTGGTTGCGCCCAACATTTGAATCTCTCCCCGTCCCAGTGCAGGTTTGAGGATATTGGCGGCATCAATTGCCCCCTCTGCCGCGCCGGCGCCCACAATGGTGTGCATCTCGTCCACAAAAAGAATTACATCTCCACCACGACGGATCTCCGCAAGCAAATCCCGCAGACGTTCTTCAAATTCACCACGATATTTTGTGCCTGCCACCAGATTTGCCATATTTAAACTAACCAAGCGCTTGTTCTTCAATTGCGGCGGCACATTCCCTGCAGCCATACGCTGTGCCAGCCCCTCGGCAATTGCCGTTTTTCCCACGCCGGGTTCTCCAATAAGCGCGGGATTATTTTTGTTTTTTCGGCTGAGTATCCCCACCACCATATCCAGTTCCCGTTCTCTGCCGATCACAGGCTCCATATTGGCCACCTTGCTGATCAAATCCTCGCTAAATTGCTCCAACAGCTTCGTTGTAACCGCCTCCTTCTTCTTTTTCGTATATTGGTTTTCTTTTAAATGTATAAAATCTACTGTTTTGGTAAACAGGAATCCAGTATCTACGCCATTAAGGGTTAGTAAATCTTTTGCTGCCGACCGTTCCTGCCGAAGAACGGCTAAGAGAATATGAATGGGTTGAACCTGTTTTTCTCCCAATTGTTTTGCTTCCCACGAAGCATCTATGAGTACCTTTCGGGTTTGATTTGAAAAACCCTGGGGAAGGGGCAGCCCAGGTGTACCCCGACCATAAAGCACCACCGCCATACACCAAAGCGTCTCCATATCCACGCCTGCGCCTCGCAGCAACTTGCTGGCGCACCCCTCTGTCTGCGCCAGAGCGATCAGTAAATGGGCAGTTCCCACATAGCTATGCCCCAGATTTCTTGCCTTTTCTGCCGCAATTTGCAGAATTTTCTGCGCATCTATACCGTACTGCGTAAGCATTCGCCCCCTTTACGGGAAAAATTTTCCCCATCAGGACGAAAAAATATACCCATCTGCAAAAAATCTGTTGCATTTTGAAAAATCCATGTTAGAATAGACTTGCGTTTTGAAAACGTATTAAAACACATACAACAGGAGGGAATACTATGGCTTACAAAATTACTGACGCTTGCGTTAGCTGCGGCTCTTGTGCTGACAACTGCCCCGTTGAGGCAATCTCCGAGGGCGAAGACAAGTACGTAATCAACCCCGACATCTGTGTCGATTGCGGTTCTTGCGCAGACAACTGCCCCGTAGAAGCAATCGAGGAAGGCTGATTCTCCGACTTTGCATTCAGCCTGTGCTGCCGAAACCGGTGCACAGGCTGATTTTTCTATTTTATCCAAGGAGGTTTTATGGAATATCTGCATAACGGCTTTACTTTAGAGCTATCCACAGACGCATTCCCCTTAAGTACTGACTCTATTGCTTTGGCCGATTTTATAAAACTTCCTAAAAACGCCCATATTTTAGATTTAGGCGCTGGCTGTGGCACATTGGGGCTTCTTCTGTGCGCCAAGGATTGCAGCTGTACCGTGCAGGGCATTGAACTGTCCCAAAGTGCGCACGAAATGGCGCTGCACAACGCAGAGGCAAACGGAATTTCCCACCGTCTTAATAGTGTATGCGCAGACCTGCGAAACATTCCGGAAATTTTTCCAGCCGGTAGTTTTTCTTGTTGTATTTCCAATCCCCCCTATTTTTCTTCCGGCCCACAAAGCAAGAAAACACCTCTTGCCCGTCGAGAGGACTGCTGCAGCTTAACGGATCTTTTTTCTGCTGCAAGCTGGGCGCTGCAATATGGCGGTGATTTTTTCCTTGTCCACCGCCCGGAGCGGCTTGCTGAGCTATGCGCCTGCGGTGCGCAATATAAACTGGAAGCCAAGAAGCTTCTGCTTCTGCGGCATCATGAGGGCGGCCCGATAAGCCTTGTTCTTTTGCAGTTCCGCAAAGGCGGAAAACCCGGACTTATCTGGCAGGAAGAAAGCCTTGCTGCACAGGACGGCACCCCCACCGATTACTACCGCAGGCTCTATCACATTTAGGAGGCACATTATGGCTGGTATGTTATATCTCGTCCCCACCCCCATCGGCAATTTGGGTGATATCTCCATCCGTTGCCGAGAGACGCTGGAGTCTGTTGATTTTATCGCCGCAGAGGATACCCGTGTCAGCATTAAGCTGCTAAACCATTTGGGCATAAAAAAGAGCCTTGTCAGCTACTTTGAGCATAACAAGGCGCAAAAAGGCAACGTGATCGTGGATCGCATTTTGGCCGGAGAAAACTGTGCGTTGGTCTCTGACGCCGGCTCCCCTGCCATATCGGATCCCGGTGAAGATTTGGTACGGCAGTGTGCCGAAGCCGGAATTACCGTGTGCGCCATTCCAGGCCCCTGCGCAGTAATCACCGCATTGAGCATTTCCGGTCAAAGTACCGGAAGATTCTGCTTTGAAGGCTTTTTGTCCACCGCTAAGAAAAGCCGTCGAGAGCATTTGGATTCTCTCAAGGACGAAAGAAGAACAATGGTCTTTTATGAAGCGCCCCATAAGCTGCTGGCAACCCTTGAAAGTATGGCAGAGGTGTTTGGCGGTGACCGTCCCATCAGCCTGTGCCGTGAGCTGACAAAGCTCCACGAGGAGGTCGTGCGTACCACGTTAGCTGACGCCATCGCAAAATACACCGAGCAAACACCGAAAGGCGAATTTGTCCTTGTGGTCGCCGGCGCGCCGGAAAAGGAAGCCGAAGTTATCACAGAAGATACT
>JAZKXS010000009.1:0-14310 GCA_045611745.1 Faecousia sp.
GCGCTGGGCCATGCAGAGTTGGAAGCCATTGCAGATGCTTGCAAAAATTTAGGTGGCTGGCGATTGTGGGATTGTACGCTCTATGTAACATTAGAGCCTTGTCCTATGTGTGCCGGCGCGATTATCAATGCCCGGATTCCCCGGGTGGTATACGGGGCGTCTGACGCAAAATACGGCGCCTGCGGCTCTGTATGCAATTTGTTTGAAATGGATTTTAACCACCATCCTAAAGCCGAAAAAGGGCTATTGGAGCAAGAGTGCCTTGCTTTGATGGAGGAATTTTTTAAGGAACTTCGTCTGCAGCTTCGGGAGAGACCAAAATGGAAAAAACCCGGGAACTGCGAGCAGGCGGAATGATTTTAAGAGTACGATGCGGTTATATCGGAACAGTGATTATTTTATGCGCCATTGCGTTGCGGATTGCGTTTGGCGGCGTAGCTGTGGATGAAGAAAAATTTGCAGCGTTTCTTACTTATTTTTATACCGGAAAAAAGGTTACGCTTACTTCCCAGGAAACCCAGCCGCCGGCAATAGAGGAGACAGAACCAACCATATCCCAAGAGACAGAAGACCCCCTGCAGATATCTTTGCAGGCGGGTCTTTCTATCGAATATAAGAATGATACGGCCTATGATATCCCATTGGAGGAACTGCTAAAAGCGCCCCTTGACTGGGATTTGACAGGGGAAAAACCTTGTGTGCTCATTGTCCATACTCACGCAACAGAAAGTTATAAAAATACCGGACAATACACGGAAAGCGACCCATACCGTACCACCGAAGAAAAGCATAATATGCTGGCGGTAGGGGATCGGCTTGCTGAAATTTTGACAGCAGGTGGAATTTCTGTAATCCACGACAGGACGCTTCACGATTATCCAACATATAGCACCGCCTATGCCAACGCCAGGGAGACAATTCAAAGATACTTGGCCGAAAATGAAAATATCTGTCTCGTGCTGGATATTCACAGGGATGCGGTGGCGGATGGAAAAGGAAATCAACTGGGGATGACAACGACCATTAACGGCATAAAAACGGCTAAGCTGGAGTTGGTGGTTGGCACAGATACCGGTGGGCAGCATCATCCGGAGTGGAAAAAGAATGCAGCATTGGCGGTAAAGCTTCAGACGGTGCTCGATGAGACATTTCCGGGTATTTGCAGACCGGTGGTATTTCGTTCCAGTCGGTATAATCAGGACCTGACAAGCGGCTCGCTGATCGTAGAGATAGGCGCAGCAGGCAACACAATGCAGGAAGCTCTGTCAGGGGTAGAAGCGCTGGCAAAGACCATTTTAAAGCTGGCAAAAGGCGCAGAAGTAGTTGATAATTGACAATTGATAGTTGACAGTTGTGGTATCGCTATGCGATTGTTTTAAATATGTCCGCATAGCGGACACCATAATTATCAACTATCCACTATGAACGAAAAATCCTCTCCTTGATGGAGAGGATTTTTGTCATTGCGTAATATCTTCCATCGTTTTGCCGATGGAATAATAAAAGGCGTTGTCTCTTGCCGGAGAAAGATCTGCAAATAGTCCCCGTGTGGTATAAACCGCATAGTTACAGAAGAGCACCGGACATAAAAGACCTTGCTCCATTACGGTGCGGTGCAGGGTGTAGTAATTACCGCTATCGGCAAGGGAGTCTAAGCACAAGGAGTAGGCGGCCACATCGTCAATACCACCGTAGCTTAAATCGCCCCAGACGTGGAAGAAAGCTGAAAGATCCATATTGGGGGATAGCTTTGTTTTGCCCAAATACAGATCAAATTCTCGCCGCTTAATGGCGTTTTGGTAGGCAGTACCACCCAGCTCCTTCAGTTCTACCAGCAAACCTCCGTCCTTTAGCATCTGCACAATGGAACGGGCAGCACGAACACGAAGAGAATCATCGCTGTTGACCAAAAATACGATGGAACTATTGAGCTTCCCGTTATCTTGTACAGCTTGGGAAAATTTTTCCGGATTGTAGCTGTAATTTGCCGCCAAGCCCTTGTTATAGTAGGGGGAGACGGGGGAGGCAGGCAGTGTAGCGCTCATAGCATAGTTTCGGTAAAATTTCGATACAATCGTATCCCGGTCAATGGCATAAGTCAGTGCAGACCGAATGGCAGCGCTATTAAAGACTTTGCTGTCCTGGTTGCAACCAATATACAGGAAAATACTGCTTTCGCATTTCCAAAGTTCATAGTCGCACCGATAATCTACATATCGGTCAGAGCTGGGGTCGGTAAGGGCAAAGTCCAGACCGTTAAACTGGAAATCATCTCGTATACCGGAAATGGAGGTTGCCTCCATCAGGGGGATAGCGGAGGTGGAGATGGGAAGGGAAGCGCTGCACCACCAGTTGTTGCGCTTATTCAGGTAGCTGCCCACTACGGTGTTTTCCAAAACATAAGGACCGGAGCCTATGGGGAAGGTGTCTTCCGTCTGTTCCTCAGGAACAATGGGAATGTCCAGCAAAATGGGCAAATTGTTCATTTCGGTATCGGTGCGAATAACGATCTCACCGTTTTCTGACAGGGAAATACCTGTAATGTGGAACATCCGTCCGGAATAATAGTCGCAGTTCTTTGCGGCGTTTAAGCTGGCAACCACATCGCTTGCGGTTATGGCTGTGCCATCAGAAAAAGTGGCGTTTTCGTCTACGGTGAACGTGTGGGTTCGCAAGTCACGGGAGAAGGTGTAGCTGCTGCAGAGGACAGGCGTTGTGTTATAAGCGTTATCGGTGACAAAAAGACCTTGATACAGAAGGGACATAAGCGCTCGATTGGTAAAATCGGTGCAAAGATAGGGATTTAGCCCCTTTTCCTTGTAAAAGGTCAGGGTAATGATGGTATCTTCGTTTTTGTTCGGCTTGCTGGGTTCTTGATTTTCACCTGCAAGACCACCGCCATTTGGGATATAACCGGAGTAATCGTATCCACCGCAGCCTACGAAAGAAAGAAGCAGGCAGAGAATCAGTAATATGGGAAGCATTCGCTTCATTTCTTTCACTCCTTACAAAGAATAATAGCTCCTTGACTGCCACGCTGTGCACCGACTTTTCGGTGCGACCAGTAAAGATTGGGGTTACAGGCGGTGCAGTCGGTGGAAATATCAATAGAACACACACCGGCTTTTTGCAAAAGATAGGCGTTAATACCCTTGAGATCTACGGAAAATTTCGCCCCTTTATCGGCAATAAAAGGTGCAATTTCTGCCCCATAACGCTGGAAAAAAACATCGGGAACATCCCTGTCCGTTTCAAAACAGCACTGTGCAATATTCGGGCCAATGGCGGCCTGGATGTTTTCTGGTTTGCAGCCGAAATTTGCGCACATTGCTGCAACGGCCTTGCCTGCAATGTTGGCAGCAGTGCCACGCCAGCCGGCATGAACAGCGCCAACAGCACCGGTAACCGGGTCGTGAAGAAGCACGGGAGTGCAGTCGGCTGTAAATACAACCAGCGCAGTGCCGGGGGTGTTTGTGATTAGTGCGTCACATTCGGTAAGCTCCGGGGCGTACAGACCTGCACCCCATAAGGATTCGTCTGCTATACGGACAATGTCCGTATGTGTTTGCTTGGTATGCACAGACTTTTTCGGATCAAAACCAATAGCATTTCCCAAAATCTCGTAGTTTTTCATAACATTTTCTGTTTTGTCGCCACGACGGGTACCAATGTTCATAGAGGAAAGGTAACCTTCACTCACACCTCCTTTACGGGTAGTAAAGCAGTGGGGAACAGAGATGTTTTCCGCTACGAGATATTGGAGATCATCTTTGATAACTGTCTGCATATCAGCTTTCCTTATCCCGGCAGCACTTTTTGTATTTCAGGCCGCTTCCGCAGGGGCAGGGATCATTGGGGCCGACCTTCTTTTCTGCACGAACAGGCTGCTTTTTAACGGTTTTATCCGGTGCGCTGGTGCCGGTTTCCTCAGCGACCTTTTCTCGTTTAATGGTCTGATTGCTGCGCAGCTGCACAAGGAACAGACGACGGATGGTTTCTTCACGGATGGCATTGATCATTGCCTCAAAAAGCTGATAGCCTTCTTCTTTATAAGCAATAACCGGGTCGTGCTGGCCGTAAGCCCGCAGGCCGATGCCTTGCTTTAGATCGTCCATGGCATCGATGTTATCCATCCAGTATTCGTCAACCACCCGGAGCATAATCACACGCTCCAGCTCACGCATAACAGCGGGGGTGATGGACGCTTCCTTGGCTTCGTAAGTGCGTAGGGCAATCTCGTAGATTGCTTCAATAGCTTCTTCGCCCTGCAGGGAGACGAGCTGGTTTTCTCTTGCTTTTAGCGTACCCTTGGCAAAGTAGATGCCGTCCATTTGGGCGGAAATCTCATCGATGCCTTCGCTTGTCAGCTTGCCTGCGCCTTCACTGAGTACCGGAGCAACGGTGGTTTCCACAACGGTGCTGAGCATGGAGAGAATATTCTCACGCAGATCTTCACCGGAGAGTACCTTTTGCCGCTGGGCGTAGATGACTTCTCGCTGGGTGTTCATAACATTATCGTATTCCAGCACATTCTTACGGGAACGGAAGTTCCGACTTTCCACGCTCTTTTGGGCGTTTTCCACGGCATTGGAGAGCATTTTTGCGTCAATGGGCATATTTTCGTCCACACCCATTGCGCTCATCATATTTTGAATTGTGTCCATTCGGCTGCCGCCAAAGAGCCGCATCAAATCGTCCTCTAAGCTCAAATAGAAACGGCTGGTGCCGGGGTCGCCTTGACGGCCGGAGCGGCCACGAAGCTGGTTATCAATTCGCCGGGACTCGTGGCGTTCTGTACCGATGATAAACAGACCGCCGGCCTCTTTGACCTTTTGGGCTTCGTCTGCAATGGAGGCCTTATATTTTTGCAGAAGGTTCTTATAGGTTTCCCGAATTTCCAAAATTGCCGGGTCGTTGGTTTCGGCATAGGAGTCTGCTTCCCGGAGGATTTCCTCAGGCAAGTCCATTTTTGCAAGTTCTGCCTTGGCCAGGAAATCCGCATTACCACCCAGCATAATATCCGTACCACGGCCTGCCATATTGGTGGCAATGGTCACAGCACCAAACTTACCTGCCTGAGCAACGATGCCTGCTTCCTGCTCGTGATACTTGGCGTTGAGCACATGGTGGGGGATGCCGGCTTTTTTCAGAAGCTTACTGAGGATTTCACTTTTTTCAATGGAAACGGTACCTACAAGCACCGGCTGGCCTTTTTCGTGGCATTGGATCACCTGATCGATGATGGCACGGAATTTGCCCAGCTCGGTCTTATAGACAACATCCGTCAAGTCCTGACGAACGACAGGACGATTTGTGGGGATTTCCACAACATCAAGGGCGTAAATTGCGGAAAATTCTTCTTCCTCGGTCAGTGCTGTACCGGTCATACCGGAAAGCTTTTTGTACAGACGGAAGAAATTTTGGAAGGTGATGGTGGCAAGGGTCTTGCTTTCGTTGGCAACCTGCACCTTTTCCTTTGCTTCAATGGCCTGGTGGAGACCTTCACTATAGCGTCTGCCATACATCAGACGACCGGTAAATTCGTCGACAATGATAATCTGGCCGTCTTTGACTACATAGTCGATGTCCTTTTTCATAAGGCCACGGGCTTTCATAGCCTGATTGATATGGTGAGATAAATTGGCGTTTTCCGGATCGGCAAGGTTTTCTACGCCAAAGAAGCGCTCTGCCTTGGCGATGCCGCTGGCAGTTAAGGATACACTGCGGCTCTTTTCGTCAACAAAATAGTCGCAGTCGTAATTGTCGTGAACTTCCTTGTCTTCCGTTTTGGCAAAGACCTGCTTGCGCAAAGAAGATACAAGGCTGTCGGCCATTGTATAGAGCTTGCTGGAAGCCTCGCCCTTGCCGGAGATAATCAGAGGCGTACGGGCTTCGTCGATTAAGATAGAGTCCACCTCGTCTACGATGGCGAAGGCGTGTCCACGCTGGACAAGCTCCTGCTGATAAAGGGCCATATTGTCACGGAGGTAATCAAAGCCCAATTCATTATTGGTGCAGTAGGTGATATCTGCTGCATAGGATTTGCGACGTTCGGCAGAGCTCATTCCGGGAATGACAAGGCCGATGGTAAGACCCATATAGCGGTAAACCTTACCCATCCATTCCGATTGATACTTGGCAAGGTAATCGTTGACGGTGACTACGTGGACACCTTCCCCGCTAAGGGCGTTGAGGTAGCTGGGCAAAATGGCAACCAGGGTTTTTCCTTCACCGGTTTTCATTTCGGCGATACGGCCTTGGTGGAGGACAATGCCACCCAAGAGCTGTACCGGGTAGGGGCGCATACCCAACACACGATCGGCGGCTTCCCGGATGGCGGCAAAGGCTTCGGGGAGCAGGTCGTCCAAGGTTTCACCGTCGGCAAGACGTGCCTTAAATTGAGCTGTTTTGCCACGCAGTTCCTCCTCGGAAAGATTTTTATATTCTTCCTCCAAAGCAAGGATCTTGTCCAATGTGGGTTGGAGTTTTTTAATCTCTCGGTCAGAACGTGTGCCGAATAATTTTGTAAAAAGACCCATAAGAATCTCCTTTGAGCAATATTTTTACCATTATAACACAATAAAGCGAAAAAATATAGAGGAATTGTGAATTTGTGAGAGAGAAATTCTGAGAATGTAGGGAACAGATTTATCCGTTCCACAGGCGGAATGCATGAATGCATTCCCTACGGTGGTATGGGACGCAAAAAGGGCGGTCGTAACGACCGCCCATAGTTATTTTACAATATCTCTTGCTACATGGACACCGCTGGCAGAGGCGTGGGAGAGAGAATGGGTAATACCGCTACCGTCACCGATAATATAAAGACCGGGGTAGCAGCTCTCTAAACGCTCGTTGACGGAAACTTCCATATTGTAGAACTTCACCTCTACGCCGTACAGCAGGGTGTCGTCGTTGGCAGTGCCGGGGGCGACCTTGTCAAGGGCGTAGATCATTTCAATAATGCCGTCTAAAATCCGCTTAGGAAGCACCAAACTCAAATCGCCGGGGGTGGCATTCATAGTAGGAACGGTAAAGGACTCACTAATGCGCTTAGGGGTGGAACGCTGACCACGAATCAGGTCGCCAAAACGCTGCACCATTACACCGCCGCCCAGCATATTGCTAAGACGGGCGATGGATTCACCGTAGCCGTTAGAGTCTTTGAAAGGTTCAGAAAAATGCTTGGCAACCAATAGCGCAAAGTTGGTATTTTCTGTTTGCTTGGCAGGGTCTTCGTAGCTGTGGCCGTTGACGGTAATAATGCCGTTGGTGTTTTCGCTGACTACTGCGCCCTTGGGGTTCATACAGAAGGTACGAACTTTATCGCCGTATTTCTTGGTGCGATAGACGATTTTACTTTCGTACAGCTCGTCTGTCAGGTGGGAGAAAACACTGGCAGGCAGCTCCACCCGAACACCTAAGTCCACACGATTGGATTTTGTGGGGATGTTTAGTTCACCACAGACCTTTTCCATCCACTTGCTGCCGCTTCTGCCAACAGAAATGATGCATTTTTCACAGGAATACTCTTTGCCGGCGGTGACAACGCTGTAACCACCATCGATGATATTTACGGTTTCCACAGGGGTATTGAAGAAAAATGCGACTTTATCCTGTAGGTAGGCATAAATGTTTTCCAGTACGATATAGTTAATATCTGTACCCAAGTGACGGACGGAAGCATCCAAAAGGTGCAGGTCGTTTTGAATGCAAAGGGTTTTAAAACGGGAACCGGTGGTAGAGTAAAGCTTTGTGCCTTCACCACCGAACTTTAAATTAATGGTATCTACATAGCCCATCAGATCCAGCGCTTGTTTTTTGCCAATATACTCATACAAAGTACCGCCGAAGTCGTTGGTAATGTTGTATTTGCCGTCAGAAAAAGCGCCTGCGCCGCCAAAACCACTCATAATGCTGCAGCTTTTGCAGCCGATGCAGCTTTTGACCTTTTCACCGTCAATGGGGCATTTCCGTTTGGCGAGGGAATTGCCTGATTCGAACAAGGCAACCTTAAGCTGGGGTTTGCGCTGCATCAGCTCATAGGCGGCAAAAATACCGCCAGGCCCTGCGCCAATAATAATTACATCATAATTCATATAAAATCCTCCGACATGAAAATATTCGGTATATTTACTAAAAACTAAGTTATTTTAGCATATTTTCCACAAAAAGTAAATGCCTTTCTTCAAAAAACACAGTGTTTACCAAATAGTGGCTTATTGAAAAAGAGAAAATGATGGGTTATAATATAGCGGCTATGAAAAATAGAAAAAAAGGGGGGGAGATTATGCTTAAAAGCAAACAGGTAGCGAAGCAAAATCGGACGGTTTGTGGGATAATTCGTCATATTCTCTTAGGCTGGCTCATAGCGGTTACCGCAGAATATATGATCTTATCTCCCCAACTACGGGCACTGACAGACATGAAAGGTCTTGCCCAAATGTCATTTACCCGAGTGGTTTTTGGCACCGCTGCGATCAGTGCAATGCTTTTTGGTATTTCTTGTGTTTGCAGGATAAGAAAAATTGAGCGCTGGGGTATGGCCACAGTTTTTGGTTTACTGGCTCTGCTTTCCTATGCAGCATCGCCAATGAGCGCTTTTTTAATTCTGTGCGTTATTGCTGTTGGAATTGTTGTGGCTTATGCCATATGGGGCTGGGACAAAAAAGAAATCAAGCCTCGGATTCAAAAGGCCCATTGGGGCTGGACTGTGGCAACGGCAATATTGGCATTTGGCTTTTTCCTGTATGTGAGCATTTGGACAGTAGCACGGGTCCGGACCTTCAGCACACCCACTTATGATTTTGGCATATTTTCTCAAATGTTTCATTATATGAAAACCACGGGTTTGCCGCTGACCACATTGGAACGGGACGGATTACTGTCGCACTTTGCTGTTCATATTTCCCCAATTTACTATTTATTGCTGCCGTTTTATTGCTTGTTTCCGAAACCGGAAACGCTGCAGGTGTTGCAGGCGGCAGTACTGGCTTCAGCGGTGATTCCCTTGTGGCTGATTGGCAAACAAAAAGGCCTTTCCGGCTTGCAGAGGACACTTTTGTGCGCATTGCTGCTTTTGCTCCCTGCCTATGCCGGCGGCACAAGCTATGATATCCACGAAAACTGCTTTTTAACGCCTCTGATTTTATGGCTGTTTTACGGCATCGAACGCAAAAACATTCCCGTTACAGCTGTTTCTGCTGTACTGACGCTGATGGTGAAAGAGGATGCACCGGTTTATGTGGCGGTGATTGCCCTTTACCTGCTGGTAAAAACGGCGGTACGGTACAGGGAAGGAGATAGGAAAACACTTTTTGTGGGCGGTGGATTGCTGGCGCTGTCCCTTGTTTGGTTTTTTGCCGCCACCGGATATTTGGCAAATAACGGTGATGGTGTGATGACCTATCGATACAGCAATTTTATGTTTGACGGTACAGACTCCCTGCTTACAGTGATAAAAGCGGTGGTTATGAACCCAATGAAAGCGCTATTTGAGTGCGTAGACCAAGAAAAACTGACATTTATTGGCTATACGCTGCTGCCTCTTTTGGGACTTCCGTTACTTACACGACGGTATGAGCGCTATCTGTTACTGATTCCTTATATACTCATCAATTTAATGTCTGATTATCAATATCAGCACGATATTTTCTTCCAGTATACCTTTGGCGCAAATGCCTTTCTTATTTATCTGACTGCTGTGAACTTGGCAGATCTAAAGATAGATAAAGTGCGCATTGCGGCCATTTCCCTTGCGGTACTGGTCAGCGGAGGTTGTTTTATAAAAACCGTTGTACCGAAAGCGAAGGCCTACCCAGGGTATACAAAGACCTATGCTGCTTATTATGAAAGTATCCGCAATACACTGGACACTATCCCTGAGGGCGCTTCTGTGGCGTCTACTACCTTTTATACTACTTATCTTTCCGGGCGGGATATTCTTTACGATATCCGTTACTGCTCCAAGGAGCATTTGCTGCAAACGGAATATGTGGTTCTGAAAGTGTCTTCCTCAGGGGATTTTAAGAAATATGCCACAGGTGGGCAAAATAACGGTTACGAGAATTTGGTGAAGCTTTTAGAGGAAAACGGATATATCCGGTACAGCAATTACGGAGAAATTCTGGTGATTTATCATAAAGCAGAGTAAAAGGCACGATCTATTGCAGATCGTGCCTTTTTTGTGTGGTTAACCAAACCGGAATTGCATAAACAGGCTTTCAACATACCGGGTAATTTCTCCAGGCAGGAAGGAATAGCTTCTGCCACGGGACAGCACCTCTTGGGACGGATAAATGATATCGCTGGTGGCAAGGTATTCGTCCATATACTCGGTTGCGCCGGCAATGGGAGAGCCGTAGCAGATGTAATCCATATTGGCGCCGGAAATCTCGGGATTACACATAAAGTCGATAAACAGCTCTGCGGCAGCAGGCTGCTCGCTACAGGTGGGGATGCACATTGCATCGATGAAGAGGTTAAAGTTCTGATTCTCCGGCAGATAGAACCGCAGATCCTCGTTTTCCTCCATCATCATCATGGCGTCGCCGGCGTAGTAAGGGGCGATCCAAGCATTTTCCTCGATCATCTTGTCATAGACCTGATCCATTACATACTGCTGAACCAAGGGCTTTTGCTTTGCAAGCTCGTCGGCGCAGCGCTGAAGTTCCGCTTTGTCGGTAGTGTTGACGTCAATGCCCAGCTTGTAAGCGGCGATGCCGAAGGCGTCACGGGAGTTATCGAACATCAAAATCTTCTTACTGTACTTTTCGTTCCATAGAAGCTCCCAGCCGGTAACATCTTCTTCCGATACATATTTGGAATTGTAAATAATGCCCACAGTTCCCCAGGTATAGGGCACGGAATACTTGTTTTCCGGGTCGTATGCCTGGTTTTTATATGTGTCTTCCACGTTTTTGTAATTGGGGATATTATCAAAATTCAGAGGAAGGAGCATATTTTCGTTAATCATTCGGGCAATCATATAGTCCGACGGAATGATCACATCCACCACAAGACCACCGTTGGAGAGCTTGGAATAAAGCTCCTCGTTGGAGGCGTATTCGGAATAATTTACCTGAATATTGGGGTATGCAGCTTCAAAGGCGGCAATGATATCCAAGGTGTCGTCACTGCCGTCGGCAATGTTTTGACCCCAATTCATTACATTGAGGGTGATTTTGCTATTTCGGGTGGTAACAAACAGAAAAACTGTACCAAACAGTAAAATTACCACACAGGCAATGGCGCCTACTCGTTTGAAGGTACGCATCGCACGGCTTTCCGGTTTTGTGCGGCTGCGAGTCTTGCGCTTATCGGAGCGAAGCTGCAGCAGATTCATTGTCACCATCAGCACGAAGATCAACAGAAATAGCAAGGTGAACATTGCGTAGACCTTGGGATGGATAGGTTTTTTGGTGAAGGAGTAGATCTTAACCGGCAGAGTTACAAAATCAGAACCGGTTACAAAGTAGCTGATCACGAAATCGTCCAGGCTCATAGTGAATGCCATAATCGCACCGGAAACGATGCCGGGCATAATTTCGTGAATGGTTACTTTAAAAAAGGAGTGCAGAGGTGTACAGCCCAAGTCCATAGCGGCATCCTTCAGCGCAGGATTCATCTGCTGGAGCTTTGGCATTACATTGAGAATGACATAGGGAAGGCTGAACGTAATATGGGCAATCAGCAGTGTCCAGAAGTTCAGACTTTGCTTTTGACCCAGCATACCTGTACCCAAAAAGACAAACAAAAGGGAAAGGGAGATACCGGTTACGATATCCGGGTTTGTCATCGGGATATTGGTAAGACTCATAATGGCTTTGCGCATTTTGGGCTTTAAGTTATAAATGCCCACAGCTGCAAAAGTGCCAAAGGCAGTTGCCACGGCGGTAGCCAAGGTGGAGATCAGCAGGGAATTGCCCAACAGAGCCAGCAGATCTTGATCCTTAAATAGCTCTGCATACTGCTTTAGGGTAAATCCTTCAAAATGGCTGAGGCTTTTTCCTGTATTGAAAGAGCCGATGATCAAAACGGCCATGGGGATATACAGGAAAATGAAGATCAGCACGGTGATGAGCTTATTGGTCTTTTTCATACCACCACACCGCCTTCCTCGTCACCGCCCAAGCGGTTCATAACGCCGGTGCAGATAAATACCAGCAGCATTAAGACAAGGCTAAGGGCCGCACCCAGATTGGGATTGCCAGCAGACTTGAAGAGCCGCTCAATAATATCGCCGATGAGCATTGTGTCTGTTCCACCCAGCTTTTGGGAAATATAGAAGGTGGAGACTGCCGGCACAAAGACCATAGTAATGCCGGAAAGAATACCGGGCATAGACAGGGGCAGGATCACCTTGGAAAACACCTGAGTACCACTGCAACCCAAATCTTCTGCGGCTTCGATCAGCCGCTGGTCGATCTTTACGATGATGGCGTAAAGGGGCAGGATCATATAGGGCAGGTAGTTGTAGACCATACCTAAAATCACAGCGCCCGGTGTGCCGATCATTGTGACGGGCTTTAAGTGCAAAGCGCCAAGGAGCGTATTGATAATGCCGTTATTTTCCAAAAGGCCGACCCACGCCAGTGTGCGAAGCAAAAAGCTCATACACATAGGAAGCATTACCAGCATATACAGGATCTTCTGCATTACCGGCGTGCGATGGGCGATGTAGTAAGCCACAGGATAACCCAACAGCAGACAGATCAATGCGGAAACCAGGGCATAAGCGGTGGAGATGCCCAAGGTGGGGAGAAACATACCCAGATCCTGAATGTTTTGCAGGGTGAATTTGCCTGTTTCCGGGTCTGTCAGGGCGTAATATGCCACCACACCTAAGGGAATAAGGGTAAATACCAGCATCCAAAGGGCATAGGGGATGCTCAGCAGGAGAGATTTATTCTTCTTCATCATCGGCATCCTCCGTCAGCTCGTCATAAGCAGCAGAATACGAGCTGTAGTCACCAAACATACCGGAGTATTCACTCTTTTTCATAACGTGAATATCTTCCGGGTTCAGCCGAATGCCTACCTTGGCGCCAACGCTCTGATAATCGGTTGTCTGAATCAGCCATTTGAAGCCGCGGAAGTCAACAATAATATCGTAGTTAAGACCCTTAAAGGTTACAGAGGTAACCGTACCCACAAGGTGGCCTTCCTCCACAGGAACAAAGTCAATGTCCTCGGGGCGGATAACCACATCAACGGGCTCATTTGGTTCGAAGCCTGCATCCAGACATTTAAAGGCGCGTCCAAAGAAGCGAACCTTGTAGTCCTCCAGCATAACACCGTCAAGGATGTTACTCTCACCGATAAAATCTGCAACAAAGGCGTTCTTCGGCTCGTTGTAAATGTCCTCGGGCTTGCCAATCTGCTGGATACGACCTTTGTCCATAACCACAACAGTGTCGGACATAGAAAGGGCTTCCTCCTGATCGTGGGTGACATAAATAAAAGTGATGCCCATTGCCTGCTGGATACGCTTCAGTTCGTTCTGCATATCCTTGCGAAGCCGCAGGTCCAGTGCTGCCAAGGGTTCGTCCAAAAGGAGAACCTTGGGGCGGTTGACCAATGCGCGGGCTATGGCAACACGCTGCTGCTGACCGCCGGAAAGCGCATCGATACGGCGGTGCTCGTAGCCTTTCAGGCCTACAATGCCCAGCATTTCTGTGACCCGTTCCTGGATCTCGCTCTTAGATAGCTTTGCTACCCGCAGACCGAAGGCAATGTTGTCATAAACATCCAGGTGAGGGAACAGGGCGTAGCGCTGGAAAATTGTGTTGACCTGCCTCTTATAAGGAGGCACTTCGTTGGTGCGCTGACCATCAAAAAGTACATCACCGGAGGTGGGTGTTAAAAATCCACCGATGAGGCGCAATGTTGTGGTTTTGCCGCAGCCGGGAGGGCCAAGCAGTGTGAGAAATTCATGGTCGTTAATATAGAGATTGATACCATCAAGTATCCGTTCCCCGTCGAACTCCATAACGAGGTCCTGGAGTCTGATGAGTTCTTTTGACATTATCCTCCCCCATTTCTTTTGAATAGTAGGGTCATTATGACTGATTATAACTATATCGGAAAAATCCCCTTTGTCAATTATAAATGCGACAAAATGGGTCAGATTTTTTCAATGAACCGCAATGGAGAATGGTTTTTTGTGGCGATACCATCAGTTTGCCGCGTTCGATGGAAGAAATGCGGCTGCAGAACAATTTTTTGCCCAGGAGGTTTATGCTCCGAAAATATGGCAATACTCCTCAGGGGAGGTGCTTAAAATGAGCAACAATCACAAAAAAAGCAGCA
>JAZKXS010000010.1:0-4629 GCA_045611745.1 Faecousia sp.
TACCGTCCGGGAGGAAGGAAAGCCTTTGCGTGTAGTGCGGATAGATCCGACGATGAAAGCCTATGAAAACAACTACATCGACCACGTCAGCAAAGAAACCTACGACGCTATGGCTTATGCCCTGAAACGAATCGAAGCCCGCATCAAAGGAGAATAGGAACTTATATTTGCCGCAAACAATAGATGGCAGACGTTAAAAACGTCTGCCATCTTCTTATTTAGGTTGTACGAAGAGAGGTTTTAATTTACTTAACTTCGCAAGCGCCTGCGTTTTTATTCCAATCGGCGCCCTTCTTTACGCTATCCCATGCTGCGTTGCTTCCGTCGAAATAGATCTCTGCAAGGTTAGCGCAATCACGGAAAGCATCTTCACCGATTTCAGTCAAGCCTGCAGGAAGATAGA
The DNA here is from genome assembly GCA_045611745.1 of Faecousia sp. Lineage (GTDB taxonomy): Bacteria > Bacillota > Clostridia > Oscillospirales > Oscillospiraceae > Faecousia. The sequence continues at coordinate 404 of JAZKXS010000010.1, forward strand.
TTGCAGTAATGGTCTCGCAGCCGTCAAATGCGCCTGCGGCGATCTTTGTTACGGTAGCGGGCAGGTATACTTCCTTAGCTGTGCAAGTTCCAACACTTACAAGGGTATTGCCTTCGATAACAAGTCCGATGGACATTTTATCAAACACCTTGCCGCAAGTGCAAACATAGTTGCTGATACCAATGTTTTCCTTGTCAACCCAATTGATATCAACGTGGCCTGTTGCAGGAAGCCGCTTGGTTTGAATCTCCGCATCACATTCAGCACAATGCAGGTGCGCTTTTCCGTCTGCTGTGCAGGTAGGTGCATCGATCACCCACTCTTCTGCAGGTGTATGTGCAAGCTTCTCTGTCAGCTTAAACTCGCCGGTGTAATAGTCACATACTGTGCACTTGTAGTAAGCGCAGCCACTGTTTTCGCAGGTTGCCTTGGAATCTACCCAAGTGACACCTTCTTTTGTCACATTGGGTGTCTTTTCAATCCATGCCATATTGTGCTCAACTTTATCAAGCACGATGTTGTTCTCAGCGCCACATACAGTACAATGCTGAATGGCCTTGCCCTCTTCGGTGCAAGTAGGAGCCTTCAGAACCTGCTCGGTTGTCCAGCTATGGGCAGCCTCGATAACTGCTGTTTCTTTGTGCTTGCAGCCTTCTCTCTGGCAAAGATATTCGCCTTCACCGTTTACCGTGCAAGTAGCAGCCTTTACGATTTGCATTTCGCCCATATCGTGACCCAAAGCATCAATGACCTTTGTCGCAATAAAGTCACCGCAATCGCAGATGTTCTTCTCTTCACCTGCAGTCAGGCAGGTTGCAGGAGTAGTTACAGTCCAATTATATGTATGCGCAAGTGCGGGGATTGCTTCCTTCTCGGAAGCGTTGCAATCAACGCAATATCTTACCTGCTCGCCTTCTGCTGTGCAGGTAGCAGCCTTTGTTACAGTCCAGTGGTCAAATTTGTGGCCTGCTTTTTCGGTCTTGGAATCAACGTATTCATCACCGCAAGCTGCGCAGGTATGGGTTGTGTAGCCTTCTGCTGTGCAGGTAGGTGCGGTTACCACTTCTTTGTAGGAGTGGCCTGTGGCTTTTACAGGGTTCGTTCCTTGATTGTCTCCACAGCCAGCGCAAACCCAAGACTGCTTGCCGTCCTTTGTGCAGGTAGGCATATCCGCCTCAGAAGCATAGACCCAACTGTAAACATGGTCAATGATGGCAAGAACTTCCTTTTCCTCAGCGCCACAGCAGCAGCAATATCTTACCTGTTTGCCTTCCGCAGTGCAGGTAGCCGCCTGTGTTACGATCCAATCGCCAAAGTCATGGTCATCCACAGGGATAGCTTCCTTGCTACCGGCAAGCAGCTCCTTGCAAACAGCACATTCCTTGTGCTGTTCGCCAGCTACGGTGCAGGTTGCTTTGGCATCAATAACCTCTACATAATTATGACCCGTGGCAGCAATTCTCTCTGTTGCGTAAACATCTCCACAAGCAGTGCACTTTTCTTCTTTCCAGCCATTTTCAGTACAGGTAGCTTCTGTTTTTGTTGCCCATTCATAGCTATGGCCAGTTGCAGGAAGGGTTACATCTTCATCAACACCGCACAATGTGCAGATATGACGTTCAGAACCATCTGCGGTGCAAGTAGCAGGTTGCTTCACGCCAACAGTTTCCCATCTGTGCGCAGCAGGAACTGTCTCGCTCTCCTCTTTGCCGCAAACGGTACATGCTCTTGTCTTTGTATCATCTGTAGCGCAATCGTTATCATCAATAAGTACCCAGCCATCGTTCTCTTTCGCATAGCTATGACCGGTAGCAGGAATAGCCTTTTCTTCGAGCACAATTTTACAAGTCTCGCAGGAAAGATGGCTAATTCCGGCATTTTCACAATCCGCATCGGTAATAACGACCCACTCTGCTTGTGCTTTATGGCCTGTTGCAGGAATGATCTCTTCAGAAATGGTCTTTTCGCAAAGCTCGCAGTCAAAATGCTTTAAGCCGTCTTCTTCGCAGGTTGCCTCCAGAGCGATGTATTCCTTAAGCGCATCGTGCGCTGCAGGAATCGTACGGGAGTCCTTTGCGCCGCAAATACAAACTCTTTCTTCCAGTCCCGCTTCGGTACAGGTTCTATCCTTAACAAGTGCCCATGCGCTATATGCATGTTCTTCGGTCTTGGGGATTGTTTCAAGCTTTGTCTCTCCGCAGGAGCAGATCGCTTGCTTTAATCCAGTTTCTGTGTGAGTTGCATTGACAATTGTTGTCCAGCTGTCGAAAGAACATTCGTGTTTCTCACAGGCAACAAGCATGGTAAGAGACACCAGCAGAACAATCACTGTTAATACTTTGATTGTTGTAGAACGTTTCATACAAATCCTCCCTGAAAACAAAAAAGTGTGCACAACCGAAGTCGTACACACCGAAAAATGCAAACTCCAGTTGCTGTCACACAAAACGAAATCAGTAAGGACAGATACTAAGCTTCTGTATCCATTTTACAAGATCGGAATTCGCACTTTTGCCAAATTCATTTCTTATAAAAATAAGTACAGAAACACAGAGTATCCCTCTAAATAAAAATACCTTTACCGATTATTTAATTTTGTGTGCCATTGTAAATTATACTCCTCATTATATCCTTTGTCAACACAATATATGCCTACTTTGCGTTTTTTATTAAAAAAACCGGGCAATCGTATACTTTATAGAAAGCAAAAACTACCCATTTACAAAAATGGGTAGGTTTTGTTTTCTTAAAAGCCTTCTTGGCGGCGTTGTTTGCGCATTTGCTTGCGTTTTTTGGCGGCTTCGTATTCCTGGCGCTGCTCCTCGGTTTCAAGGAGTAAATCCGGCACTTCGGTAGGCTCGCCTTTACAGTTGATGCACACCATATCCATATAGGCACGGTTGATCATTTCTCTTTTGCCGTCCAGGGCTTCCCGGTAGGTGTCGATCCGCACCTCCATAGAAGTACGGCCAACATAGGTAACCGAACCCTGCAAAACGATCATATCTCCCGTATAGGCCGGTGCCTGAAATTGCAGGTTGTCAATGGCTGCGGTCGTAACCGTGCCGCCACAGTGGCGAATGGCAACGATGCCTGCCAGTTCATCGATCCACTTCAGAAGCTGTCCGCCAAAGAGCCGTCCGTAATGGTTGATGTGGGCCGGGCAAATCAGATATTGCTGCTCGGTAAAGGAATCAGATACTTTCTTCATTTCTCTCATAGGGTGTCCCCTTTTCTTTATTTTAGTTTAGCGTCACCATTTTTATTGTTTGTCAATCCAGCGATGTAATCAAGGCTGACTTTATAATATTTTGCCAACGTGATGGCATGGTGAAACGGTATTTCCCTTTCCCCTCGTTCCCATCTACTATATTGTGTTTGGCTTGTTCCAAGTAATTTAGCAATAGTTTCTTGCTTCAGGTCGGCATCTTCTCTAAGATCAGCAATGCGTTGATATTTCATAAGTACCCCTCCTTTTGAAAAAATATAACATAAAACCATTTGGTGCTATTGACAATAATACCAAATGGTGTTATTTTTATGTTACATCAAAGAAAGAGTGTGATTGGTATGGAAGGTCAAACTTGTCAAAATTGCAAACATTTTCGTCAGCACTATGGATTGGACGAAAGGGGAATATTTCGCGTATATTGTGGGCACTGTGTACTGCCTCGCATAAAAAACAAAAAACCGGATCAAAAAGCCTGCGAAAAATTTGCGCAAAAGGAAAACAAAGAGAAGGATTTTGTTTCAAAGGAATACTTATCAAAATTTCTTTTAGACTGGGTTCGGCAGTTAGAGCTACTACCGGAAATTAAGGAGGAAAACACCCCGTAGGGGCGACCACCGGTGGTCGCCCTGTCTAAATCTCTCTACAAGAGAACAAATCCCCCAACTCAGGTGAGTTGGGGGATTTTTGTAGGAATTACATATCAAACGGTTCCATACCCAGGACGGGGTGGCCGACTTCGCTCAGGAAGTTCAGCAGCTCCTCGGGATCCTCGGTGCAGATGGTCTCGTCGCCGATCATATCGGTGAAGTTTTCAACACCGTACATTTCCAGAACGGTTGCATCCAGGCGCTCACGCATCTGATCCTTCAGCATCTTGGGCATCCAGACGATACGGCCGGGGCCGCCTTCGGCTGCGATAAACTTCTTAGAGGAGATGAAGTGCTTGCCGTGACCCATAAAGCCGGGGGTCTGAACACCACCGCCGGTCATGGAA
>JAZKXS010000011.1:0-3262 GCA_045611745.1 Faecousia sp.
GAGTTGGGTGAAAGAATGGGCAAACGGGTAGTTGCTACCGGTGACGTCCACTTCTTAAATCCTGAAGATGAGATATTCCGTCATATTCTGCTGGCAACCAAGGGCTTTGACGATGCGGACAAGGATAACCCTCTATATTTCCGTACTACCGACGAAATGCTTGCGGAATTTAGCTATTTAGGCGCGGAAAAAGCAAAGGAAATTGTTATCGATAACCCGAACTTCATTGCGGATATGTGCGATACGGTTCGCCCTGTGCCGCACAACCTGTTTGCTCCGAAAATCGAGAACTCTGTCGAGGACTTGAAAAACTTGGTTTACGGCAAATTCCATCGCCTTTATGGAGAAAATCCTCCGGAATCGATGGTGCGCCGTGTGGAAACAGAACTTAACGACATTATCACTTGTCATTACGATGTGATCTATATGTCTGCCCAAAAGCTGGTGCAGAATTCTTTGGAAAACGGTTACTTGGTTGGCTCCCGAGGCTCTGTTGGTTCGTCCATTGTTGCCTATCTTTCGGGTATCACAGAGGTTAATTCCTTCCCACCCCACTACCGTTGCCCGAACCCAGACTGCAAGCATACGGAGCTGAATGTTCCTGAGGGCTACAACTGTGGCGCGGATTTGCCTGATGCGGTTTGCCCCCATTGCGGTACGCAATACGAAAAGGACGGATTTAATATACCCTTTGAAACTTTCTTGGGCTTTGGTGGTGACAAGGTTCCGGATATTGACTTGAACTTCTCCGGTGAATATCAGGCAAGAGCCCACGCATACTGCACGGAAATGTTTGGTCAATCCCACGTGTTCCGTGCCGGTACCATCGGTACGGTGGCGGAAAAGACGGCATTCGGTTACGCTAAGAAATTCCTGGACGAACGAAACAAGGTGGTTTCCCGTGCAGAAGAAAACCGCTTGGCTGCCGGATGCGTAGGCGTACGACGCACCACAGGTCAGCATCCCGGTGGCCTTGTGGTTATTCCCCAAGAAAATGAAATTTGGGATTTCTGCCCCGTTCAGCACCCGGCAGACGACCCCCATTCTGACCAGATCACAACCCACTTTGAATACCATTCTATGGAAGAAAACCTCCTGAAGCTGGATATGCTGGGACACGATGACCCTACCATGATCCGTATGATGGAGGACGACACTGGGGTGGATGCCAAGACCATTCCCTTGGACGATAAGAAAACCATGTCTATTTTCACATCGTCCAAAGTTTTGGGTTATGAAAACGATCCTATTTTAGGCCCAACAGGTGCGGTGGCTGTTCCGGAATTTAATACCCGGTTTACCCGTGAGGTTTTGCTGGACACAAAACCGGAAAAGTTTGATTTCTTGGTGCGAATTTCCGGTTATACCCACGGTACGGATGTGTGGCTGGGGAATGCTAAGGACTTGATCGTTTCCGGTACTGCCCGGGTGGATCAAACCATCGGCTGTCGTGACGATATTATGATTTACCTCATTTCTGTGGGACTTCCCGAAAAGCGGGCGTTTAAGATTATGGAATCTGTCCGTAAAGGCAAAGGACTGCCTGATGGCGCAGAGCAGGAGATGATCGACGCAGGTGTTCCCGATTGGTATATTGATTCTTGCAAGAAGATCAAGTACTTGTTCCCTAAAGCCCACGCAGTTGCCTATGTTATGATGGCGTTTCGTATTGCGTGGTTTAAGGTCAATTATCCTCTGGCGTTTTATGCGGCTTATTTCTACCGCAGAAGTCAAAAGGGCGGCTTTGATGCTCTGATGATGACAAACGGTATGGAGGATGTAAAGGCCCACATTAAGGCGATTTCTACCAACGAAAACGCAACAGATAAGGAAGAGGACCTGCTGACGACTTTGGAGGTTGCTTATGAATATTACCTCCGTGGTTTTGAATTTTTGCCCTTAGATATTTATAAGAGCCACGCCACCAAATTCCTCATCGAGGACGGGAAGCTGCGCCCACCCTTTGTATCCATTTCCGGCCTTGGCGAAAGTGCGGCCTGGGATTTAATGAAGGGTAGGGAAAACCGGGAGTTTATTTCCATCGAGGAAGTGGCTGCCGCTTGTCCCAAGGTTAGTAAAACCCACATTCAAATGCTCAAGGATGCCGGCGCTTTTGGCTCTTTGCCCGATTCTAACCAAGTAAGTTTGTTTTAAGGAGAGAGAATTATGCAAGCAACTGAAAAACAGTATCATATTAACTGCTCCGAGGGGGACGTGGGAAGATATGTGTTTCTTCCCGGTGACCCCGGCCGCTGTGAGGCAATCGCAGCTTATTTTGATAATCCTGTCCATATTGGTATGAACCGGGAGTATAATATCTACACCGGCTACCTCTGTGGAGAAAAGGTTTCCGTTTGCTCTACCGGCATCGGCGGCCCTTCTGCCGCGATCGCTATGGAAGAACTGGTCAAGATCGGTGCAGATACCTTTATCCGTGTGGGCACTTGTGGCGGCATCCATATGGATGTTATGCCCGGCGATGTGGTAGTTGCCACCGGCGCGATCCGTTTTGAGCATACCTCTTTTGAGTATGCGCCAGCGGAATTTCCTGCAGTTGCTGACTTTGATGTAACATTGGCGCTCCGTGATGCTTCTGTGGCGTTGGGTTATCCCACCCATACGGGTGTTGTACAGTGCAAGGATTCCTTCTATGGTCAGCACGCTCCGGAGAAATCTCCTGTATATTATGAACTGCAGCAAAAATGGGAGTCTTGGAAGCGTTTGGGCGTCAAGGCAAGCGAAATGGAATCTGCAGCCCTATTTGTGGTGGCATCTGCTCTGGGTGTCCGCTGCGGCAGCTGCTTCCACGCAGTGTGGAATCAGGAACGGGAAAAGGCAGGCCTCTTTATGCCCATGACCGAGGATACCAGCCGTGCTATCCGTGTTGGCATCGAAGCCATGAAGCGCATCATTGAAAACGACAAGAAATAACAAAAAGACGCATTGACTTTCGGTCAATGCGTCTTTTTCTGTGTGATTTGTGATAGGATAACAGCGGCAAATACAAGTCCGCAGCCCAAAAGCTCCCAAAGGGTCATCGTTTCTTTCAAGATGAGCCAGCCACACAGAGCAGCCACAACACTTTCCATACTCATAATAATGGAGGCGGTGTTAGACTCTACCCGTTGCTGCCCTAAGACTTGCATAGAGTAGGCAACACCGGAAGAAAGAATACCGGCATACAAAAGGGGCAACCAGCAATTAAAAATTGCGCCAATTTTCACATCTTCTGTAACAAACATCATAATTCCAGCCAATACAC
>JAZKXS010000012.1:0-1387 GCA_045611745.1 Faecousia sp.
GCCTTATCTACACCGTCTTGCCCGTGGTGCGCCATCTGCACAATATCCTTCCGGATAGTAGCTGCATCGTGTTTTCTCAAAAACTCTGCCTGTCCGTGAACATCAAAATCTCCAAGGAACAGCACATCTCTTTTCGGGAAATGCACAACGGAAATCATACTTGTGGAATTGATATTGGGATAGCTTTCATATTCCTCCGGCACGCTGACGATCTCAATTTCCACGCCACGGCACGAGAAACGATCTCCTGCCCGGGGTGTAGTAACGGGAATATGATGGCGCTTTACTTCCTCTGCAAAACGCTTATTCATTGCCGCTTCCTCTTTCTTATCCAGCCACTCCTGGGTCGGGAAAGAAAAGCAAAGCTTTTTAATTTGAAGATCAAATTCCGGCAGGTTTTCCATCAACCACAGAAGAGATCCGAGGTGGTCAGAATGGGCGTGGGTAATGAGCCAAAAGTCTACGCATTTCCCTCTCTTTTCTAACTCCGCATATAAATTCTGCGCGTCCTCCGGACAGCAGTTTCCGCCATCGATCATCACAGCGCCACCTTCCGGCGTGTCAATCAGATAGGACATCATTTGTGTGAGTGTCCTGTTGGCGATCTGTATCATACTGCCACCGCCAAGCCCCAGCGTTACCTCTTTCATTTCAATTTCCCTTCTCGTTTTTACATTCTTTCCAAAAAGCCACAGCCTCCGCAAGCCATCCCCAAGCTGCCGTCCCTTTTCCAAGGCCAACCGCATGACCGACGCCGGTGAATTCCCTTTTTTGACAACGTACCCCTTTGTCAAGTAGTGCCTTTTCCAGCATACGGCTATTGTCAGGATCTACCGTTTGATCCGCATCTCCGCACCAGATATAGGTGGGTGGATAATCCTGCGTAACCTGCCGTTCAACGCTATACATACGGATCAGTTCTTCATCCGGCAGCTCACCAAGCAACCGATCCCGGGAGCCTTGGTGGGTCTTTTCCCCCATGGTTATCACAGGGTAAGTAAGTATAATTGCAGTAGGTTTCGGCAGCCCGTACCGCTTATAGCCCAGAGGTTCCGTTCCAAAACAGGCCGCCAAGTGACCACCGGCCGAAGATCCCCACACGGAATAGTCATTTATATCGACGTTCCATTTGTCTGCATGGTCCATTGTCTCCTTTACCGCTCGCGCAAGATCCTCCTGCGGCGCAGGAAAATGCGCCTTTTCGCCCACTCGGTAGTACACCACAATAGCCGCGTACCCCATTTTATTAAGCAGCTTCGCATAGGGTCTTCCCTCCAAAAAGCTGCAAACCGAAGCATAACCGCCTCCGGGGCAAATAATCGCAACCGGGTGTTTTTTCCCGTCGCGGATCAGAAATTTCTTTAGTTCATATTCATTTTTCCGCTTG
>JAZKXS010000013.1:0-18916 GCA_045611745.1 Faecousia sp.
GGATACATTGCAACTAAAAAGACAGCAGGAGCGATTGCTCCTGCTGTCTTTTTGGTCGGAGTGTCGGGATTCGAACCCGAGGCCTCTTGGACCCGAACCAAGCGCGATACCAAACTTCGCCACACCCCGTTAGCTTTGCCATTATATAGGATATTTACTATGTTGTCAAGTCCTGAAAGAGAAATGCCGCATCTGTGTTATCCACAGGCAATCGGTAGTTTTCCACAGCTTATACAGTGGTTTCCACAGGTTATTAACAGACTTTTCCACAGAGGGTGCTTTTTGCGCGGTTTTTAAGCCAATCGAGCCCATAGGAACGGCAAAATCGGCAGAATACAGCGCCTTTATAGAGCCATCTTGGTGGCAGTTTAGGCGCAGAATGGACGGCACAGACATATGTACGCAAATTCCTTCGCTGTTTTTCCGGTAAGTATGCCCATAATTTGGAAGAAAGTTTCAAATTTATAAATATTTTTCCCTTTACGCCACCGTTGCGTCAAACCGACTGGGAACAGAAAAGTTCTTTATTTCTGCGGTTTTTCAGGTGCTGAACCCTATGGGATAGATGGTCAGCTGATCCTTTGAGTGGTGACAACTTGTCTCAGCAAGAATAAGATAAAGTAAAAGAAAAAGAAAAAGAAAAATACAAAGAGAAAGAAAAAGAATCAGGTAAATAAAAAGAAAAAGGAAAATAGGGGCTTATATACACTCCCGGTCGGCACTCCGGCAACACCATTCGTCTGGGTGAAAATCGGAATGCCCTGCTTGCGGTTCCTGTCTTTGGGCTTTGTATACATGTATACATTGGAATGTCGATTTCCGGTAGGGGCAAAATGTGTAGACGCACAGCGGCTTTTCGCTGTTTTTGAAATTCCGGGGTTGGGAAAAAAATGGGAAGATTTTTTGAAAACTATGTGCTATAATAACACTGTGGAAAAGGGGGATTTGGCCAGTCTCCCTTTTCTTATTATATTTTACCTGGGAGATTGGTGATCATTCCCTCTAAGTGGGTGGTAATGCCGATCTCCACAGGCTTAAATTTCCCATTTATAAAATCAACCTTGCTGATAGATGCGTTAGGTACCCAAGGGATATCCTGCATCCCACTGACGCCGCCTGTCAGCCATTTGGTGAGCATTACGCGAATGGGAACGGCGTGGGTGGCGATCACGATATTTTCCTCCGGGTGGGTGCGTACAAACGCCTCCACGGCGCTGCATATACGCTGGCTTATCTCCACGATAGACTCCCCGTCTGTGGGTCTGGCTGCGGCAATATCATAGCGCCACAGGGCATAGTCCTCAGGGTAAAGGTACTGCAAATCTGCAAATCGCTCCCCTTCCCATTTGCCGCCATAGATTTCACGCAGCTGGGGCGTGGTTTCAATGGGAACACGGCTCACTTTTGATAGGGGCAGCGCTGTATCATAGGCACGGGAAAGGTCAGAGGACAAAATCCTGTCAATAGGAATACCTAAAAAATAGCTTTGGATACAGGCGGCCTGGCGGTGGCCAAGGTCTGTAAGAGAGGCATTTTGCTGGCCTGTAAAGGTCTTATCCACATTGGACGTACTTTCCCCGTGACGAATCAAATAAAGCATCGTGTTCTCCTTTTTCCGTTTTTCTTATTATAGCATAATTTGCCCTTTGTGGACAGGAAATTTTCTAAATTCATAAAATATTTTTCCTGTGGAAAGCTACCTTCAGGAGGCGATGGTATGTGTACGGCAATATCCTACATGCAATATTTTGGACGGAATTTGGATCTGGAGCATCACTGGCAGGAGCAGGTGGTGGTCGCCCCAAGACATTCCCCTTTATGTGCCCTTCAAAAGCATTATGCATTGATCGGCATGGCAACGGTAATAAATGGGTACCCCCTGTTCTTTGATGGAACAAACGAAATGGGATTAAGCGCAGCGGCACTAAATTTCCCGGGAAATGCGGTGTATCACAAGCCTGTCAAAAACAAAAGGAACATTCCCTCTTATGACCTGATAGGGTATCTGCTGAGTGTATGCAAGGATTGCAGCGAGGCGCATGCGCTGCTATTGGACAGTTTGATCACCGACGAATGCTATGGGGAGCTGCCAACAACGCCCCTACACTGGCTGATTGCAGACCGAAATACAGCGTTGGTTATAGAGTCCACAAAGGATGGGTTACAGGTATATGAAAATCCCGTGGGGGTACTGACAAACAATCCGCCTTTTCCTATGCAGATGACCACCCTTTGCAATTTTATGTCCCTTTCCTCCCAAGGGCCTGAAAACAAAATTGCCCCAGGGGTTGCCTTAGAGCCATACAGTCGTGGTATGGGCGCTATGGGGCTTCCGGGAGATTTTTCCTCTGCATCCCGATTTGTGCGGGGTGTATTTGTCAAACACAGCTCCAATGCCCAGCAGGACGGTCTCTCCCAGTTTTTCCATATACTGGGCGCTGTGGAGCAGCCCGACGGCTGTGTGCGTGTGGGGGATCAATTTCAAAAGACACTCTATTCCTCCTGCTGCGATACGGAGAAAGGAATTTACTACTACACCACCTACGGCAATCGGCAAATAACAGCCATCGATATGAGAAAGACGGATTTAGACAGCAATCAGCTGCACACATTCCCTCTTGTAACAGGGCAACAGATCCGGTTTGAAAATTAAAAAGGCTACTTTCGTAGCCTTTTAAAACATATGCATCGCTTCTGTTTTGTCGATGCCCAGGACATAGGCAAATTCCCCTGCCAAGAGGTTTTGGGCATCTTTCAGGAAATTGGCATCGCAGACGTGGAATTTCCTGCCAAGAGAAAACTGTTCCTGGCGGTGCTGCTGCAGCAAGCGAACCATCGTAAACAGCCCCTGGGGATCGCAATTGCCGATCAGTTCCCGGTAAAGAAGCTTGCGCTTGTTTTCTTCATCCACCCAGCCGGCGCTTTCCGGCGCTCCATTTACCATAAACAGGATCTCGTCTCGGGTCAGCAGCAGCCGCATTTTGCTGACGGCAAGGGCGTTATGTACCGGAACATAGTACTTTGCCCCCGGTTGTGAAATGGGCGCAAGGACATAGTACTGCACCATCTTACGGTCAACGGTTTTCTCTTCTATGTCTACGATGGTACAGACACCGTGGATACCGTAGACCACATTCTGCTCTCTGGCGTACATCCTGACACGTCCTTCCAATCTCTGCTGATAACGACTTAATTATACCATAATCCGATAAAATTGCATATGGTAAAAACGCCGAAAAATCGCAAGATCATTTGGTCATTTTTTCCTGCTTCACCTTATGGTCAATGATATGCCGGGAGGCAAGTTCTTTGTGGACATCCTCAACGGAGATACCCATTTCCACCATCAGCACCATTACGTGATAAGCAAGATCTGCGATCTCGTAGATGGTTTCCTTTTTATCGCTTGCTTTGCCGGCAATGATGACCTCGGTACATTCCTCGCCTACCTTCTTGAGGATCTTATCGATGCCCTTTTGGAACAGGTAGGTGGTATAAGAGCCCTCGGGCAAATTCTCCTTGCGGCCAAGGAGCAGCTGATAAAGGCCGTCTAAAGAAAAGCTTTCATTGCCAACAAGCAGGTTATGAAAACAGCTTTCTTCCCCTGTGTGGCAAGCAGGGCCGTCCTTTGTTACCCGAACCACCAAAGCATCATAATCGCAATCGGCAGTGATCGAGACGATGTGCTGATAATTGCCGCTGGTCTCCCCTTTCAGCCACAGTTCTTGCCGGGAACGGCTGTAAAAACAAGTCAGTCCCTTTTCCATAGAAATCTGCAGACTCTCCCGGTTCATATAGGCAAGGGTCAGCACCTGACCTGTCACGTCGTCCACAACGATGGCAGGGATAAGACCCTTTTCGTCAAATTTCAGTTTATCCAGCATACTCATAACCTCACAGAAATATTATTTTCCCGAAGAACTGCTTTCAGCTCCGGAATTTGCACCGTACCAAAGTGAAAAATGGAGGCTGCAAGACCGGCATCCACCTTGGGCAATGTTTGAAACAATGTAATAAAATCTTCCATACAGCCAGCGCCACCGGAGGCGATCACCGGCACATCCACAGCGTTGCTCACCGCTTCCAAAAGAGGCAGGTCAAAGCCCTTTTTCACGCCATCGGTATCAATGGAGTTGACCACCACCTCACCGGCGCCACGTTCTACGCATTGGCGTATCCAGGAAATGGCCTCCATACCCGTATCTTCCCGACCGCCCTTGCTAAATACCCGGAACGCACCGTCCACCCGTTTCACATCTACGGAAAGGACGACGCATTGGTTGCCGTACACACGGGCAGCCTCGCTCACAAGCTCCGGATTGCGGATCGCACCGGAATTGACGCTGACTTTATCCGCACCGGATTTTAGTACCCGTTCAAAATCCGATAGGCTGTTAATACCGCCGCCAACGGTAAGAGGAATAAAGATCTCTCTTGCTACCTCCGTCAGAATGTCTGTAAACAGTTTTCTGCCCTCACTGGAGGCGGTGATGTCGTAAAACACCAGCTCGTCAGCCATACATTCGCTATAAAATCTTGCCAGCTCCACCGGGGAATTTACATCTGCAAGGCCTTGAAAGTTCGTTCCCTTTACCACCCGTCCGTCTTTTACATCCAGGCAAGGGATAATTCGTTTTGTTATCATTTGGCTACCTCAATGGCTTCCTTTAAGTCAATTGCGCCGGTATAGTAAGCTTTGCCGATGATGGCACCGTAAAGATCCATTTGTCCCAAGGCGATGATATCTTCCAGGCTGCTGACACCACCGGAGGCAATAATCTGCATTTTGTATTTGTCAGACAGTTCCCGGTAGAGCGCACGGTTTGTGCCTTGCATTGCGCCGTCCCGGGAGATATCGGTGCAGATCACGGTGGACACGCCAAGGGTTTGGAGCTTTTGGAAGAAGGCATCTGCCGTGTAGGCGCTTTTCTCTGTCCAGCCTTTTATGGCAACGAAGCCATCTTTAATGTCGATGCCGACAGCAATTTTCTCTCCGTAGGTGCTGACCGCTTCCCGGAGAAAATCCGGGTTTTCCACCGCAGCCGTACCCAAGATCACCCGGTCAACGCCGATGGACAGGTAGGTTTTCACCGTATCCATATTCCGGATACCGCCGCCGACCTCAATGAACATATCGCTATTTTTGCGGATTGCCTGTATGGTGGATAAATTAGGGGTCGTGCCAAGCTTTGCGCCCTCCAAGTCTACAAGGTGCAAAAACCGCGCACCGGCACTGTAAAAGCTTGCTGCAACGGCAGCCGGGTCGTCGCTGTACACTGTCATTTGGGCATAATCGCCCTTATAAAGGCGGACAGCCTTGCCGCCATATAAATCAATGGCAGGAAATATATGCATATACTACACCTCGCAAAATGCTTTGAGTATGTTCAGTCCAACGCTGCCGCTCTTTTCCGGGTGGAACTGACAGCCGAGAATATTGTCCTTTTCCACGGAAGCTGTCAGCTTTTTGCCGTATTCAGCTACGGAAGATACGCTGTCGGGGCAATCGCTGGCGTAATAGGAATGGACAAAATAGACATAGTCGCCATTGGAAATATGGACAAAGAGCCGGGAGTTTTTGGTAAAGATCAGCTGATTCCAGCCCATATGGGGAATTTTCAGGTCTTGAGGAATGACCCCTGCCATAGGCACGACGCTGCCGGAAAGCAGGCCTAAGCCCTTATGCTCGCCATACTCAAAGCTTTTCTCAAAAAGAAGCTGCATACCCAGGCAGATGCCTAAAATGGGCTTTCCGGAAGCAGCCTGCTGCTTCAGATATTCCCCAAGGCCGCTCTCGTGCAGCTTTTTTGCCGCATCTTCAAAAGCGCCAACCCCAGGCAGCACCAGCCGGTCGCAAGCATTTAGTTTCTCAGGGTCGTTGGAAACCAGCACCTGGGCGCCTATGCGACGAAAGGACGCCTCTAAGGAAAAGAGATTTCCTACCCCATAGTCAATAATACCAACCATTACAGCACACCCTTTGTAGACGGGATCTCTCCGGCAAATTTCTCGTCGATGGCAACAGCCGATTTCAGGCTTCGGGCAAAGGATTTGAAAGCGCCCTCCGCAATGTGGTGAGAATTTTTGCCTGCCAGCTTGATAACGTGGAGACTCATGGGGCAGTTGCGGACAAAGGCAAGGAAGAATTCCTCAATAAGCTCCGTATCAAAAGTGCCGATCTTCTGCGTTGGGATATCCAGGCGATAGTTTAGAGTTGCTCTGCCGGAAATATCCAGCGCTGTCAGGATCAAAGCTTCGTCCATGGGCAGATAGAAATTGCCATAACGGTTGATGCCCCGTTTCTCCCCAAGGGCTTTTGCAAAGGCAAGACCTAAGCAAATGCCCACATCCTCAACGGTGTGATGGTCGTCCACATAGGTATCTCCGTCACATTTTACCGTCAGATCAAATCTGCCGTGGGAGGCAAAAAGGGTCAGCATATGATCCAAAAAGCCACAGCCGGTACGAATTTCACTTTTGCCATTGCCATCTAAATTCAGAGTAAGGAAAATATCCGTCTCCTTTGTGGTTCGTTTGATTTCAGCTGTTCGCATTTGCCGTTTCCTCCAAAATCTGCCCAATCACGGCGCAGAAGGTGTCCATTTCCTCGTCTGTGCCAATGGTGATGCGAATATAGTCTTTTATCCTCTCTGCCGGGAAATGGCGAATCAGTATCCCACGGGCTTTCAGGCGTTCGTAAAGGTATTTTCCCGGTATGCCGGGGTACTTTGCAAAAAGGAAATTGCTGTCGCTGGGGATCACAGAAAAGCCCATATCCGCAAGGTTTTTATAGGTTCTTTCACGAGTCGCAATGATTTTCCGGCAGGTGTCTATGGTATAGTCTTGATTGTCAATGATCTTCTCACCCAGGAGCAAGGTCAAGCGGTCAATATTATAGGGATTGGTGGCGTAGCGCAGCTTTTCCAAATCTGCAATAACGGCTTCAGAGGCGAAGGCGTAGCCAAGTCTACCGCCGGCAAAACTCCGGGATTTGGAGAATGTACGCACCACCACAAGGTTATCATACTTCCGGATAAGGGGCAAGCAGCTCTCTCCCCCAAAGTCCACATAGGCTTCATCGATGACCACAATGTTATTGGGGTTCGAGGCGATGATGCTCTCAATAGCAGATACCGGTGCACTGATGCCTGTGGGCGCATTGGGATTGGCGATCACCACCATCTTATGAAGATGGCAGTAGCCATCGCAATCGATGGTGAAATCCTCTTTCAGAGGGAGAACAGTTGCCTCAGTCCCATAGAGGGCGGCGTACACGCTATAAAAGCCGTAGGTAATGTCCGGGAAGGCAACGCCATTATTCTTTGCATAGGCCATAAACAGGAAGCTTAGAACCTCATCAGAGCCGTTGCTGATAAAGACATTTTCTGTTTTTACCCCTTCCAATGCAGCGAGTTTCTCTTTTAGCGCCTTGCAGGTGGGGTCACTATACAAGCGCAAAAGTGCGATCTCGTTACTCCCCACCGATGTTAGCACCTGGGGCGCCGGCGGATAAGGGTTCTCGTTTGTATTAAGTTTTATGTACTGCATATCCCGTGGCTGTTCACCTGGGACATAGGCAGACAGGTCTTTATACGGATTTCCGATGAAACGACTCATTTGTCTTCCTCAATTCTTACTTCAGCGCTGCGAGCGTGAGCCTCCAGCCCCTCCATACGGGCAAAATAGGCAACATCAGCAGCGCAGTCAGATATCGCTTCTTTGGTATAGTAAATAAACTGGCTCTTTTTTACGAAATCGTCAACAGACAGTGGGCTTGAGAACCGAGCCGTGCCGCTGGTGGGCAAGGTGTGGTTCGGGCCTGCCAAATAGTCGCCCAATGCTTCCGGACAGTATCTGCCCATAAATACAGAGCCGGCATTTTCAATGTCTTTAAGGTATGCAAAGGGCTCGTCGACCATCAGCTCCAAGTGCTCCGGAGCGATGATATTTGCCACCTTTATCACATTCTCAATGGAGTCGGCAACGATGATCTTACCGTTATTTTCAATGGATGCCCGGGCAATTTCTGCTCTTGGGAGCAGCGGAATTTGCTTTTCCAGTTCCGCCTGCACTGCCAAGGCAAGGTCACGGCTCTCGGTTACCAGCACGGCAGAAGCAAGACGGTCGTGCTCCGCTTGAGACAGCAGGTCTGCTGCCACGGTTTTGGGGTCGCTTTTCCCGTCAGCGATAATCAAGATCTCGCTGGGGCCTGCGATCATATCAATGGAAACAAGGCCAAATACCTGCCGCTTGGCTTCTGCCACATAGGCGTTTCCAGGGCCGACGATTTTATCCACCTTGGGAACGGACTGGGTGCCATAGGCCAATGCGCCGATGGCCTGGGCGCCGCCCATTTTAAAAATGCGGTCAACACCGGCAATTTTTGCGGCAGCAAGGACTGCCGGGGCTATCTTGCCGTTTTTGTCCGGGGGTGTGACCATTACAATTTGCTTGCAGCCTGCGATTTTCGCAGGAATGGTGTCCATCAGCACGGTGGACGGATAGGCAGCAGTGCCGCCGGGAACATAGATACCTACGTTCTCAATTGGGGTTACTTTCTGCCCCTTGATGACGCCCTTATCCTCGCTGTAAGAAAAGCCGCTGCGGCTTTGCATTGCGTGGAACTTGCGGATATTGTCCGACGCAAGGTTTAAAATCCGTAGAAATTCCGGGGTGGCCCCGTTCATAGCCTCGTCTATTTCCGCGTCGGTTACTTCCAAGGCATCTAACTTGGCGCCATCAAATTTCTCCGTATAGGCCGCAACTGCCTCGTCGCCCTTTTGCCGGACGGTATTTAAAATTTCCTCCACCGCAGGCGCAACCGATGCGCCGGGCACAATGCGAGAAAAAATCTCACTGTCGGGTATTTGCCCGTAACTGAGTATGCGAATCATTTGTCTCCTCCAACAACTTCCATAAGCGCTTTCTGGATCTCGGTGATTTGAGGCTTAAATTTCCAAGCAGAGATATTGCTGATCAGTCTTGCACTGATGGGCACGATGTCCTCCATAGGAACAAGGCCATTTTCTTTCAGGGTCGTGCCGGTTTCCACGATATCCACGATCACATCGGACAGACCGAGAATGGGCGCAAGCTCAATAGAGCCGTGAAGCTCAATAATATCGATCTGTCGGTTCTTTTCGTTATAGTACTTACCGGCGATGGCAGGAAATTTGGTAGCTACCCGGAGGGTTCTGCCGGGTACATCCCGGAAGTTCTCCGGGGCGGCCACTGCCATGCGGCATTTGCCGATCTGCAGATCTGCCAGTTCATAGACTTGGGGTCGGTATTCCAGCAGAATATCCTTGCCAACTACACCAATGTCCGCAGCGCCACGGGCAACATAGATCGCCACATCCGAAGGTTTTGCCCAAAAGTAGCGCACTCCGGCTTCCTTATTTTCAAAAATAAGCTTGCGGCCCGGTTCTTCCAAAGCAGGACAGCCGTAGCCTGCCTGTTTCATCATACCATAGGCCTTTTCGCCAAGGCGACCCTTTGGCAGAGCAATATTAACCATTTCCATTTGCCTTTCTCGCCTCTCCACCAATAAATTCATAAATTTCTCTTGCACGGCACCCCTCAGGAATTCGGGTACAAACCAAAAGGCTCCCCTTTTCCAACAAAGCAGATGCCGCCAGATTCACCTCTACCGGGTCTTCGTTTTCCCGGCAAACAAGAACCGCATCTACATCAAAAGCATCCTGGTCTGTTTCCAGCCGCTCCAACACATCCATATGCACCGCAAAGCCAATGGCACGGCTGCGCTTGCCCATTCCCAATGCCAGGCGGTCATACTGACCACCGGACAACACGGTATCCGGTATGCCGGAAAGATAACCACGGAACACGATGCCGTTGTAATAGGCCATGGAAGCGCCTAAGGAAAAGTCCACGCGAACGAATCGGTCAAGGCTGCGCTGCTGCAAAATAGCGATCACACCGGAAAGCTCTGCAAGGGCAGCCTTTTCCCTTTCTGTATCCAATATTGTGGAAAGCTTTGGCAAAACCTCCTCTGCTTTTCCTGCATATTCGATCATAGCGCATACCTTACGAGCCACGCCCTCGTCGCAGCCATTGCAAACCGCTTTTAGCTCGTGGGTGTTTTTCTGCTGAAGGCACTTCCCTGCCGTCTCCCGGACAGAGGATGGAAGCTGGGATAAGACCGCTTCTAAAAGGCCAACGTGGGAAATGTCCAATATGTAGGTTTTTCCCAAAAGGGCAAGACTTTCCGCTGCGAGTAAAACCACCTCGGAAATGTCGTAGGGCTGCAAATCACCAACGCACTCCAGGCCGGTCTGTGTCAGCTCCCGAATATCGCCGGTGGCACTGTCGGCACGGTAAACGCTTTCGTTATAGTAAAGCTTTTGCACCACGCCGGGCGCTTCCGGAGCGTTCTTTACGATTGAAAGGGTCACGTCCGGCTTCAGCGCCAGGAGTCTGCCGTCTCTGGCCGGGAAAGTAATTACCTGTCCGGAAGAAAGAAATTCTTTATTGCGTACATACAGGTCATATTCTTCAAACCGGCTCATCTTATAAGGGCGATAGCCACGAGCCGCATAAAGCTTACGCAGAGCAAATACCGCCTGTTCCTCCTGCTTTAAGAGCATTCTGCATCCTCCATTCTGGCAAGAACCATTTTATAACCGCCATCTCCGTAAAGCAAGCACCGATTAACACGGGATATGGTGGCAGAGCTGGCACCGGTGGTTTCCGATACCGTATTGTAATTTTTTCCGGAGGAAAGCTGGGCAGCAACCTCGAACCGCTGGGAAATAGCCTCCAGTTCCTTCACGGTGCAGATATCCTCAAATAACTTATAGCACTCCTCCTGAGTTTGGAGCGTTAGAATCGCCTGAAAAAGGTTATCCAATTCCTGTGAATGTTTCATATGATTTCCTCCTTTTCCATATTGGTACACTTTATCACTTTAGTCAACTAAAGTCAATAGGAAAATGATAATAATTTTCTTATTTTGATAATTTCTACATTCCCAATAATTTCAGAGAAAAATATATGAAAAATACAGCATAATTACCACTATATTTTTCATTGCAATAGGTTTATAATGGCACTATCAGGGATACTGGGAGGTAATGATATGCGCATCGTTGTAAAAATCGGTACAAGTACCCTCGCCCACCCCACCGGGCATCTAAATATCCGCCGTGTGGAGGAGCTGACTAAGGTCATCTGCGATATTATCAACGCAGGACACCAGGTCATTATGGTCTCCTCCGGCGCCATTGGTATGGGTGTTGGCAAACTTGGACTTTCCAACCGTCCAACAGATATCCCAACCAAGCAGGCAGCGGCCGCTGTTGGTCAGTGTGAACTGATGTATACATATGATAAGCTGTTTTTGCAGTACCATCACACCGTGGCACAGCTGCTCATCACTGCCGACGACGTAAGAGACGAAATCCGTCACCAGAATTTCAGCAACACGATTTACCGTCTGTTGGAGCTGGGTGCGCTGCCCATCATCAACGAAAACGACACCGTTGCCACAGAAGAATTGGGCATCGGCGATAACGACACGCTGGCGGCTATGGTTGCCGAGAGTATTCAGGCGGACAAGCTGGTGCTGCTTTCCGATATCGACGGTCTTTACACCGCAGACCCCCATACCGATCCCACCGCAAAGCTTTTGCCTGTTGTGAATAAAATCGACGACGACCTCCTCGCCCTTGCCGGCGGCGCAGGCAGCAGCCAAGGCACAGGCGGTATGGTCACAAAGCTCAAAGCCGCCCAAATCTGTATGGCATGCCGATGCGATATGATCATCACCAACGGAAATGACCCTCAGGTGCTTTACAAAATCATCGACGGCACGCCCGTTGGCACAACATTTACGGAGAAAGCCTATGTATGAGATGCTGAAAAAAGCAAAATCTGTTGCGCCTATTCTTGCCTGCACCGACGCCAAGACACGAAGCAGCGCCCTGCGAAAAATGGCAGATGCATTGCGAAATGACGCAGAGGAAATCATAAATGCCAACAAGCTGGATATGGATACTGCCAAGGACACCATATCCCCTGTGATGCTGGATCGCTTGGCGCTGAACCCCGACAGGATCGAAGCTATGGCAAAGGGCATCGAGGCAGTTTCTGACCTCCCCGACCCCCTTGGAACGGAGCTTGACCGGTATGTGCGCAATGACGGATTGGAGATTTCCAAGATTTCTGTTCCCATTGGTGTAGTGGCCATTATCTACGAAAGCCGCCCCAACGTAACCTCCGATGCCGCTGCATTGGCAGTTAAAAGCGGAAATGTCTGCGTTTTGCGCAGCGGCAAAGAGGCCTTTCGCTCTGCAAATGCCATCGTAAAGGCACTCAAGAAGGGTCTTTTCGCTGCCGGGCTTCCGGAGAATGCCATTAATCTTGTGCAGGACACCTCACGGGAAAGCGCTAAGCAGCTTATGACCGCCAACGGCCTTGTGGATATTCTCATTCCAAGAGGCGGCGCAGGTCTGATAAACGCCTGTGTCCAGCAGGCAACTGTTCCCTGCATTGCAACCGGAACGGGTATTTGCCACATTTATGTGGAGCAGAGCGCAGACGAAGAAATGGCTCTTAGGATCATTAAAAACGCCAAGACAAGCCGACCCAGCGTTTGCAACGCTATGGAGGTTTTGCTTGTGGATAAGGCAGTTGCAAAAACCTTCCTGCCAAAGCTAAAAAGTATCATTTCCAATGTGGAGCTGCGGCTGGATGAATACGCCCAAGAAATCATTTCCGGCACACCTGCCGGGGATGCCGACTTTGACACCGAGTTTTTGGATTACATTCTGGCAATCAAGTGCGTCGAAAACACCCAGGAAGCAATCGACCACATTGCCGCCCACTCCACAGGACACAGCGAGGCAATCATCTCCCAAAACGATGCGGCCATCGCCGCTTTCACAAGCCAGGTCGACAGTGCAGCCGTCTATGTCAATGCCTCCACCCGGTTTACCGATGGCGGAGAATTTGGACTTGGCTGCGAGATGGGCATTTCCACCCAAAAGCTTCACGCACGTGGCCCTATGGGTCTGCGTGAACTGACCACTTATAAATACATCATTCGTGGCAACGGCCACATTCGTTAGGAGTGCGCTTATGAAATACGGATTTATCGGCTGCGGTAATATGGGTGGTGCGCTGGCCACAGCCCTTGCAAAGACCACTCGGGATATTTTGATCTGCGACCCCTTCAAGGGCGAAGAAATGGCGCAGAAGCTTGGCTGCAAGTCCGGCTCGGCTGCGGAGGCTGCCACCTGTGACCGCATTTTTATCGGTGTAAAACCCAATATGGTAAGAGATGCCCTCGCACCGGTTCAGTCTATTTTGGCGCAGAAAAAGCCGTTGCTGATCTCTATGGCAGCCGGTCTCCAAATCGAAACTGTCCAGAAATATGCAGGCGCTCCCCTGCCCATTCTCCGCATTATGCCCAACACCCCGGTAACCGTTGGGAAAGGTATGATCGGCTATACGCCAAACAGCCTTGTGGCTATGGATGTCCTTGCGGATTTCCTCTCAGATATGACAAATGCAGGCCTTTGGGAGCAGGTAGACGAAGGTCTTATGGACACCGTTGCCGCCCTCTCCGGCAGCGGACCTGCCTACACCTATTATTTTGCAGAAGCGCTGTGCCGTGGGGCAGTAAATTGCGGTATGGCAGAGGATCAGGCGCTGCGGTATGTGATCCAGACCTTAGAGGGCGCAGCCGAAATGATGAAACAGGGCGACAAAACCCCGGAGCAGCTGCGCATCGCTGTCTGCTCTCCCGGCGGCAGCACCCTTGCAGGGCTCAAGGCGCTGGACGATATGGCGTTTACGGACGCTGTGAAAAGCTGCATCCAAGCCGCCCACGATCGCAACAAGGAACTTGCCAAAATGTAAAAAGAAGCGGAGAGTTTTCACTCTCCGCTTTTGTTATCGAATGACCCGGACACGCAACACACCGGGAATGGTGCAAATATGATCTACTGCAGATTGGGGTGCCGGATGGTCCAGATCCAGCATAGTATAGGCGTACTCGCCACGGCTGCGGTTTAACATATCCGAAATATTGATGCCCTCGTTTGCCATTGCCATTGTGAACTGGCTCAAGGTGTTGGGAATGTTTCGGTGCAAAATGGTGATACGGCCTGCCTTGGTACACACGCCCATATCGCAGTTGGGGAAGTTCACAGAATTGACGATATTGCCGTTTTCCAGGAAATTCATCACCTGCTTTACCGCCATTTTTGCGCAGTTGTCCTCCGATTCCTCCGTAGATGCACCCAAGTGAGGAATGGCAATAACGCCTGCCATAGAGGCTGTCTTATCATTGGGGAAATCGGTGACATAACGACGAATTTTTCCGGAAGCAAGTCCTCTTTCCAGAGCATCATCGTCCACCAACAGGTCACGGGCAAAGTTTAATATCACAACGCCGTCTTTCATTTTGGAAATGGCATCATCGTTGATCATACCCTTTGTATCGTCCAAAAGCGGTACGTGGAGAGAAATAATGTCGCAGTTTTCGTAGATTTCCTCCCGGGTCTTAACACGGACAATGTGGCTGTCTAAGTGCCAAGCTGCATCGATGGAAATGTAGGGGTCGCAACCGTAGACCTCCATTCCCAGCTTTCGCGCAGCATTGGCAAGGGGGCCGCCAATGGCGCCAAGACCGATTACGCCAAGGCGCTTGCCGCGGATCTCGTGACCTGCAAACTGGGCTTTGCCCTTTTCTACCTTCTTGGCAATATCCCCGCTGTCTTTTATATCTTGCACCCAGTTAATGCCGCCTACCACATCCCGGCTGGCAAGGAGCATACCGCAGATGGACATTTCCACAACACCGTTGGCGTTTGCGCCGGGTGTATTAAAGACAACGATGCCCTTTTCGGCACACTTATCTAAGGGAATGTTATTGACACCTGCGCCGGCTCTGGCAACTGCCAAAAGGTTATCCGGAAGCTCCAGCTCGTGCATCTGGGCGCTGCGCACCATAACGGCATCGGCTTGAGCAAGCAAGTCGGTTTTTTGATAATCTTCCGTCCAAAGGGCTGTGCCCTTGGGGGAAATGGGATTTAGATAATGGATGTTTCGCATTTTGTTTCTCCTTAGCTATGGGCTTTCTCAAATTCTTCCATAAAGGCGACCAGCTTCCGTACGCCCTCAATGGGCATTGCGTTATATATGCTAGCGCGCATACCGCCAACGGAGCGGTGGCCTTTCAAATTCACAAAGCCGGCTGCGGTAGCCGCTTTGATAAATTCAGCGTCCAGTTCCTCGTTTCCTGTAACAAAGGGTACGTTCATCAGGGAGCGATCTTCCTTGCGGACAGTACCTTTAAAGAGCTTACTGCGGTCTAAGAAATCATAAAGTATAGCAGCCTTTTCTTCGTTATATGCCTTCATCGCCGCAAGGCCGCCCTGCTTTTTCAGCCACTTAAAGACCTTGCCGCAGATATAAATGCCATAGGCCGGGGGCGTATTGTACATAGATCCGTTTTCTGCGTGGATCTTATACTGCAGCATAGTGGGTGTGCCGGGCAGGACATCGTCGGTAATAAGATCCTCCCGGATAATGACAATAACCACACCGGCAGGGCCGATGTTCTTCTGGACACCGCCGTAAATAATGCCATACTTCGTTACATCCACAGGCTCAGATAAGAAGCAGGAGGACACATCGGATACAAGAAGCTTGCCTTTTGTGTTGGGCAGTTCCTTGAATTTTGTTCCGTAAATGGTGTTGTTTTCGCAGATGTAGACATAGTCCGCATCCTCGGAAATAGGCAGATCGCTGCAATCGGGAATATAGGAGAAGGTCTTATCGGCAGAAGATGCAACTGCATTGGCTTTGCCGTACTTTTGGGCTTCTGCGTATGCTTTCTTCGCCCACTGGCCGGTGATGATATAATCAGCAACCTTGTTCTTCATCAGATTCATAGGAATCATAGAAAACTGCAGATGGGCACCGCCCTGCAAAAACAGAACCTTATAGTTATCGGGAATGTTCATCAGTTCCCGCAAATCCTTTTCCGCATCGTCGATGATTTTCTGGTAAGCCTTAGAGCGGTGGCTCATTTCCATTACGGACATACCGGTGCCTTGGTAGTCCAGCATTTCCGCTGCAGCCTCTAAAAGCACTTCCTCCGGCAACACCGCAGGACCTGCAGAAAAATTATAAACTCTTGCCATTTCTGTTCCCTCCATTAGCCGTTGAGCAGCTTATCGATTTTTTCCACATAGGAAATTATATGTTTCTTTGCGCCAACGGGATATTCATTCATAATGTACACCAATTCATAGTCCAGCACTGCACCGTCTGCTTCTTCGCAGAAGGTTTCGATGGGTGCGGCATCTGCAACACCGCAGCCGATGATGCATTTCATTTCCGGATTGCTCTGACGAATGATGGATACGGCATTTTGCACGTCACGAAGCTGTGTATCTGCACCGGTAACGATATATACAAAATCCTCGGCAGACTTTGCGATCCTTGCGATCCGCTGGGGAATTTGGGGAGATACCATAGAAATTAAGGAAACGTCGTACTTCTGAAATTCAGACCTGAATTCTTCCTGTTCTTCAAAAGGCACATCGTGTAGTACCACACCGGAAACGCCTGTTCTCTGACATTGAGCAGCAAAGTTTTCTATGCCGGGAGAATACACAAGGTTTGCGTAGCCGGTGAGGATTACCGGTATTTTTCCAGACAATTTATTAGCTACCTCAAACACGGTGGCAGTGGTAGTGCCGGAGGCAAGACCACGAATAGAGGACTCCTGGATCACCGGGTCAACGGCCGTTGGGTCAGAAAACGGAATGCCCAGGAAAATTATATCGGCACCGGCTTGAACAGCCGCATTTGCCCCTTCCAGCGTTGCTTCCGCAGAAGGGTCGCCGCAGGTAAAGTAAGCTGCCAGCGCCTTGCCACCAGAAAAAGCATCGAAAAGCTTATTCATACAGTTCCCCTCCCTGATATCGTGCGATGGCGGCGCAGTCCTTGTCGCCACGGCCGGAAATGGTGATAACAATGATCTTATCCTTATCCATAGTGGGTGCCAGCTTCATAGCATAGGCAACCGCATGGGAAGATTCGATTGCAGGAATAATACCCTCGGTACGGGAGAGATATGCAAATGCCTCCACAGCTTCATCGTCGGTAATGGGCACATACTTGGCACGACCGGAGTCGTAAAGTCCTGCATGCTCCGGGCCAATTCCGGGGTAATCCAGGCCAGCCGAAATGGAGTAGACCGGTGCGATCTGACCGTCCTGGTTCTGGCAGAAATAGGATTTCATTCCGTGGAAAATGCCAACATCGCCGGTGCTGATGGTAGCGGCAGTTTCCAAGGTGTCGATCCCCCTGCCGGCTGCCTCACAGCCGATCAGCTGCACATCGGGATCGTCAATGAAATTATAAAATGTGCCGATTGCATTAGAGCCACCGCCTACGCAGGCAATGACCGCATCGGGAAGTCTGCCTTCCGCAGCCAACATCTGCTCCTTTATCTCCTTGGAGATCACGGCCTGCAAATCCCGAACGATGGTCGGGAACGGATGGGGGCCTACGGAAGAACCCAGACAGTAATGGGTGTCCTTTACGCATCTGCCCCATGCGCACATTGCCTCGGAAACTGCATCTTTCAGCGTACCTGTACCGCTGGTAACGGAGACCACCTCAGCGCCCAGTAACTTCATCTTATACACGTTGAGTGCCTGACGTTCAATGTCCTCCTGGCCCATATACACAGTACACTGCATATCCAGCAGCGCAGCTGCTGTGGCCGCTGCCACACCGTGCTGACCGGCACCGGTTTCGGCAATCAGCTTTGTCTTACCCATTTTCTTGGCAAGGAGCGCCTGACCAAGTACATTGTTGATCTTATGGGCGCCGGTATGGTTCATATCCTCACGCTTTAAGTAGATTTTTGCGCCGCCAAGCTCCCGTGTCAGCTTTTTAGCATAATAAAGCCTGGAGGGACGACCTGCATAATCGTTAAACAGGTCAGCAAGTTCCTGCTGAAACGTCGGATCATTTTTGTAAAATTCATAGGCCTTTGTTAGTTCCTCCAGAGCGCCCATAAGCCCTTCCGGCACGTACTGACCACCGTGTATGCCAAATCTTCCCTTGGTTTCCATACTTTCCCTCCAAAAACAAAAAATCCTTGACAGAAAAACCTCTGCCAAGGACGAATACATAGATCCGCGGTGCCACCTTGATTTACAGCTATCGCTGTACCCTTTGCGAGATACCAACATATCTCCGGTAACTGACGCATACCTTCGCGTTGCAAATACTCAGGATTTCCCTTTCACTGCACCCTCCGCGGCCCATTTTCCAACCTGTGTTTTGCCCGGCTCTCAGCGCCCCGGACTCTCTGTGAAAGCATAGCTGGCTTTACTCCCGCATCAACGGTTTATGATGTTATAAGATATATAACACATCGGCCATTTAAAGTCAATAGTCTTTGAGAAAAAAACTTTTGTTTTTCCCAGAAAATCACACAACGGAAATCTTATAGTGCTTCAGCCAGAAATTTATCTGAAGCATATAGGCGATGGTTTGGGGTTTTTTCATAAGCTGACCGTACCACGGCCAAGGATTTTCCTCCGTTAAAAGAGTCGATAGCGCCCCTTTGTCAACAATTTGGAAGATGGGCGCGGCAGCATCCGACAGCACCCCCCGAAACAGGTCTGTCACCAGCGCTTCATACCTTGGGTCGTGGGTTTTTGGGTACGGACTTTTCTTTCGCCACAGGATCTCCTCCGGCAAATACCCTCGCATCGCATAGCGTAGCAATCCCTTTTCATATCCCTGATGGTCTTTAAACGACCAGGGAACGGCATACAAATACTGGGCGATCCGCCAGTCGCAAAATGGCACACGCACCTCCAAGCCGCAGTACATACTCATTCTGTCCTTTCGGTCAAGGAGA
>JAZKXS010000014.1:0-7570 GCA_045611745.1 Faecousia sp.
CAAAGGTGGTTTTTGTAAATTCTCAATTCTCAATTATCAACTGTTCTCTGCCTTGGCAGGTAAAGAGAATGACTTGCTTTTCCTGCGCCTGCTCCTGCAGCAGCAAAAGGGCTTCCTTCAGGCGCCCATCGTCAAAGCGAACAAAGGCATCGTCCAGCACCAAAGGCGCTTGGGGACAGAGAGTCTCGGCAACCGCAAGACGCAGCGCCAAGTAAAGCTGATCCACCGTTCCGTCGCTGCGGAATCGGGTGTCCTGCAGGGCGGTTTCCGTTTTGGCAGCCACCTGCATCGTAAAGTCACGATTGAGCACCAGCCTGTCATAGCGCCCACCGGTGAGCCTGCCAAAGAGTGCTTGCGCCTGCTTAGAAATGGCAGGGGCAAACCGCCGTTGCAGGCTTTGAGAAGCGGTTTGTGCTGTCTCCAATGCCACGGTCAGGGCGGCATAATAATCGTTTAGCTGGGCAATTCGATGCGCAATGGCTTCCAGATGAACAAGGAGCGCATCTTTGTCACCCATAGAAAGGGCTTGGCCTGCAAGCTGCTGGCACTGTCCTTTTGCGGTGGCAAGGGCTTGCTCTGTTCGGGCGGCTGCCTGCTCGGTTTCCGGCAGGGGAAGGGTCAGGGTGTCAGCCGTTTCCGGGGCAGGGGTGGGCTTAATCACCGCCCGGAGTGCCTTTTGGTGGCTTTCCGCTTGGGAAAGGGCAGCTTTTTTCTGGGAGAGGATTTCCCGGAGGGAAAGCTGATTTTGCCAGTTATCCATGGCTTCGGAAATGGATTTTCCCAAGGTCAGCTCCGAAAGCTTTGCCGTAAGCTGAGCGTTTTCCTTTTCCAGCGTCAAAACCTCTGTGCTATATGCAGCAGTTGCTTTTTCGTAAGCAAGCTGGGAAAGGCGGTAGCTTTCCGCCTCCTGCAGCCACTTATCGGGGGAAAGCTCCCCGTAGGATTTACACAGGGCAGCGGTTTTTTCCTCCTGATTGCGCTTTGTCCGGTTGTATAGAACAATAAATACCATACCGATGGATACAAAGGATGCGCCAAGGGCAGGATTTACCAGCATAGTAAAGACGATGCTCAGCAGGGGAAACAGAATGCCAAAAACCAAGAACAGGGGATTTATGGGCTTTTTAAGCTGCTCCAGAGCATCCCGGTCTTGTCGTGCCTTCCGCACGGCCTCCTCACCGCTAAGACCAATAAAGGCAGGGTGGGGAATGGGTGCTTCCGGCAGGGCAGGCTGGGGCTTTTCCTGTAAAGTAGCCCACTGATTTTGCAGCTGGGCAAGGGCGCTAAGCTTATAGCGTGTCTCCTCCTCGGGGGGAAGGGAAGCACACTTTGCTTCCAGTTGGGAAACTTCTACCCCCAGCGCTTCAGTTTGGGCGACAGCGCTGTGGAGATGGCTTTCCTCCTCCTGGGCTTTGTGGTAGAGTAGATGGGCCTTGTGGTTTTGTAGGCAGGATAGTTCTTCCGTCAAGTCCTTGACCCGTTCCTGCAAGGCTTCCTGCTGGGCCTTTAATGTATCCAATTTGCGAAGCTTCTCTAAAAGCTCCTCTTTTTCCCGTTCTGCTTCGGGTAGCTTGCCGGTTTTGTTGTGGCGGCAGGCGTTGCGGAGTTTA
The DNA here is from genome assembly GCA_045611745.1 of Faecousia sp. Classification (GTDB taxonomy): domain Bacteria; phylum Bacillota; class Clostridia; order Oscillospirales; family Oscillospiraceae; genus Faecousia. The sequence continues at coordinate 1,611 of JAZKXS010000014.1, forward strand.
TGAAGCTTCTCAGTAAGAAGGGTGTCCGCTCCACTTTCGTCACCGGTGGTAACCAGAGCGTTGAGCCGGTCACGGAGACCACCGTCGTCATGGATGGGCAGGTCTGTAAGACGCAAAAAGGCAGTGCGCTCGAAAACATTTCGCTCTACGCCCAAAAGGGTTTTGCCGCAGTTTGCGGCAGTTAGTTCAGAAACCGGCAAGCCGCTTTCTGTCTCATAGGCGGAAAATGCCCCAAAGGGGATGCGCCCCTGCTGGCTTCGTTCAATGGTGATGTTCTTGCCGCACCACTGGATCTCCATTGTGCCGGCCATAGGCAGACCCGACCAAGGGGCGTAGCGCTCCTTGACAGACAGGGTGTCCTTGGTGGTGCGCTCTTTGGTGTCGATGCCGTAGAGCATGGCGGTCAGAAATGCGCACCAGGTACTTTTGCCCCATTCGTTGGGCGCTTGAATGATATTCAGGTCAGGCTGGAGGGTGAGGGTCTCGTTTTGAAGCTTGCCGAAGGTGGCGGTCATTTTTAAGATCTTCACGGTAAACGAACCTCCTCGCCATCTAATATCTGCCGGGAAATCTGGGCGGCCAAGGTGTAAATTTTGGCAGTTTCCGGGTCATCGCTTTCTGCCTGCTCTTTTAACAGGGCAAAATATGCGCCGGAGAAGCTGTCTTCTCCTGCGTCCTTCCACAGATCCAAGGGCGGCAGGGTGTTGTCCCGGAGAATCAAATTGGGAACGTGAGAAAATTCCCCTTTCAAAGCATCTAAATCCGGTTTTTCGCAGTGTCCGGTGAGGGTTATGCGGTAGTAGTCCTTCGTTGCCACTGGGGGAAGAACGCTCCCAAGTGCGTCTATGGGGGCAGTTAAATCAAAAAAGGCAGGCAGCCCAAGAGGAACGAACCGGGGGGCAGACAAATCCTTTGTGTCTACAATGTACACGCCCTTTTCTCCGCTTTCCCCAAAATCCTTACCCATAGGACAGCCGGGGAAGGCGCAGAGGGTATTGCCGGCTGTGAAGAAGTCGCCCTTGTGGATATGCCCCAAGGCGAGGTAGTGGAGATTACTTTCCTCCACCTGCTTTTTGGTAATGGGGCAGTAGGGGCTGCGTGGGGAAATATCCCCATGGAAAATGCCAATTTGCAGACCTGCCGCATCTGCCTGAAAGCCGCTAAGCAGACCCGGGCAGTCCATAGATGTGTAGCCTGCACCCCAGACTGTAACATCGGGGAGGGAAACCTTCTCAATTTGATTTGTGCGGAAAATATGTACATTTTCTGGCCATTTTTCCTTAATATACGGACTTTCCGGGGTGATAAAATCGTGATTTCCCGGAGAAATGAAAACAGGAACCTGCATTTCTTCCAGGGCATCATACACCGCCCGGTAGCTTTTTTGGGTGTAGCTTCCGTCAAAAAGGTCACCGGCAAGGAGTACCAAATCGCACCCCTCCCGACGGCAAAGCTCGGCTATGCGGCCGGGGACACACAGCAGTGTTTCTTTTAATTCTTCATAGCCTTGCAGGGGGGCATCTAAGTGCCAGTCTGCGCTGTGGAGTATTTTCATAAGCTCACTCTTTCTGCGGCATTGCATAGGCCGGTTTGGGTGTCAATGGTGAAAAGCACTGCTTCCATTTTGGTCTCGCCCTCTGCCCAACGGTACCGTTCCGGAAGATCCCCACGGAATTTGGCGATGGACAGGTCAGGACGAATGCCCAAAACCGAGTACTTCGGGCCGGTCATACCCAAATCAGTCACATAGCCGGTACCCTTGGGAAGAATTTGAACATCGGCAGTGGGAACGTGGGTATGTGTACCCCAAAGGGCGGAAACACGACCGTCCAGCATATAGCCCATAGCCAGCTTTTCAGAGGTGGCCTCTGCGTGAACTTCCACCAAAATGATTTTGGTATGAATGTCCTTGAGGGTTTTTTCTACCTGCAAAAAGGGATTGTCGGGGGTGTAGTCCATATTGACTCTGCCGATGAGGTCAATTACCGCCACATCGCCATACTTTGTCTCATAAATGCCCACGCCCTCGCCGGGGGTCTGGGGCGCATAGTTTAGGGGACGGAGGATACGGCTGTTGTCCTCCATATAGGGAACGATCTCTCGCTTTTGGAAGGTGTGATTGCCCATGGTGATCACATCTGCGCCGGCATCAAAAATGGTTTCCGCCTGGTCAGGGGTGATGCCCACAACGGCGGCATTTTCCCCGTTTACGATGGTAAAGTCCGCATTTGTCGCCCGAATCAGCCTTCGTAAATTCTTGCGAATCTCTGTCAGGCCGGGATTTCCCACCACATCGCCCACACAAAGCACCCGAAAGTCCATAAAAGTTCCTCGTTTCTAATCAGATAGGAATAGTATACAACAAATAGGGTGCAGATTACAAGAGGAAAAAGAAAAGCCTCCCTTTACACAAGGGAGGCTTTGGGCGCTTTTTATTAAAGAAGCAGCAGCCAAGTCAGTCCGTAGTAGGAAATGACAGCCACCAAGTCGTTAATGGTGGTAATCAGCGGACCGGAGGCAACAGCCGGGTCAACGCCCAGCTTTTTAAATACAATGGGAATGATGGTACCGGACAGGGAAGAGGCCAGCATTGCCAGCACCATAGCGACGCCCAAGCAGCCGGAGATGGAGAAGGCAAAGATTGCAGGATTTCCGCTTACCATCAAATAAAAACCAATGGCCAGGAAGGAAAGCACACCCAGCAAGAAACCGTTGAGAACGCCAACTCTGGTTTCTTTCCAAACCAGACCTAAAAGCTGCTTGCTGCCGATCTGCTGATCCATCAGCACACGGATGGCAACGGCCAAGGACTGTGTACCTACGTTACCTGCCATACCCAAAATCAGGGATTGGAAGGAGATGATCACAGGAAGCTGGGCAACTACCGATTCAAAAAGACCAACGGTGGCGGAAACGAAGAAGCCAAGCACCAATAATACACCCAGCCAGGGCAGACGCTTTTTCACCGAATGGAACACAGATTCGCTCAAATCTTCTTCCGCAGTCAAACCTGCCAGCTTTGCGTAGTCCTCACCGAACTCCTCGTCCATAACTTCCATAAAGTCCTGGGCGGTAACAACACCGATGAGCTTATTGTCGTTATCCAGTACGGGAATCGATGCCTCGGAGTAGTCGATCAGCGACGACATACAATCGTCGATCAGCGCCTTGGCGTAAACGTAGGGATAGGATTCTCTTGTAATATCCGAAAGGGCAGTGCCTTCCCGGGCGATAATCAAGTCCTTTAAATCAATGGCACCGCAGAAAGTGCCGTCCTCGTCCACAACATAAAGGGTGGACATATTGTCATTTTCCGGGGCTTGACGAATCAGCTCGCTCATAGCGCCCTTAATGGAAACATTTTCGGGAATGGCAATGTAGTTGGTGCTCATTCGGCTGCCGATCTCGTCCTCGTCAAAGGAGGAAAGCAGATGAATTTCACTCCGCATCTCCGGGGACAATAGATCTGTCAGCTGCTCCCGATCCTGTTTAGATAGGGCTTGCAGAAGATCCACGGCAGTGGACGCTTCCATTAAGGACAGCGCCTCCACCTTTTGACGCATACTAAGGGGCGCAAAATAAGCGGCAATATCCTCGCAGTATTCCAAAATGCTGACCAGCGCCTCCATAGGTAGCAGGCGGAAAAGACGCATACGCTCATCTGTGGTCAGTTCTTCGATGGCAAGGGCGATGTCTTTTTCGTGGTAATCTTCGATTTTCTCCCGTTTCTTCTTGGGGGTCAAATCGCTGCGAATGAGGGCAACGATCTCCTCGGAATAATTTACAGGCGCAGTGTTGCCATTTTCAAAATCCATTGTCCTCACCTCACTTTTTGTATTATTATATCCATTATATTTCTCAAGCTTCAAAAAAGCAAGCCCTTTTGTAATTTATAATCATAAAAGCCGCCTTGGCGGCGGCTTTTACTTCTGATATTCAAATTCTAAATCGTAAATGCTGACGGTGTCGCCGTCCTCAATGCCCATTTCTTCCAGCTTTTGGAACAGACCGCATTTGCGCAGCTGCAGATCAAAATAGTTCCGAGACTCATAGTCGTCAAAATTGATGTTGCAGACCAAACGCTCCAGCCAAGTGCCGGAAATGACCCAGGTAGAGCCCTCGTGGTCAATTTCATAAGCGGTGGGATCGCTGGGCAGCTCAATAACCTCCACGTACTCTGATTCGTAAATGGTCACCGGGGGCAGGGTAGAGAGCTTTTCTGCCACAATACGCATTAAGTTTCTCGTGCCTTGGGTTGTACCTGCGGAGATTTCGTACAGCTCCAAACCTTTGCTTTCCACGTGCTTGCGCAGTCTCTCCAAATTGTCGCTGTCCGGGGGCAAGAGATCGCACTTGTTGGCAGCCACGATCATGGGGCGGTCAGACAGGTCAACGGAGTAGTTGGTGAGCTCTGCGCAGATAGCGTCAAAATCTTCAACGGGATCTCTGTCCTCGCTGCCGGAAACATCAACCACGTGAATGAGCAGTCTGCAGCGGTCAATGTGCCGCAGGAAATCGTGACCCAAGCCTGCGCCATCGGCTGCACCCTCGATAATACCTGGGATGTCCGCCATAACGAAAGACACGCCCTCGTCTACATAGATAACGCCCAAGTTGGGATACAAGGTGGTAAAGTGATAATTGGCAATTTTGGGACGGGCATTGGATGTGACAGACAAAAGGGTAGATTTGCCCACGTTGGGGAAGCCTACAAGACCCACATCTGCCAGCAGCTTCAGCTCCAGAACAATGTCTCTTTCCACACCGGGGAGACCTGCCTTTGCAAAGCGGGGAACTTGACGGGTGGGCGTGGCAAAGTGATTGTTGCCCCAGCCGCCACGACCGCCTCTGGCGATGCAGAATTCTTCGGTTTCAGACATATCCACAATGACCTGATTTGTTTCTGCGTCACGAACCACCGTGCCACGGGGAACGCAAATCACTAAGTTTTCGCCACGCTTGCCGCTCATATTCCGGCCTTGGCCGTTGGCACCGCACTGGGCGGTATACTTGCGCTTGTAGCGGAAGTCCAGGAGCGTAGACATATGGTCATTGATTTTTAAGATGACGCTGCCGCCGTGACCGCCGTCACCACCGTCAGGTCCGCCGGAGGCAACGTATTTTTCTCTGTGAAAGGCAACTGCGCCGTCGCCACCGCGACCGCCAATGACGGTAATGCGGACTTTATCGACAAACATTTCCATAAAATAGCCTCCGTAAAAGGGATTGTAGGGGCGGGCATTGCCCGTCCGTAATGCAATTTCGGTGGTACGGTACGGACGACCAATGGTCGCCCATACGATACACCGTCGAAAGAGATAATTGTTGCGGTGGGTGAGGTAAGAAAAAGGCTGCTGCAAGGTGCAGCAGCCTTTCAAGATAGTATTGTGATTACTGCTTAGCGTAGACAGAGCACTGACGGCGATCCTTGCCCTTGCGCTCGAAACGAACAGTGCCGTCAACGAGAGCGAACAGGGTATCATCGCTGCCGATGCCTACGTTCACACCGGGGTGAATGTGGGTGCCTCTCTGGCGAACCAGGATGTTGCCAGCCAGAACAAACTGACCGTCGGCACGCTTTACGCCCAGGCGCTTAGCCTCGGAATCACGACCGTTCTTGGTAGAACCGCCGCCCTTGTGGTGAGCGAAGAACTGAATACCAATCTTCAGCATAGGAATTACACCTCCAAAACTTCGATATAATCAGGATAATCATGCCGCAGGGAGATAAGAGCCAGCATCATGCCGGCAAGCACTGCCTGTACGGTCTCTTCCACGTCGCAGGACTTGGGGAGCTTCAAGGTGATTCGGGCTTCATCCTCCCCTACCCGAACCTTGGCCTTCGCGCCGCACACATCATTGATGGTGGCCACGGCCATTGTAACAACGGCGGTAACGTAAGCACAGACGATATCCTTGCCACGCTCTTCATAGCCGCTGTGACCGGAGACGGTGAATCC
>JAZKXS010000015.1:0-29197 GCA_045611745.1 Faecousia sp.
ACAAGAAAGAGTGTAACCGTGTTCGCCAGAGTAAACAGCGCCGTCCAGGGATTTACACCCAGAAACGCTTCAAATCCCATATTCCGGCTCCTTTCATCACATTTTCTAAGAGATTAGACGTTAACAGCAAACAGGATCAGGAAAGAGATCAGCAATGCGTAAATACCGGTGGTCTCCGTAACAGCACAGCCAATGATCATATTGGTACGCAGGTCATTTGCCGCCTCGGGCTGACGGGCCATACCCTCCAGCGCCTTAGCAACCGCATTACCTTCACCGAGCGCAGGGCCGATAGAACCGATACCCATGCAAATAGCTGCAGCAATTGCGCACATAGCTTTCAGAAAGTAAATATTGTATTCCATAATGTTTTCCTCCGTAAATTGTTATATAAATTTTTAATTTTCCTTTGATTGAGGTGGTGGACAAGCGCCTGAAATATAGACCATGCTCAGCAGACTAAATACGAAAGCCTGCACAAAGCCGGAAAACAGGTCAAAGTACACCGAAAGAACTGCCGGGATACCGTACTGGAAGATTGGGATATCTTGGGCGATTCCGGTAAACTGCAAAACGCCTAAAAGGGCAAGTGTGCCGCAAACAATGCCGAAAATAGTTGGAAACTTCTTCCCTTTCTTTTTCCCCAGCAAAATAAGAACGACCGCAATCGCCATAAGCGCAATCGGAACCACAACCGTCTTAGACAGCAGCCCGATCACAACCGTCGAAAGCAGTCCCAGTGCAGTATATAGGATACTGCTGATGACACTGCCGCCGGCAACGTTGCCAAAATGCCGAAAGGCCATAGCGATGGGCTGGGCAATTTCTGAGATGATGTTCATAGGAAGCATCACAGCAATGGGCTCTGTAAAACCCTTCAGCCAACCCAAAAATCCGTTTGTACGGATGTTTTGATACCAAATAATAACGCTGGTCATAATGCCCCAGGTCAGCGGTACACTTAAATCTGCTGTGGAAGACCGCAAAAAGCCGGTAAGTCCAATCAGACTACCGCAGATAGACGACAAAAATATCGTTCCGATATACGGTGTCCACCCAACGTTATGCTCACCCATTGTGCTGCAAACGATATTGCGCAGCATCATAACACCTTTTTCGGTCAGCACCTGCAGCTTTCCGGGGCGCTTTTGCAAATTCCTGCCAAGAAAATAACCGGCAACAGACAAAATAACGGTCACCACAAGCAGGGAGAGCATTGTCTGTGTTACATTTATGCCACCGAAAATGGGTATGTGAAAATAGATATACGCACCATCAATACTTATATTCAATACCCATCACCCCTTTCGAAAGAAAGCGCCCATTGTAATCACAGGACGCACAAAAGCAAGGGGCAATACAAGGGCAATCAAGTCAAAATAGCCGCTGAAACCGCACAAAAGCAGCGCACCGCCCAAAAACAGCAAACGCAAAGGATAGGATGCCTGCATTGTCCGCTTTCCACTGTTAATATCTTGCTTTTCCGCTTTATCCGCTGCAATCGTCGCAGCAACTGCCATAAAAAAGAAATTGCCCACAGACAAAATGACGCCTACAATACCACCCAAAAGGACAGATATGTCAAAACGACCCAGCAGCAAATAAACAGCAAACATAACGGCTGTCAGCACCGCAACGCCAATGAGAATATATAAAGTTTCACGAATTGCGATTTTTCTGCTCTTGTCCATCTTGTTCCTTCCTTTGAATTTTATGATCTGATTGGTTTGCCAAATGCTCCATAGCTTTCAGGCTTGTACGCAAGCCATCCACAGCGCCATACACACCGACGATCACGCCAACAACGATCACCCAAGCGCCAAGGGAAAATTTCTGTTGCAGCCATACAGAAAGCCAAATCGCACCGCCAAGGGGCACAGCCACAGAAATTCCAAGCTGTGAAAACCAAACAAGGAGACTCAAATTCTTCATTCCTATATCCCCCCATTATATCAATTACATTGTAACATATTTGTCTTTTTATTTCAATAGAGTTTTTAAATTTCATCTTTTCAATTTTAAACTTTTATTGTATGATATAAGAAAACCGGAAAGGAGCCACGGTATGAACGAAATGGACATCTTGCAGGGCGTCATCGTCTCTGTGATCTACCAGAATTATGATAACGGTTATGCCGTGCTTCGTCTGGAATGTGAGGACGGTCAAACTGTAACCGTTGTAGGTACCGTTCCCCTTCCCTTTGTTGGCGAACGACTGATGGTTACCGGAAAATGGAGTAGCCACCCCAGCTATGGCAAACAATTTGAAGCGGAATTTTTGGAGCGTATGATGCCCCAGACCACAAGCCAGATCCTAACATATCTCTCCGGCCGCGCCATTAAGGGCATCGGACCGAAGCTTGCCGCTGCCATTGTCAATCGCTTTGGCGACCAAACCCTGAATATTATGGAGCGAGAACCCGAACGCCTTTCCGAAATTTCCGGCATCTCCGATGCGAAGGCATTAACGATTGGTGAAAACTACCGTATGCAGGTTGGTGTGCGGCACATTCTGGAGTTTTTTGCCCTCCATATGCTCCCCCCAGAGCTTGCAATCAAATGCTATAAGCAATACGGCGACAGCGTGTTGGATCTTCTCTACGACGATCCTTATCTTCTGATGGACGACAGCTTGGAAGCACCTTTTGCCGCTGTTGACCGCTTTGCCATTGAACTCGGTGTTTCCGCTGATGATCCAAGACGTATTGAGGCCGGTATCTGTTTTGAGCTAAGCTATAACGCAACAATGGGTCACAGCTTCTTGCCCAAAGACAAGCTTGCATCTGCCGCCGCCCAACTTCTGGGGCTTGACACAGCCGCCATTACAGACGGCATTACCCGTTTGTTGGAGGCAGATCAAATCCGTCAGGACGAGCTTGCCGGCATTACAATCTATTATTTGCCAGCGCTGTATCAAGCAGAGCTTTATTGCAAAAGCCGACTACTTTCTGCAGCTGCATACCCGGCAGAAGCGCCCGCAAACCTCACAAAGCTGCTGCGTCAACTGGAACAGGAGCACAACATCCGGTACGCAGATAACCAAATAGAAGCCATCACACAGGCCGTCAGTTCAAAGCTTCTTGTGATTTCCGGCGGCCCGGGCACAGGTAAAACCACGATCGTTAACGCAATCTGCGCCCTTTATGGGCATATGAACCTTACCTGTCAGCTTTGCGCCCCAACCGGTCGGGCTGCGTATCGTCTATCTGAGGTAACCGGTCAGGACGCATTTACAATTCATCGTCTTTTGGAGTGTGGCATTGACCCTGCAACAGGAATCCCCTGCTTCAATCGCAACGCCGGCAACCCCTTAAAGGCAGACGCAATCATCGTAGACGAAATGTCTATGGTAGATATCCTGCTGCTGCATAAGTTATTGGAGGCGATCCCGGAAAACGCCCGTATCATTCTTGTAGGCGACCCCGATCAGCTTCCTCCGGTTGGCCCCGGATTCCCCTTCCGGGATATTATCCGCAGTGGTGTAATTCCCTGTGTGATCCTAACGGAAATCTTCCGGCAGGCGCAGGAAAGTCTGATTGTTATGAATGCCCACAGAGTCAACAAAGGGGAAATGCCCCAGCTTTTTGACAGAAAGAACGATTTTTTCTTCCTGCCTGCAAAAAGCGAGGAAGATGTAGCAAAGACCATTCTGGATCTTTGCACCACGAGACTACCCCGAAATATGGGGATTCCTCCGGAGCAAATTCAGGTTCTGACCCCCACCAAGAAAGGCGGAGCCGGAACTTGTGAGCTAAATATCCGTCTGCAATCAGGTCTTAACCCACCTGACCTAAATAAACGCCAAAAGCAATTCGGAGCATTTACCTTCCGGGAGGGCGATCGGGTAATGCAGATCCGTAACAATTACGATATTTTGTGGAAAACCATCGATGGTGAGACAGTCGGTACAGGCATTTTTAACGGAGATGTTGGTATCATTACGCAGATCGACCTCCATATGGAGCAAATGCGGATCGTCTTTGATAACAAGGAAGCCATATACGAATTTTCGCAATTAAACGAATTGGAGCTGGCCTACGCAATGACGGTCCACAAAAGCCAGGGCAGCGAATACACCGCAGTCATTCTCTCTGCCTGGAAAAGTTCTCCCTATCTACTCAATCGCAGTATTCTCTACACCGCCATCACCCGTGCTAAGACACTCCTGGTCATTGTCGGTCGTGAGGACACAATTGCGGCTATGGTAGAAAACGCCAAAACCGTCCGCCGCTACACCGGGCTTAAACTGCGGCTTCAGGAGAAAGATACATGATACTGGATCTATTATTCCCCAAAAAGTGCATTCTCTGTCGGAATTTACTTGGCAAAAACGAAACCGACCTATGCCACACTTGCCGCCAGAATGCACCGGAATTTTCTCAAACAAAAAATAATATTCCTTTTGTTGCAGGATGGACAGCAGTGTGGTATTATAGAGATAATGTAAAGAAAAGCATCCAGCGCTATAAGTTCCGCAACGCAAGAAGCTATGCTGCAGCATATGGTCGTTTCCTGGCGCTTCACATCCAGCAGATGCAGGTGGATTTTGACTATATCACTTGGGTACCTGTCAGTTTTCGACGCAAGTTCCAGCGAGGTTACGACCAAGTTGAGCTGATTGCAAAATCCGTTGGCCGGGAGCTGGGCGTTCCCGTCATTCCCACCCTTAAAAAGGTACGACACACCCCTGCCCAATCCAGTCTCCACGATGCATCCCGTCGCAAAGCCAACATCTTAGGCGCTTACCGCACTTTGCAGGATTCTAACTTATCCGCAAAAACCATACTGCTTATAGACGATGTGATCACCACCGGTGCAACAGTTTCAGAATGTGCAAAGGTGCTGCTCGCCTGCGGTGCAAAAGAAATCTACTGTGCTGCCGTTGCTTCGGCACATAACAATAAACACAAATAATGTAGGTGATGATATGCAATTTTTCTCTAACGATTTAGGCATTGACCTTGGTACATCCAATGTCCTCATTTATGTAGACGGCAAAGGCGTTGTTGTGCGTGAGCCTGCCGTTGTGGCTGTCAGCAAGGCAACAGGCAAAATTATGCAGGTAGGCTCGGCTGCCCGAAATATGCTAGGTCGCACACCTGGCAATATTGTGGCTATGTACCCCCTGAAGGACGGTGTTATTTCCGACCACGAAATGACCGTTCGCCTGCTTCAGGATTTATTCCGCAAAGTCTCAAAGTCCTCTATTTTTACTCCCAAGCCCAGAGTGGTCATTACCGTTCCCAGCGGTGTAACAGAGGTTGAGGAGCGTACCGTTATCAATGCGGCAATCGAAGCCGGTGCTCGTCGTGTGTACCTCATTGAAGAACCCCTTGCCGCTGCCCTTGGCGCAGGCTTGGATCTAAGCGGCAATACCGGACATATGGTAGTAGATATTGGCGGTGGTACAACGAATATCGCCGTGCTTACCAGAGATGCCGTTGCCACCTCTGCCTCTATTAAAGTCGCAGGTGATGCCTTTGACGACGCCATCGGCCGCTATGTGCGCCGTAAGCACGGTGTTGTTATCGGCAAGGTCACTGCCGAGGAAATCAAAATGCAGATCGGCTGTGTCCATCCCCGCCCTGAGGTTGTTACAATGAAGGTTCGTGGCCGTGACGCCAAATCCGGCGCTCCCCGTGAGCTGATCCTCAACTCCACGGAACTTTTAGAGCCACTGACCCGTCTTGCCCGTCAGATCACAGACCAGGTACTGTCCGTCCTGGACGACACCTCCCCGGAGCTTGTAGGCGATATTGCCGGCAACGGCATTGTCCTCACCGGCGGCGGCAGTCAGATTTGGGGTATGAATCGCTACTTTATGGAGCGTACCGGTGTCAACTGCACCTTGGCTGACGATCCGGACTCCTGCGGAGCCTACGGTTGTGGCAAGAGCCTTGCCTGGATCAACCAAATGAACGAAGGTCCCATTAACATTGCGAAAAAGCGCCTGCTGAATATGAAATAAAATATGCCGAAGGGTCTCCCCTTCGGCTCAGAGTGACAAGAAAGCCACCAACCGTCAAAATGCAAGTTTTGGCAGTTGGTGGCTTGTGTGTTTAGAAAGTGCGCACTTCAAAGGTTTTGCTTTTGAAAGCTGTGAAATTGCTTCACAGGGCATTTTGACTTACTGCGCAAACCGCCCCCTACCGTACTATCTGTACGCCGACGGAGACGGTTTGCTTGTCTTGGCGGCTCTCTTACCCTCTGTCAATCTCCGTTGCAGCAGCTATTACAGCCGCTTTCTCCTACTGACTCTCTGCAGTCACTACCCTCGCACCCCTTGGGTGTGAACTGATTTGCCGGGAACGGAATCCGGCTAAACATTTCGCAAGGATCTTCTGCGCAGCCCGGCGCATCGCAGCAATCCTTGGTTGGCAGCGAGTAATCCAAAAACGGCACAACAATCTGGGCTTCCCGTTCCAAACGGATAATAGAGAACTGTCCCAAAGAAACATACAGCCGTCTCCGGTCACCGGAGAGCACCAGCTCATCGTCAAACAGTTCCAGTACATTGGCAGGAATTTGCACAACGGTGTTTTCCCGATGGCTGTTGTCGCAAAGCTCCTTGACACGAGAGCTAAGCACCATTGGATCAAGCGCTTCCACCACGGCTGTGGGGTAATTGCTGTTTTGACACAGCAATGTTCCGGTTTTGTCTTCGCTGCTGAAGATTCTCGCCCGACTTTCTTCTCCACAAAGTACTGCCCGTTTGGAAAATACCGCAAGGCCGTACAGGGCAGCAGGTCTGCAAGTTCCGATAGTAGCATCTGCCAGCACACGATAATAAAATGTAACATCGATACAGTAATGGTTGCGATCAAAGGCCACAGGCTCTACGTCTACGGCCGCATACACAAGGTCGGCGCACCGAACCTTTGCGCCTGCAGCAGTGTCCAAAATAGCCTGTGAACCTCTTGTGAGATAAACGCGCAGGGATTCGATGCAATCTTTATCCCGGCAGCTGTCCGTGATTTTTCGGGTGTGAATGGAAAGGGCGTTTCGCAGATCATCAGGTCCGCAGCGCACACATCCCTGAACATACTCCGACATTATAATACCTCCAATTTCATTTTGGGAATAAGCACATCGCTTATAGGACATTTTATGCACCTTCTCCCCGGGTGTGCAAAGTGTTTACACACAAAAGCTTCCCCTTTGGGGAGGGTATAAAAACCGCACCACAGTCTCCCGTGGTGCGGTGCTACTATTATAATTCCCAAGTTTTGATTTGGCTGGATTTTTCGTACAGGCGCAGGTAGCTTTCGTGACGGGTCAGTTCAATTTTCCCATCAGCCAAGGCCTTTAAAACTGCACAGCCCGGCTCTTTACGGTGGGAACAATCGTGGAACTGGCAAGCGCCAATATAGGGCGCAAAATCCGGGAATGCGTACTGAAGATTCTCCTTGAGTATCACATCCATCTGCTCCGTATCAAAAGATGCAAAGCCGGGAGTATCGGCAACATAGGTGTCCTCCCCGATGGCGTAAAGTTCCACGTGCCGGGTGGTATGTCTGCCACGACCCAGCTTTTGGGAAACTTCACCAGTAGGCAAATTCAGTTCCGGGCACAGGGCATTGAGCACGCTGCTCTTTCCCACGCCGGTATTGCCGGTAAATGCCATCAGCTTGCCCGACAGCAAGTTGCGGAGTTCTGCCATTCCCTCCCCTGTTTCTGCGCTGGTGCAAAAGACAGGGAAACCGGCATTTTGGTAAATGCGAACCAAGTCCAGCGCTGGATCAAGGTCACACTTATTGATGCAGATATACACCGGCACATCCTGATCGCCTGCAATGGCAGCAACCCTGTCAATGAGGAATGGTTCTGTCACCGGGTTTACATTGGCAGCAAAGATCACCAGACCATCCACATTGGCAACTGCAGGACGGATAAAGCGATTTCTACGTGGCAAAATCTTTTCGATCATACCCTTTCCGCCCTCGACGGAAATTTCAACCAAATCTCCGGTAAGGGGTGTTTCTGCACCCTTGCGCAAGCTGCCTCTTGCCCGGCAGGTAATGCGGCCGTCCTCAGTCATCACATCATAAAAACCGCTGATGGATCGCAGGATTCTTCCTGATGTTTTTTTGCTCATAGCTTACTGCCCACCCTCAGGCTGCGTTTCCTCTGTAGGTGGTTCGGTGGGCGCAGGGCCGGAAGAAACATACAAAGTGATGAGTTTTGCGATATCCACCTTATCGCCTGCCTTTTCAGACATACGGACAACGGAACCAGCAGGAACCGTATCGCTCTCCACATATTCTACCATCACGTTTTCAAATTTATTGGCCTTGAGGAGTTTCAGAGCCTCACCCTCTGTTTTTCCTACGATCTGGCTGGGAATTTGGGATTTCTCGATGGTTTTGGACTTGGAAACATAGAGTGTAATGGTTTGTCCGTCTGTGAGCACAGTATCCTTTGCCGGGTCTGTACGAAGAACAATACCTGCCTTTACGCTTGCATCCTTTTCTTCATATACGACCTTTATTTCCAAACGAACGCCAATTTGGGTAAGGATGGTATAGGCCTCAGCCTCCATCTTGCCCACAACATCCTTCATATGGTAGATCTTGGGCTCAGGGCCTTTGCTCACCGTTACATAAATGGTTGTACCCTTTAAAACCGAGCTTCCAACAGAAACATCCTGCGAAATGATCTGCCCAACATCATAGTAACTGTCGTATACCTCCTCACCGATTGCAATGGTAAGGCCGGGGTAAGAAGGAAGTGTAGCAAAGATCCTTCCGGACAAATTGGGAACAGACACCATTTTATCACCGGAAGAAAATGGATTCAAAAGAAGAACGGTGAGTATACCAATGGCCAAAAGAGTTGCAACGGAACAGGCAATAATGGCAATTCTTGCCACTTTTGTGTTTTTGTCCTCCGGCACATTTTTGCCGCTACGTTTTCTGCCATCCTCCGGCAGCTTAGCAGGCTTTTTCGGTGCCTCATCCTTCTTAGGCATCTGCACTACACGGGGGGCATCTGCCTTTACTGTTTTCCGGGGTGCAGCTTCAGGCATCGGATATGGGAATACCATACGTGGATTCTTTTGGAACTGCTCAATGGCTTCCTGAAGCTCTACTGCAGAATCGTAACGATTTGCAGGATTTTGCGCCATTGCCTTCATAATAATCTGCTCAAATCCCTTGGGAATGGCATTATTAATGGTAGTAGGCATAGGCGCACCGCCGTTAATATGCTGCAGCGCCACATTGATGGGAGATGTTCCCTCATAAGGACGCTTAGCGGTAGCCATTTCATACATTACAACGCCAAGGGAATAGATATCCGAACGCGCATCCACGTGTTCTCCCTTTGCCTGTTCGGGAGAAATATAGTGCACAGAACCAAGGGCTTCTTTCCGCAGCGTATTGCCTTTGGCAATTCCACCGGCGATGCCAAAATCTGCGACCTTTACCGTTCCGTTACGCAGCACCATAATATTATGGGGCTTAATGTCACGGTGGACAATGCCGTTGTTATGTGCGTGTTCCAAAGCTTTCGCAATTTGGAGAGAAAAGTGCAGTGTTTCTTTCCAGTTCAGAATGCCCTTTTTCTCAATATACTGCTTCAGGGAAATGCCCTCGATCAACTCCATCACAATGTAATCCATATCTGCGCTGGAAGAAACATCATACACAGATACGATATTGGGATGGCTTAGCATTGCAACTGCCTGCCCTTCCGCATGGAAACGCTCACGAAAATCCTCGTCATCCAGATAATCATCCTTCAGAACTTTTATGGCAACCATACGATTAAGCTTATGGCATTTTGCCTTGTAAACCACTGCCATACCGCCAATGCCGATTACTTCCAGCATCTCATAGCGGTCATCCAGCAGACGGCCTATATATTTATCCATCATTTTATCTCCTCTGGCCTCAGACCTCGATCAGCGCACAGGTTACGTTGTCCGGTGCGCCCCTATGCTTTGCGATCTCCACAAGGCGCTGGCAACAAGTCTCCATTTGTCCACCGTGCAAAACTTCAAACAGAATCTCCTGGTCATTTACAATATTGGAAAGTCCGTCAGTGCAAAGCAGAACATACTCCCCTTTCGCTACCGGGACGTGAAATCCATCACACAAAACAGATTCCTCCGTGCCAATCGCTCTGGTTATGTAGTTCTTTCCAGGATAATGCTTTGCTCGTTCAATGGAAAGTTCACCACGTTGAATCATCATTTGAACCACGGAATGATCGACCGTTAACTGGCGAATTCCATCTTTGCCAATGCAATATGCCCGGCTATCACCAACGTTAACAATATCCACTGTCTTATTTTTAACGATGGCGGCCACAAGGGTTGTGCCCATACCTGCATATTCATCAGAAACCTTAGATTGCTGATAGACCATATGATTGGCAAGATTGACAGAATCAAATAAAATCTGCTCAATAGGTGTCTTGCGTCTGTTCTTCCACAGACGCTTAAACTCCTGTACAAAGGTGTCCTTTGCAAGCAAGCTTGCAACATTTCCTGACTTTGCACCGCCCATACCATCGCAGACAACACAAAGAACTGCATTGCCGCTGAGCTGCTCAACATGGAGCGCATCTTCATTTTGATGACGGACACAGCCAAGGTCCGTCAGTCCCCAAAAACGCATAATGTAAGGCTCCTTCCGGGATTCATCTTAATTGTCTTTTGTATATTTGCGACGAAGCTGGCCACAAGAAGCGTCAATATCGCTTCCCAATGTACGACGAACCGTCGCCGGCACACCGCCATCTTCTAATATCTTCTGAAATTTCATAACTGCACTTTTGCTGCTGGGCTTCAGAGGACTCTCCTCAACATGGTTGAGGGGAATTAAATTCATATGTGCAGGCAAACCTTTTAGCTTTTTTAGCAGCAGCTTCGCACATTCTTCTGTATCATTCACACCGTCAATCATTGCATACTCAAAAGAAATGCGACGATTTGTTACATCATAATATCTTCTGCATGCGTCCAAAAGCACGTCCGTAGGATAGGCTTTGTTGACCGGCATAATGGTATCTCGAATTTCGTCATTGGGTGCGTGAAGAGAAACAGATAGCGTAATCTGCAGCTTTTCTTTGGCTAATTCATCAATTTTAGGCACAAGTCCGCAGGTAGACAGGCTAATATGCCGCATAGAAATATTCATACCGTCCGAACTGTTGACCAGCTTCAAAAAGCGGAGAACATTATCCATATTATCAAGGGGTTCTCCAATGCCCATCAGTACAATATGGGATATAGGAAGTCCGGATTCCACTTGGGTAAAAAGCACCTCATCCAGCATTTCAAAAGGCTCCAACCTGCGAACCAATCCGCCCAACGTAGATGCGCAGAACACACATCCCATCCGGCAGCCGACCTCTGTGGAAATGCAGACCGTGTTGCCGTAGTGATACCGCATAAGTACTGTCTCTACGCAATTACCGTCAGATAGCTGCCATAAGAACTTAATGGTGCCATCCTTCGCTGACTCCTGCCGACGCAGAACACGCGGAACAAAGATTGGGTACTTCTCCGCCAGCTCAAGACGAAGGGATTTAGGAATATTTTGCATTTCGTCATAGGAGCTTACGCCCTTGTGCAGCCAGGTATATACCTGCTTTGCACGAAAGGCGGGTTGTCCCATCTCTTTCATTGCACCGGTAAGCTCCGGAAGCGTCATCGATTTAATGTTCATTTTTCTCTCCGCATACAGCAAATAAAGAAACCATCTGTATCATATTGACCGGGAATCAATCGAAGCATCCCTTTGCTTGTCTGCTCCAATCCCGAAGGCAGCGGCAGTTCCTGAAGGGAAAAATCTGCATTTTCCTTTAGAAACGACTCCACAACCCCTTCATTCTCCCGATATGCTAAAGTACAGGTGGAATAAAGTAGCGTTCCGCCTTTTTTCACATAACGTGCCTGATTGTTTAAAATTTCAAGCTGAAGTGTGGGTAACTCTTCCATACTGCTTGGCAATTTATACCGAATATCCGGTTTTTTACGAATAATACCATAGCCGGAACAGGGCACATCTGCAATTACAACATCCATTTTCTCCTGCCATTGCGATACAAACTCGGTAGCGTCTTTGCAAAGAGGGTTTATCTGCTCAAAGCCAAGGCGCTGCGCACCATTTTTAATCAGCTCGATCTTATGGGGATGAATGTCGCAGGATGTAATTTCACCTGCGCCGCAAATAGCTGACGCAAAGCTCTTTCCACCGGGTGCGCTGCAGCAATCCAATACCCGGTCACCTTCTTTTATACCGGCACATTGAACGCTTAGCCAAGCTGCCGGGTCTTGCACGTAAAACAGGCCATCTTTAAAAGATGGAAGTTGCTCAATATTGCCCGTATTTTCCAGCACAAGGCATTGGGGAAATACACTATGGGGTTTTGCATCCACACCTTCTGCTGTTAGACGCGCCAAAAGCGACGGCAGTGTGACCTTTTTCAGGTTCACTTGTACAGTCATTGGCGGAATCCCATTGTTCGCCTCCAACATACTCCCAAGATGGGCTGAACCCACATATTCTTTCAAAAAATCAATCAACTCTTGGGGGTGACTGTACTTTTCAGCATAGCCCTTTGGCGTTTCCAGTTGCCCTGCGGTACGCACTGCGCTGCGCAAGACACCATTGACAAGTCCGGAGGCCTTTGGGAACTTACAGTATTTCTTAGCAAGCTGCACCGATTCATTTACAGCCGCAGAATCTGGAATCTTATCCATAAGGTATATCTGATACAGACCCAAATGGAGAATATCCCGTAGTACCGGGTGTAAGTCCTTCAGCTTGCCGGTGAGCAGCTGCTTCAGGTAAAAATCCAGCAGCGAGCGGTTCTGAATAACACCGTAGCACAGCCTTGTAGCCAATGCTGCGTCTTTCGGGCCAAGCTTATCCCGTTGAATGTAGGTTTTTAAAATACCGTTTGACCATGCAGCATCCTTCCGCACCGCAATCAAAACATTCAGCGCTGTCTCTCTTGCTGCCATAATCAGCCCTCAAGAGGATGACCTCGGAAGTAATCCGGGGCGCTCATTCGTTTACCGCCCTCGGCTTGAATGGAACGAATTTCCACCGCTCCACTGCCACAAGCGATCAAAAGGCCTGTTTTTGTAAGGCCAAGAATCTGACCTGGCGTACCCTTTCCATCCACAATAGCTGTTTGGTGAACCTTAAAATGCTTGCCCTGCAGCTCCATAGTGGCAACAGGCCAGGGATGCAGGCCACGGACATGATTATGCACCTGCTGAGCAGTTTTGGTAAAGTCAATAGGGCACATAGCTTTATCCAGCATAGGCGCATAGGTGGCCTTTGAACTATCCTGCGGTGTCCGCACGATTTCCCCTCTCTCCATATTGGAGAGGGTCACAGTCAAAAGATCTGCGCCTAAAACGGCCAACCGATCCAGCAATTCTCCAGCTGTTTCATTTTCGCCGATGGGTGTCTTGGATATATCAATAATATCACCGGCATCCATTTCCCTGCACAAATACATAGCCGTAACACCGGTCTCCTTAAGGCCATCCAGCACCGCCCACTGATAAGGCGCAGAGCCACGGTACGCAGGCAAAATACTTGCGTGAATGTTTATACAGCCAAGTTGCGGAATATCCAACACACGCTGAGAAAGAATCCGGCCATAAGCCACAACGGCAATAACATCCGGCTTCAGATCCCGAAGGATTTGAACATCCCCATCGTCACGGAAGTTTTCCGGCTGAAACACAGGAATGTCTGCTGCCAGCGCAACTTCCTTTACGGGAGAAAAGGCAAGCTTCATGCCGCGGTTTTTCGGTCTGTCCGGCTGTGTATAGACACCAACGACCTGAAAACCGTCCGCTATAATTTTCTTCAGACAGGTGGCCGCAATATCCGGCGTTCCCATAAAAACAACACGCACTTAAATTCCTCCCTTACTCCTCGTCGTCTCCCATCAGTTCATCCTCTGTCAGGAAACGTTCCATAACTTCCGTATAAATAATACCGTCAAGATGATCCAATTCGTGGCAGAAGCAACGGGCAGTCAGTTCCTCGCCTTCCGCTTCGTACCAGTTTCCGTTGCGATCCTGCGCCCTAACTTTTGCATAATAAGGACGCTTTACAATGCCATACTTTCCAGGCACACTCAAGCAGCCCTCTGCGCCAACTTGTTCCCCATCTGTTTCCACAATGCTGGGATTGACAAGCTCCAAAATCTCCTCGCCATTGTCTACAAGCACCACTCTGCGCAAAATACCAACCTGAGGTGCAGCAAGTCCTACGCCGCCGGAGTCGATCAGAGTTTCACGCATATCGTCCAGCAATTTCCATAGTCTGCTGTCAAAGTTTACCACAGGTTTACAAACCTTATGCAGCGCACTTTCTTTGTCCGTTAAAATTCTTCTAAGTCCCATTTTTTCCTCGTTTTCTATTCGTAACCGTTGACATCTACAAACGCAGTGACTCCCCTGTTTTCCTTATCCATAGAAAACTGGCGAAGTATATGGGCCACAAGCTGCCGAAGCCTTGGCGTAAATTTGCATTTCAGGGTCAATCGGTAACGAAAACTATAATTAATCTTTGGAACTGCGCAACTGGCTGGGCCAAGTACTGCGCATATTTCTTCTTTATAAGCTACGTCATCTAAACAAGCTTGCAGGCTGCTTTTGAACTTTGCCGCACCGTACAGCACTCTCCGTTCATCCTTGCCAGTAAAGGTAATCACAGCAAGATCGCCAAAAGGCGGATGGAGCAGGTGCTGCCGCAAAGCGATCTCCGTATCATAAAAAGCGCCGTAATCCTGCTGGGCAGCCAATGTAATGACCTTATGCTCCGGCGTCATTGTTTGTACAATCGCACGGCCGGAGGTCGTCCCTCTGCCTGCTCTGCCCACAACCTGCGTCAGCATATTAAAGGTCGTTTCTCCAGCGAGATAACTGCCGCTATATAGCCCAATGTCCGCATCCAAAACACCAACAAGGGCAACATCCGGCAGATTTAGTCCTTTTGCAACCATCTGCGTCCCCAAAAGTACAGGGGTCTTTTCTTCCTGAAACCGCCGCAATATCTTATCATGGGGATTTAATGCACTGACAGTATCCATATCCATCCGGGCCACATCCACGCCGGGAAACAGCGCAGATATTTCCTGCTGCACCTTTTGGGTGCCTGTACCCACAGGCTTCAGTGTTCCTCCGCAGTGGGGACATTTTCTCGGAACCTCCTGAGAATAACCACAGTAATGACACATCATACGGTTATTGGCACTATGGTAGGTAAGTCTTTCGTCGCATCTGGGGCAATCAGGTGTTTGTCTGCAATCCACGCAGACAAGCGCCCGGCTATTGCCACGACGATTCAAAAACAGAATGGTCTGTTTCCCATCCTCTATTGTTTTTCCCATAGCATCTTGCAAGGGATAACTAATGGCTGTATCGTTGCCGAACTCCAGCTGCCTGTGCATATCCACGATTTCTACCAGCGGAAGATCCCGACCGTTATATCGTTTTTTAAGGGTATATAGTCCATATGCGCCGGACTTGGCATAATACATCGTCTCTATGGACGGGGTGGCTGAGCCAAACAGAACAAGAGACTTATTTCGCGCACCACGCCAAAGTGCAACCTCTTTTGCAGAGTATCTGGGCGCATTTTCGGATTTATAGGAATGTTCCTGCTCCTCATCCAAAATAATAAGGCCAAGACGAGGGCAAGGCGCAAACACGGCAGACCTTGTACCAACAACCACACTGGCTTGGCCATTACGCACACGATTCCACTGATCAAACCGTTCTCCGGTAGGCAGACTGCTGTGAAGTACTGCAACCTGATCGCCAAAATAAGCGGCAAGCAGCCCTAAAAGTTGAGACGTCAGCGCAATTTCCGGAACAAGCAGCATTGCCTGCTTACCACTGGCAAGGACGTGCTCAATTAATTTGATATAAACAGATGTTTTTCCGGAGCCTGTCACGCCATAAAGCAGCGCTGCGCCCGGATCTTCCTTTTCAAACTGATGCGCAAGTCCAAGGTAAGCTGCATTCTGCTCCTCATTTAAGACAAGTGGTCCATCCAGTTCTGCTTTTTTGATTTCTTTACAGCGCAAAACTTTTCGTTCCAATAACGCAATATAACCAAGCTGCGTCAAGCGATTAACTGTGGCAGGTTTAGCGCCTGTAAAGTAACAAAGCTCCTTTACAGAAATCTCACCAAGGCTGCAAATCAGCTCCAATACATTTTTCTGCATTAAGGCTGATTTGGGTCTGGTGTTGGCAAATTCCATTGCCTCCTCTACAGAGGTAGCAAGAGCAGCAACGCGTTCAACCTTTTCATTGGTTCGATTAAGATAATCCGTGCTGACAGTGATCCACCTATTTCGTAAAAGATAGGCAACCGCCTTCTGGAAGGCGTCTTCTTCAGGAATAACACCTCGCAATGTACGCCCATCTGCACTGCCGCCAAGCGTGTCCAAATGCAAAAGCAATTTTAGTCCATCTGTCTGACGGAGTTTCCTCTCCTGCCAGCTGCGGTCATCGGTTAGCGTATAGGTATCCTTTGTTTGATACCAAAGACCTGCAGGCAGAATCGTGCGAATTGCGTCAAAGAATGTACAAAAATACTTTTGACGCACAAACGCAGCAAGGCGCAGCATCTCATCGCTTAAAACCGGTTTTTCATCTAACTGGGAAATAACCGTCTTAAGACCTGTCTGCGCACCTTCCTCCACAGAAAGCACCACACCCTCAGTATGGGTATTACCCCGCCCAAAAGGCACAATAACCCGCATACCGGCCGCAAGGTGCATATCTTGGGGAATAAAGTAAGAATAGGGCTTATCAATGGCAAAATTGGCCGCTGAAACAGCAATTTTTGCAATCATAATACCCTCTCCTTACATAAATGTTATTTATATTCGTCCTTCAGTTCTGCAGTAAGCTTGCCTTCTGCAACTTCATAAATTGCCATAGTAACCGGCTTTGCAGGAAGCTCCTCCTGTCTCTCATCTGCCTCTGTGGCAATCTGTCTTGCACGACGGGCCACAGCATTAACCAAAAGGTAACGGCTTTCAATATTCTTCAGTAATTGAGCTACGGGTGGGTAAAGCATTTATAATTCCTCCAATGTTAATTTGCCGTTCCGGCAATGATATTCAAAATTTCTTCAGCGCAGGCATCCACCTGATTATTGATGACTATGTGATGATATAGGGCACTTTGACTGATCTCCCAGTCTGCCCGAGCAAGGCGAATCTTTATTTGCTCCTCAGATGTGTCACCCCGGTTATTGAGGCGTCTGGAAAGCTCCTCCATAGAAGGCGGCATAATGAAAATAAGAATCGCATCTTCTCTCTTTTTAAGTACCTGGAATGCGCCGTTAGGTTCGATATCCAGCACCACATCGCCATACTTCAGCTTGTCCTCCAGCTGTTGGCGAGGCGTTCCGTAATAGTTTGCAGCGTGGGCACTATATTCCAAAAAAGCATCCTCAGAGATCATCTTTTCGAATGTTTCTTTGCTTACGAAATAGTAATGCTCACCATCCACTTCACCAGGTCTGGGCGGCCTTGTGGTAGCGGACACAGAAAAACGAAGGTCATCTCGGGCTGAAAATACCTTTTTCAGCACCGTACTCTTTCCTACTCCCGATGCACCCGAAATAATAAACAGTCTGCCCATTTATGTCTCCTCCTGTTCCGGCTTGTCCAACAGCCTTGCGTTCAATGCATCCGGCGTTATGGCAGAGAGGATAATGTGATCCGTGTCCATAACAATAACAGATTTTGTTTTCCGGCCATAAGAGGCATCTACCAGCATTGCCCGTTCCTTTGCCTCCTGAATAATACGCTTAATAGGCGCAGAATCCGGATCCAGCACAGCCAGCACTCTTTCAGCAGAAACCATACTGCCAAAACCAATATTGATCAGCTTCATAATTACCTCTTATTCAATATTCTGCGTCTGTTCACGGATCTTTTCCAGCTCCGCCTTAATATCAACAACAATTCGCGCCAACACCACGTCGGTGCACTTCGAGCCAATGGTATTTGTCTCTCTGTTCATTTCCTGAAGCAGGAAATCCAGCTTCCGGCCCATTGCTCCACCTTCATCCAGCATAGTATTCATTTGCTGCAAGTGGCTGCGCAAACGCACGGTTTCTTCATCTACTGCAACCTTGTCCGCAAAGATGGCCGCCTCTGTTAATATGCGGCTTTCGTCAATTGCGGTATTGGCAAGCACTTCCCGAAGCTTGGCTTCCAAACGGTTGCGGTAATCTACAACTGTTTGGGCATTGCCCGCTTCTACCTGAGAAACAAATTCCAGAATCGTATTGCCACGACTGCGCAGGTCTTGATCCAGAGCTGCACCTTCCGTAGTACGCATTGTGTTGTAATTTTCCAAGGCCAGTTGCAAAACATTCATCAGGTCATTTTGAAGTGCCTCCTCATCGGCCTTCGCTTTCTCCATAATGAATACCTCAGGAAGCCGGGAGATGGTTGAGACAGAAATATCGTCCTTGACACCGTACGTATCAACCATCTGTCGCATAGCACTCAGATAACCCTCTACCACAGGTCCATTTAGGGTCAGCTTTGTATCTTCAGCCGTCTCACTGCGAACCGAGATGTGTACCTCCACCTTGCCTCTGGAAACATATTGCTTTACAATCTGCTTAACGGTGTCCTCCGCGAAGGAAAACATTCTGGGAAGTCTTACAGAGCAATCCAGATAACGATTGTTCACAGAAGATATCTCTACAGTGAACTCACGACCGTTTATAGTTTCAACAGCCCGGCCATAGCCGGTCATACTCCTTATCAAGGTATTTCCTCCTTATTCACTGCGCTGCATATTCGCGATCAGTGTGTAATTTCCAATTGCACCAACATTTGATCCATTGCCACCGGCAATAATTACCTTTGCGGGCATTGTAGATATTCCTTCACGGGTTGAACCAAAATCTACGACAATGGTTATATCGTTCTTGTCAATTTCACTTAATTCAGCGCTTGTACCACGAATGGTAACAGATAGCATTTTATCTACAAAAACGGCTACCATACCATCAGGGACATTGACTGCCACAATATTGCTTGTAGAGATTGTCCTTGTTTCAAGCCCGGTAAATGTAACGGAAACAGAAACTTCCTGTGTTCCGGTTTCATTTTTCGCACCGGAGGGGATCTCGATTGGCAGCGTAATCACATCACTTTGAATGATATGCGCCAAATCGATCGTACCAATATGGATGTTGGTAATTTCGTCCAATACATTTTTGTGGCCGGATATCTGAATCGATGTCAGATTGGCAACAACCGTGGTATTTTCCTTCGTTGCGCCACCACCGTATACAACATCAAAAGTCAAGGGTACTTCCTTGATCATTCGAATCTGCAAATTCACATGAATGGAGGAAACATCGGCTGTGACCACATCGCTCTCAACTGTGTTGCCATCAGCATCCACCAAAGCAAAAGGATATGGTCCGGAAATCGTTTCTGTGCGGCCTGTAAGATCCAAAACAACTTTCGCACCGGCAACAGAATCTATAACGGAACGAGGGCCGGATACGGTAATGGCCTTGGTGCTCAATTGGATGTTTGCCTCATCTGTCAGGTATCCCTCAGGCACGGCACCCTTGTAAACCACTTCCACATCTACCTTCTTGCTTACCTTCTTCTCCACTGTAATGCGAATGGTATCCGGCGAACGGCTCTGAATTTCGATAGCAGTACTGGAGATGGAACCGGGAAAAGCAACGGAATAGGCAATATCATGAACACCGGGCTCATAGATATTGGAAACATCTGCATATACACGGATGTTATTACTATTGAGTTGGATTAAATCGGTACGCTTTCCGGAAAGCTGGAGAGAAACGGCACCATTGTCAATATTGGTAATGACAAAGCCACGTTCCTCCAAAAGCGCTACACCTTGCAGCTGCACCGGAATATCCCGAAACATATCCTGGGACTCGGGACTGACAACGGTGATAACATACAGCCAAATGCCGACAGCCATCACAACAGACAGACACAAGGACAAAATTTTACTTTTCATTGTGTCTGCCCTCCTTTTCCTTTTTCTGAAGTTTCTGCCGCAACTTTAGTACCAGGTTTTCATCTTCCCTGGCCTCGGTCTTGCAAAGTTCGTTCCGCAAAAGTTTCCCTAAAGTCTGGGGTGCAAGATAACGCTTGAGCACGCCGCCCACAGCAACGGAAATTGCACCGGTTTCTTCAGATACGATCACCACAACAGCGTCCGTGATCTCGCTAAGGCCAACACCGGCTCTGTGACGCGTACCAAGATCTGCACTTATCCGCGAACTATTTGACAAGGGCAAAACGCAAGACGCTGCAGCGATTCTGCCGTTGCGAACAATGATCGCACCATCGTGCAAAGCCGCCTTTGGGAAAAATATATTGCGGATCATGGGGTCAGAGAGCCTGCCATCAATTACAGTGCCGGTCTTAAAATACTCATCCAACTGGCTGTCTCTCTCAAAAACGATCAGCGCACCAATCCGTTCACGGCTCAAGGTCTCGCAAGCCAGTACCGTTTGAGAAATTACAGAGAACATCTCCATCTCCGGTTTTTCATTCACCAAAAAACGTTTCAGACGGACATTGCCCAAATGGTCAAACATACGCCGAATCTCCGGCTGGAATATAACAACCACCGCAATGAGTCCTATGGCAAGAAATTGGGTAAGGATGAAGTTCAGCGCATGCATATTCAGAAACTCTGTTACCCATGTGATCACAAAAAGTCCGGCAATCACACCGACGATCCGCAAAGAGCCACTGGATCTTAATAGCGTAAAAAGGGCATAAATCAAGTATGCAACAACAATGATATCAAGATAATCCGTCCATTGCATCTTAGAAAATTGTTGTATGATCATTTGTATTACACTCATACTTTTGTACCCCTTTTCTGTTCTATTCTCCACGCATTTTGAAAAATGCATATAACAAGCCTATTATCTAATTCATTATAACGAATCCAATGGATAATAGCAAGAGCAAATCGCACTTTTTACAGCTTATTGACCACATTTTTAAGAATATTTTTCGCCAATCGAGCATCACTTTTTGCCCTCTCTGCTCCAAAGCTAAGGCGTACTGTTCCGGTAGACAATGTCCCCGCACTTTCATGGGCTAACGGGGCGCAATGAAGGCCTCCACGAACTGCAATACCATTTCTTGCCAAAAGCTGGGAAGCATCCTCGCAATCTATTCTTGGTACAAAAGAAACCGTACCGATTTGGTCATCGCCCATAAAAACCCGAAGCCCATTCCTTTGCAAAAATTCTCCGCAAATTTTCGCAGATTGTGTCTCTTCCATTCGAATTATATTCAAACCACGGTGCATAATATACTCCATTGCAGCGCCAAGGCCGGCAATCCCGGGAACATTTAACGTCCCGGCCTCTGACCTATCCGGGAGAAAATCCGGCATTTCCTGAAGCGCCGAAAGGCTGCCGGTGCCACCTTGAATAAGTGCATCCGGTGTGCGATTACAAAGCAAAATTCCGCTCCCTTGTGGGCCGAGCAGCCCTTTATGACCGGGCATTGCAATAAAATCTGCCCCCAGTTCCTTCAAAGATATTGGCAATATGCCTGCAGATTGGGCAGCATCCATAATGAATGGCACACCGTATTTTCTGCATAATTTTGCAATCTGCTCCACAGGGAGAACATAGCCAAACACATTTGAACAATGGGTAAATATCGCTGTATCTACGCCATTTTTTAACACTCTCTCAAATTCTTCGACCGTATCCTCCGGATCAAAAAGCCGTCTACCAGCAATGGATATTTTTGCATTTCGTGCATATAACGGTCTTGTTACCGCATTGTGTTCAAACCCAGAAATCACCACTTTGCTTCCAGGCTTGACAAGGGTGTTAATGGCAATATTCAAGCCCTCAGTGCAGTTTTTTGTAAAGACCACCTGCTCACTCTGACAATCAAACATTTTTGCCGCTATACACCTGCAATTATAGACTTCCCATGCCGCCCGATCCGCAGCGGCATAGCCGCCGCGGCCGGGATTTGCGCAGGTGCGCATAGCGCGGATCATTGCACGTGCAACGCAGTCAGGCTTATATAGAGATGTGGCACCGCTATCCAAATAGATCACAGTTCCATCTCCTCCATACTCCCGTCGTCACGTCTTAGATAAGCCCGTTTATAAGGAATTCTGTTACTGCGAAGCAGCGCCAATGCCTCAGAAATATCATCACAATCCACACGCAGACCGTTGCCACAGCCCTGCTCCTCCATCCAACGTGGCGCACGTTGCAGTACGCAGCGGATCCCTCGCTTTTGCAATATCCCCTCTGCTCTTTGGGCAGTTGTTAACGATCGTAAGGTTATAAAACAGTATTCCATAAGAAACCCTCCCGTGCATTCTATGCACAGGAGGGTTACACGGTTATACAATTTCTTCCAAAATACAAACGCAGTGGCAGGCCATTCCTGAGCCATCGCCGGTAAAACCCATCTTCTCCTCTGTGGTTGCTTTTACGTTGATTTGAGAAAGAGAAACAGAAAGATCAGATGCAATATTTTCAATCATTTGGGGGATATATTCCTTTAATTTCGGTCGCTGAGCAATCATAGTCACATCGATATTCCCAACACGGTATCCGGCATCTGCGATCTTCCTGCTCACTTCCCGGAGCAGAGCCCGGGAGTCTGCACCTTTGTATGTGGGGTCTGTGTCCGGAAAATGAAAACCAATGTCCCGAAGAGCAGCTGCGCCAAGCAAAGCGTCCATTACCGCATGAAGCAGCACGTCTGCATCGGAATGACCTAAAAGGCCAAGAGGATATTCAATTTTTACGCCGCCAAGTATCAGATCTCGTCCACTTGTCAGGCGGTGTACATCATAGCCATGTCCGATTCTCATTGCATCTCCTCCAACAGCATTTGGGCAATTTTAAGATCCATAGGCGTTGTGATTTTGATATTTCGTTCATCACCCTCCACCATACGGACACGCACGCCCAGCTTTTCAACAGCCGAGCAGTCATCTGTAATACCCCAGCCCTTCTCTACGGACTTTTTCAGTGCACCACGGAGTACATCGAAATCAAAGACCTGGGGTGTCTGTACAGCTTGAAGGCTCTTTCTATCCGGTGTGGAGGTAACGACACCGCCATTAACAGTTTTAATCGTATCTTTAACCGGCACACCCGGCGCAGCGGCGCCGTAAGTGTGTGCCGCCCGTACAGTTCTATCAATAACAGAAAAGGAAATGAGGGGTCTGGCGCCATCGTGGACGGCCACAAGTCGAGTCTTTGCAGACAGCGCATTTAAGCCATTTTGCACCGAGGCCACACGATTGTCGCCGCCGACGACTACCGCAGTAACCTTTGTGAACTTATGGCACAAATCGGATACCGTCATCAGCAGATCGTTGCGTGTTACCACCACAATTTCCTTAATCGCATCACATTCCTCAAATGCACGAATGGTGCGTACAATCACCGGCTCACCACCAAGAAACGCCATAGCCTTATCAATGCCCTGCATCCGGGTGGCACTGCCAGCCGCAACAATTACTGCGCCGCAATGATCCAACGGCAAGCATTTGCGGAAAAGTCGTGTAAATCGGGATATTCCCATATCATAGCTCCTTAATGATCTTCTTAAAGAACGCACCGCGAACAGCAAAATTCTTAAACTGGTCAAAGGCCGCAGAAGCAGGGCTCATCAGCACAACGTCGCCCTCTACCGCAGAGGCGGCAGCCGCACGAACAGCAGTTTCAAAATTTCCACAGTCCACAATTTCCGGCTTTTCTCCAGGGCAAGCCTCAACTGCCGCCTGAATCAGCGGACCTGTTGCGCCACCTAAAAACAGTTTCTTAACGTGCCGGCAGATTTCAGGCCCTAAAACATCGTACGGGATCTTCTTATCGTAGCCACCGGCAATCAAAATAACCTTTTCCGGGAAGCTGCGCAATCCGGCAATGGTACGACTGGGAGAAGATGCTATGGAATCGTTGTAATAACGCACACCGTCCTTAACACGTACCAGCTCAATTCGATGTTCTACACCGCCAAAGGTGGATGCAACCTGTCGGACAATTTCATCGTCCACAAGTCCCTCAACTGCCAGGATTGCCGCCATGTAGTTTTCTATATTATGAACACCGGGGATAAGAATATCGTTTATAGGCAGCACAGGCGTTCCACATCTGGTAATCACGCCGTCCACAAGGCAGATATCCCCCTTGCCAAGGCGAGAGAAAATTCTGGTCGTGCCGCAAGTGCGAAGGGATGCTGTAATTGCATTATCTGCATTTATAACCAAGCGGTCTGTTTCCTTTTGGAAACGGTAAATTGCCTTCTTCGCCTCTACATATTCTTCCATATCCTTGTGCACGTCCAAATGGTTTGGCGCAATATTTGTAATGACAGCCACCTCAGGACTATGGGTCATATCCATTAACTGGAAGGAACTAAGCTCCACAACAGCGAAGTCCCCCTCCTCCATCTGTCCGCAAACGGGCAGCAGAGGCGTACCAATATTGCCACCAAGCCACACCTTCTTTCCGGCAGCCTTCAACAGCTCAGAAATAAGCGTTGTGGTAGTTGTCTTTCCGTCAGAACCGGTAACAGCAATTATTTTGCAAGGGCAAAGTTCAAAGAAAACATCCATTTCGCTGACGATCTTCACGCCCATTTCACGCAAAGCAACCAGCGCAGGATTGTTCGGGTGCATACCCGGTGTGCGGAACACCAGATCTGCCTGTATGTCCTCAAGGTAATCATCACCGGTTTTCAACATACAGCCCAGCTTTTCAAGCTCCAAAACCTCATCATCCAGCTTTTCCCGAGGTGTGCGGTCGCAACCGGTAACGTCGCAACCGCTCGCCAGCAACAGTCGCACAAGAGGTCGGTTGCTGACGCCCAAACCGATAACCGCTATTCGTTTCCCTGCAAGGGAAGAAAAATAATTTTCAAATTTGTTGGACATATGGCCCTCCAAAGTGTGTTTTTATTATAGTATAGCCTTAATTGTTTGATTTTGCAAGAAAAGTTTGACATTATAATCACATTGCTGTAAAATAGCAAAGCAACCAGGTTGGACAGTCGCGGCTGGAAGGCGAAAGTCTCCAGGTGAGGAAAGTCCGGGCTCCACAGGGCAAGGATAACGGGTAACGCCCGCCGGGGGTGACCCCAGGACAAGTGCAACAGAGATATACCGCTTTCCCCTAATGGGGTCCCCGTTGAAGCCCAGCGCAAGCGGGTTCAATGGGGAGAGGAAATTCCGCATATAGTGTGAGCTTTTTTGCTTGCGATAAAGCGAACGATTTATATGCGCGAATTGACGAAGTAAGGGTGAAAAGGTGGGGTAAGAGCCCACCCGGCCCATAGAGATATGGGTTTTACGATGTAAACTCTATCCGGAGCAACACCGTGTATGGGACAATAGGCTTGCCCGGCCGTCCCAAGAGGTGGCTTGATCCCGTGAGCAATTGCGGGACTAGATAGATGGCTGTCAAAACAGAACCCGGCTTATAGACTTGTGTTGCATAAAAAGCACCGCTTGAAGCGGTGCTTTTTTATTATACCTTCTTTTCTTCCTGCTGGACAAGTCCCGTAACATCAGATACAGGCAAAGAAAAAGCAATGCCTTGGGCCGCCTTTGCCATACCCATTTCCTTGTAGATTGCATTGAGAACCTGATCCCGGATTTCTTTCTCAACAACCATCATAAGAATTTCTTTTTCAGAATGGAGGGTTATGCCAAAAAACTGGGCAGCCTCCTCCCGTGCAACACCACGGGCGTTAAGAATAGTACCACCCCTTACGCCCTGTTCTCGGGCAACCTCCATGACGTCTTCAGCAAATCCGGCATTAACAATAGCAAAAATGACTTCGTGGTTATTTGTTTTCACCGCTATTCCCTCCCCACGCGATTATTACTCAAAAATTGATACAAATTCACACCAATTACGCTGCTCAATGGTACGGCAAAGGAAATGCCTTTTCCGTTCTTTATTGTACGGAAGCGATCTTCAATGCCATGCATGATCGTTTCGAGCTTATCTTCTCGTACAACGCTGATAATAACAGCCTTCTGCTTATTCAGGCCAAGCATATCCACAAGCTCAGAGGTGGCCGTTCCCATTCCGGGCATAACAAGCTGGCAATTGACTTCATATTGGCTAATGATATCCAAATAAAACTCACCTTTATTGCGATCAACCACAGTAAAAAGGAGTTTTAGTTTTTTGATATCTGAGCCGTTAAAGGTATTGGACATACTTTTCCTCCTTACATAAAGCTGATGATTTGCTGATCGTCAGCATCCAGAATCTTCTTCATCGCCCTATGTTCCTTCATGCGGCGATCCATTATCGAACGGAAGCCAAGGAGCTGAATGGTGATCAGCGGTGTCATAGCAACCAATGCCACAACACCAAAGGCATCTCTAAGAACCGCACCTTCCCCCTGCAGGCATACGCAAACACCTGTAATAAAAGGAAGAATGAAGCCAGATGTCATCGGGCCACTGGCAACACCGCCAGAGTCAAAAGCAATGGCCGTATATACCGGAGGCACAAACAAACTTAAGGCCAACGAAATAAAATAACCGGGAATAATGTAATATACCAGTGAAAAATCAAAAATAACACGGATAACAGACAGCGCAATAGACGCACCGACACCAATGCAAAGGCCGGTGATCATAGATTTTTTTGTAACTAAGCCGCCGGTAACCTCCTCAACCTGCTGGTTTAAAACGTGAATGGCAGGCTCAGCAAGAACCACAAGCACACCCATAACAAGACCTAAGATCGTAAGAAGGAGTTTGTTGCTCTGCGCAAGACAATAGCCGATCTTATAGCCAATGGGCATAAAACCAACATTGACACCTGTCAGAAAGATCACAAGTCCAATGTAGGTAAATAAAACGCCCAAGCCAATCTTAAGGAGTCTTCGTTTGGGCAACCGAAGGAATGCAATTTGACAAACAAGGAAAAATGCAACAATCAGGCCAAGTGCAATTGCAACCTCACCGGCCGTATGCGCAAGCGTGTGGGAGAACGCTCCAACAATATCTGCACTAACTGCATAGTCCGGTACTTGATAGCTAAGGTTACCTTTTGCGGTAATGCCAAGCACCAACACAGCAAGAATAGGACCGACGCTGCAAAGCGCCACAAGGCCAAAACTGTTCTCCTTGCTTCTGCGGTCGCCAAGAACACCGGATATACCAACACCCAACGCCATAATAAACGGCACCGTAATCGGACCGGTGGTAACACCGCCGGAATCAAATGCCATCGGCAATAAATCCAGTTTATCATTAACCGCCATAATCAGCGCTAAGGCAAACATCAGCATATAAAACAGCATAAGAATGTGGGAAAGGGACTTCTTAAAGACGATTTTCAAAATTGCCACAAGCAAAAATGCGCCAACGCCCACACCAACTGCATAAACAAGCACCGTTCCGTTCATAACGGCACTCACCTGCTTTGCAAGAACCTGTAAATCCGGTTCTGCAATGGTAATAAGCATACCCAGCACAAAACAAACCGCAAGAAGCAATCCCAACTTGCGCTGCTTGGCAAGTCCGGAACCAACATGGGTGCCAATCGGAGTCATTGCAATATCTGCGCCCAAATTAAATAGTCCGATGCCAAGAATCAACAATACTGCGCCGATTGAAAATGTTATTAGCTCGGCCGCCGTAAATTCAAACAGCGGTGTCAAGGATAATATATATACAATTGCTGTTATTGGCAGAGCAGAAACAAGTGCTTCCTTAATTTTAAACCAAAGCTCTTTCACAATTAATCACCATCCAATTTCTTAAATATACTATAGCATTTTTCTACCTATTTGCCAACAGCAAAATATAAATTTCCTGAAAAATAAATATGCCCCGGAACATTTCGTTCCGGGGCATATATTATGTATTTACTTCTTCTTGTTAATGAGAACCTTATCCACAACAATAACAGCTGCGAACGGCACAAGTGCCACCCAAGCAAACCAAGGAGGGCAAATAAAATAAGTAAGCTCAGAACCAGTATCGTTTAAAGCAGTCAGAATATAGAAGAAAATCTGAACACCAAGGGCAATCGTACCCAAAAGGCCGGTCAGGCACAGTTCTTTACATTCCTTCTTGCTCTTAAACAGCTTGTCCGCAATAGAAGTAACATGAAACGCCTTCAAAATACCAAGAATAGCAACAACAGCAGTAAGCACCATCAAAACTGCATTGGCATAGTTACCGATAGCAACAACTACAAAAAATTCTACATCATAAAGGTTCGTAACCGGGCCACTCTCAGACATAGACTGACCTTGATAAGAGATTATGGCCTTTACATCATAGAAACCACCAAAATTCAAAACAGCCAGTACAAGGGCGATTACAGCAAAGCCAATGAGAATAAATTTAGACAGCTTCTTTATAGTATCGGCAATGTTTGCCGGTGCTGCTGCGTCCTCAGTAAGGGCAGCGCCGCAATTTCCACAGAAGCGAGCGCCTTCTTCATAGGCAGTGCCGCAGGATGTGCAAAACTTTTCCATTTCTCTATGTTCCTCCAATTGTTTATAATTTATGAACAAATTCATTATAGTCCTACTATACAGGAAAGTCAATAGCATATAACAAAGAAGCCCCCAACCCGAGGGTTGGGGGCTTTATTATGCTATTATGAATTACTCGAAGATCTCGGTAACAACACCGGAACCAACGGTACGGCCGCCTTCGCGGATAGCGAAACGCAGACCCTTCTCGATAGCGATGGGGGTGATCAGCTCAACGTTCATAACAACGTTATCGCCGGGCATGCACATCTCAACGCCCTCGGGCAGGTTGATGATGCCGGTAACGTCAGTGGTACGGAAGTAGAACTGAGGACGGTAGTTGTTGAAGAAAGGAGTATGACGGCCGCCTTCTTCCTTGGACAGGACGTAAACCTGGCCTGCGAACTTGGTCAGGGGCTTGATGGAACCGGGCTTGCACAGAACCTGGCCGCGCTCGATTTCCTTCTTGTCAACGCCACGCAGCAGAGCACCGATGTTGTCGCCAGCTTCTGCGTAGTCCAGCAGCTTGTGGAACATTTCGATGTCGGTGCAGACGGTTTCCTTGTTCACTCCACGCAGACCAACGATCTGAACCTTGCCGTTCTTGTTGATGACGCCACGCTCAACACGACCGGTAGCAACGGTACCACGGCCGGAGATGGTGAAGACGTCT
>JAZKXS010000016.1:0-3582 GCA_045611745.1 Faecousia sp.
ATTATAACCCATATTTTACAAAAAATAAAGAAAAAAGTTGTTGACTTTATTACCCCCCGTGTGATAGAATGACTCTACCTGTGAAAAAGGGCTTTTTTTGTGCGCCCATTTTCAGCTTCGGGCGGTTATTTGTAGTTGACCGCACACTAAATTTTTGATAGCCGGAGTGATACAGGGAGGCAATTTTAAGGAGGTGCCGTTATGCGCGTTAAAGTCACTTTGAGATGCTCTGAGTGCAAGCAGAGAAACTACAACACTATGAAGAACAAGAAGAACGACCCCGACCGTCTTGAGATGAAGAAGTATTGCAGATTCTGCAAGAAGCATACCATTCATAACGAGACTAAGTAAGGAGAAACCAAAATGGCAGAAGTGAAAAAGCAGAATATTTTCAAAAGGTTCTTCGGTGCCATCGCCCGTTATCTCCGCGAGCTTCGCAGCGAGCTGAAGAAGGTCGTTTGGCCCACTCCGCAGCAGGTCATTAAGAACACCGGTATTGTCGTCGTATGCGTTCTTATCGTCGGCGCTTTTATCTGGCTGTTTGACTTTGTTGCCCAGGTTGGCATTGATGCATTAATCAACGCCTTCCATTGATAAGGAGTAAGCTATGGCTGAAACTGCAAGATGGTATGTCGTCCAAACCTATTCCGGTTACGAAAACACCGTCAAAGTTACCATTGAAAAGACTGTCCAGAACCGGCAGCTTCAGGATGTCATTGTAGCGATCTCCATTCCTATGGAAACCGTTACCGAGATCACCGAGGCAGGCGTAAGCAAAACTTACGACCGTAAGCTTTATCCTGGTTACATTTTCGTAAAAATGGTTTACAGTGACGATACCTGGCACGTGATCCGCAACATTCGCGGTGTGGCCGGTTTCGTAGGTGCATCCGGAAACAGTCCCCTCCCTCTGTCCGAAGATGAGGTTTACGCAATGGGCGTCGAAAAAAGAGAAATCGTTGTCAACTACGC
The DNA here is from genome assembly GCA_045611745.1 of Faecousia sp. GTDB lineage: Bacteria > Bacillota > Clostridia > Oscillospirales > Oscillospiraceae > Faecousia. Next base: position 973 of record JAZKXS010000016.1, read on the forward strand.
AGTTGGCGATACGGTTCGTATTCTCGACGGTCCTCTTACCTCGTTTACCGGCACAGTGGATGCCATTGAGGTGGACAACAATTTGGTCAGCGTAGTCGTTTCTATGTTTGGCCGTGAGACCTCCGTCGAGTTTGAACTCGATCAGGTTGAGGTCGTATCCCAATAACGCATCGGGTCGTATAGCGACCGGAACGTGGGAGGGGCAAAAACCCCGAAAAACGTGCGTATAACGCACATTACCACATTTTATTCAGGAGGTGCTTAAAATGGCACAGAAAGTTACTGGTATTATCAAACTTCAGATCAACGCCGCAAAGGCAACTGCTTCGCCCCCTGTTGGTCCTGCTCTGGGTCAGCACGGTGTTAACATCGCAGCATTTATCAAGGAATTCAACGCTCGTACCCAGGCGATGGAGGGCTACAAGATCCCCGTAGTCATTACTGTCTACGCTGACCGCAGCTTTACCTTCATCACCAAGACTCCCCCCACTCCCCTGCTGGTTCTCAAGGCTATCGGCCTGGACAAGGGCAGTGGCGTCCCCAACAAGCAGAAGGTTGGCACCATCACCAAGGCTCAGGTTACTGAGATTGCTAAGACTAAGATGCCCGACCTGAACGTTAACCCCCTGGAAGCCGCTGAGAGCCAGGTCGCTGGCACCTGCCGTTCCATGGGCATTACCGTTGTTGACTAATTGATAATTTGCTGTCCGGGGAGCTGCCCCGGAAATGTGGGAGGATTATTCCGCATCACCACTATAAGGAGGATAATTTAAGTGTTTAGAGGCAAAAAGTATCAGGAAAGCGCAAAGTTGATCGACCGCGCAGTTCAATATGACCCCACCGAGGCCCTGGATCTGGTTGTGAAGGGTGCTTCCGCAAAGTTCGACGAGACCGTCGAGCTGCATATCAAGTTAGGCGTTGACTCCCGTCACGCTGACCAGCAGGTTCGTGGCGCAGTTGTTCTGCCCAACGGTACCGGCAAGACCGCTCGCGTTCTGGTTTTCGCTAAGGACGCAAAGCTGGACGAGGCTCTGGCTGCAGGCGCTGATTACGCCGGTGGTTTGGATCTGGTTGAGAAGATCACCAAGGAGAACTGGTTTGAGTTCGACGTTGTTGTTGCTACCCCCGACATGATGGGTGTTGTCGGTCGTCTGGGTAAGGTTTTGGGCCCCAAGGGTCTGATGCCCTCCCCCAAGGCTGGCACTGTTACCCCCAACGTCACCGCTGCTGTTCAGGAAATCAAGGCTGGTAAGGTTGAGTACCGTTTGGACAAGACCAACATCATCCACTGCCCCATCGGCAAGGTTTCCTTCGGCGCTGAAAAGCTGACCGAGAATATGGATACTCTGATGAACGCTGTTGTTAAGGCTAAGCCCGCTGCAGCTAAGGGTCAGTATATCCGCTCCTGCGTCGTCGCTTCCACTATGGGCCCCGGCGTTAAGGTTGCAACCAGCAAGTATATCTAATGCTTCAAAAACCCTCCGTTTTCGGAGGGTTTTTTCCTAAAAAAATTCGATTATTTAGGAAAAAGTAGTTGACAAAGTGGGGTTTACCTGCTATAATCCATCTGTTGCCAAAGACAGCAGGTGGCCAGCAGCCGTAAGTCCTGCCGAGGTTGCGTGAATTCATTATGTAATTTCCGTGTCCTTCTGTCTTTTTGGCAGAAGGACATTTTTTCTTTCGGAGGTGAAATCTCAATGCCCAACGCAAAAGTTCTTGAAAACAAGAAGGCAGTGGTTGAAGCTCTGACCGGCAAGATCAAGGAATCTACTTCCGTTGTTTTTGTTGACTACAAGGGTATTACCGTTGCTCAGGACACCAACCTGCGTAAGCAGTTCCGTGAAGCTGGCGTAGAATACACCGTTGTTAAGAACACTCTGACCAATTTCGCAACCAAGGAGCTTGGTTACGATTTCAGCAAGGTTCTCAATGGCACTACTTCTATGGCAATCACCACAGGTGATCCTATTGCCCCTGCTCGTATCGTATGCGAGTTCGCTAAGAAGAACAAGCTCCCCCTGACCATTAAGGGCGGCATCGTAGAAGGCTCTGTCCTGTCTGCTGATCAGCTCAATGGCTTCGGTGAACTGCCCAGCAAGAATGCCCTCGTGGCTCAGGTTCTGGGTACCTTCCTGGCACCTATCTCCAGCCTCGCTTTTGTACTGGATCAGATCCGTATTCAGAAGGATGGCGGCGCTCCTGCAGAAGCTGCAGAAGCTTAAGTTCGTAAACACAACACAAATTTTACTACAAACATAATTTTAGGAGGAAATTTACAATGGCAAGTGAAAAGATTACTGCCCTGGTTGAAGAGGTAAAGACTCTGACCGTTCTGGAGCTGGCTGAGCTGGTTCACACTCTCGAGGAAGTTTTCGGCGTTTCCGCCGCTGCTGCTGCTGTCGCTGCTCCCGCTGCTGCCGCTGCTGCTGAGGTTGAGGAGAAGACCGAGTTCGATGTTATCCTGAAGGACGCTGGCGCTTCCAAGCTGAACGTCATCAAGGTTGTCCGTGCTGCTACCGGCCTGGGCCTGAAGGACGCTAAGGATCTGGTTGACAACTGCCCCAAGACCCTGAAGGAAGCTATCTCCAAGGAAGACGCAGAGAAGCTGGT
>JAZKXS010000017.1:0-3778 GCA_045611745.1 Faecousia sp.
TTCGGGTGTTTGGTGTCGGTAAGGGTACGGAGTATTTTAACGGCAAAACGGTGGACAATACAGATATTGCCAAATTCCTGATTGACGTGATTAAGGGAAAGTAACATAATTTAGCAGAGCAAATATCCCTTACACAAGGGAGCTGTTATGAAAGTAGGTGAATGTATGGTAATTGGTATTATTGGTGGCGGTGCTTCCGGTATGGCGGCGGCATTGGCGGCTTCTGAAAATCCAGATGTTACAGTTCATATTTTTGAGCGCCAAGCCCGTTTTGGAAAAAAACTATCTGCCACAGGAAACGGACGCTGCAACTTGACCAATATCCAAAACCGTCCTTATAACGGAGAGGATCCGACTTTCGCAGATTTTGCTTTGGAAAAATTTTCGTCAGAGGAAACGATGGGGTGGTTTCGCTCTTTGGGCCTTTACACCGTGACAGAACATAGCGGCAAAGTCTATCCCTATTCCGATCAGGCAAATTCCGTGCTGGATGTGCTGCGGTTGGCGCTTATAAGACCTAACGTGACGATCCATACCGGCTGCGAGATTGAAAAGGTAACAAAAGATGCAAATGGCTTCTGTTTGCAAACAGCAGAGGAAAGCCATTTTTGTCAAAAATTGATTGTTGCCTGCGGTGGCACCGCAGGCACAAAACTGGGGGGCACAATGTCCGGTTACCGCCTGCTGGGCAGCTTTGGACATAAATCCACACGGCTGCGTCCTGCGTTGGTGCAGCTTACCAGCAATTATCCCGGCCTTGCATCTCTGAAAGGAGTCCGGGCAAATTGTAACGCAAAGATCTACCGAAATGATACGCTTTTTGCCACCGGCAACGGCGAAATTCAATTTACCGAAACCGGTCTTTCCGGGCCTGTCATTTTTGAAATTTCCCGAGATGTGTGCGAGGGGCGAGGGGAGTGGAAATGTGTCCTGGATCTGCTTCCGGATATGTCCCAATACGACCTTCTGACAATGCTCAGCGCCCGCCGCAGAAGTCAAATGACTACCGACGACTTGCTTACCGGTATCCTCCACAACCGCTTAGGTCGTGTCATCACAAAGGAAGCCAGTATTGGTCTTTGCCCCATTGCCTGTGTTTCTGACACCGAGCTGGAAAATTTATGCCGCTTGACAAAGTGTTTTACCCTTTTACTCACCGGAACGCAAGGTATGGACAGTGCCCAAGTAACTGCCGGTGGCGTTTACACAAAGGACTTTGACCCCAAAACGATGGAAAGCCGTTTTGTTCCAGGCCTTTATGCTTGTGGTGAGGTTTTGGATATTGACGGACCTTGCGGCGGCTATAACCTGCAGTGGGCGTGGAGCTCCGGTCGCTTGGCAGGAGAAAGTGCAGGTAAACTATGATTCGACTGCGTGAAATTGCCCTTCCGCCGGAGCATAGCGTTGCCCAGCTCCCCTATGAAGCGGCCCAGCTGCTTCGCATTTCTCCTTCAAAGATCAAAAAACTGTCTATTGTCCGCCGAAGCATTGACGCCCGAAAAAAGCCGGACGTAAAGGTGGTCTACACCGTGGATGTGACGGTGGAGGGAAATGAAAAGAAAATATTAAAGGACAGCCGATGCAAACGAGCCTCGGTTGCTGTCACAGAGCGTTACAAGCCGCCTAAATTTACAGGAGCGCTGCCAAAACGTCCGGTGGTGATTGGCTTTGGCCCGGCAGGTATGTTTGCTGCCTTGCTGTTGGCATTGGCAGGCCAAAGACCCATCGTTTTGGAGCGTGGTGAGGATGCCCTGACCCGAAAGAAAAAGGTGGATGCCTTCTTTGAAACCGGAGTTTTGGACACCCGAAGCAATGTCCAGTTTGGCGAAGGTGGCGCCGGCACGTTTTCTGACGGCAAGCTTAATACCGGCGTAAACAATCCCCGGATCGGCTGGGTTTTGGAACAAATGGTAAAAGCTGGGGCAGGCGAGGATATCCTGTTTGATGCCAAACCCCACGTGGGCACGGATGTGCTTATTGATGTGGTGCAAAATATCCGCAAACGAATCGAGAGCTTAGGCGGTGAAGTTCGCTTTTGCGCCCAAGTCACTGACTTTTTGCAGGAGAATGGTCAGCTTTCTGCGTTGGAAATAAATGGGAATGAGATGATTCCTTGCCATCAGGCAGTTCTTGCCATTGGCCACAGCGCAAGAGATACTTTTGAAAAATTGGCGAGCCGCAATATCCCGATGGAGGCAAAACCCTTTTCTATGGGTGTTCGAATTGAACACAAGCAGGAGAAAATTGATATTTCTCAATACGGTTGTTTGAACCCGGTGCTGCCCCCTGCAACTTATAAGCTTGCAACCCATCTGGCAGACCGTACAGTATACACATTTTGTATGTGTCCGGGCGGCTATGTGGTTGCTGCAGCCAGCGAAGAAGGCGGTATCGTTACAAACGGTATGAGCAACAGCGCCCGGGAGGGAGAAAATGCCAATGCGGCGCTGCTTGTTACCGTATCTCCGGAGGATTTTCCTTATGATGGACCTTTGGGCGGTATGTACTGGCAGCGTCAGATCGAACAGGCGGCATACAATTTGACTGGTTCTTACCAGGCGCCTGCCCAACGGGTTGGGGATTTCCAAAAGGGTGTTCCCACCGTAGATGGGGGAGAGGTGACACCGACTTATCGACCTGGTGTCCATTTCTGCGATTTGCATAGTTTTCTGCCTAAGGTCATCACAGATGCATTAAAAGAAGCTCTCCCCAAATTGGATAGAGAGATTGCAGGCTATGCAAGTGACGATGCTATTTTGACAGGTCCGGAGACCCGTTCTTCCTCTCCTGTGCGTATACTGCGTGGAGAGGACAAGCAAAGCACCGGTATTCGGGGCTTATATCCTGCAGGTGAGGGCGCAGGCTATGCCGGTGGCATTATGTCTGCTGCGTTGGACGGCATTCGTGCCGCTGAAGCGATCCTTGCGCAGATGTAAGGGGAATTCCCTATGAACAAAAAACGGCCACCTCGAAAGAGGTGGCCGTAATATGTATTTCTTAGTAGCCCTCGGGGTTGCGGCTGACCTTATTGTGACAGAAGCAGAAAATACCCCACGCGATCCAGCCCAGAATGGTAACACCCAGCATAATGGCGGCATAGATCATCAAAATTAGATAACCCAAAGCGTCCCAACCTTCTGCGACTTGTGTCATCATAATAAAGAAATAGGCGGTAAGGCCAAAGGCTGCAATTGTGGGCAACAGACGGACAAACAGATTATCCCATTTCCAGCAGCAGAAAAACTGCAGAGCAAAAACGGCAAGTCCAATAAAGAAAATAACAACGCCAGCGTTTACATCACCGATTTCACCATCAAAAAGTCCGGTCAAAACAGGCATAGCTTCTACCCTCCAATAACATAATATCTATCATATATTAGAGCACATTTCCAGTAAATTGTCAAACATTATTTCGCAAAATAATGCACAAAATCAGCGAAAGAACCTGAAAAACAAAAATAACAGGGACACCGACAGAAAACAAGATTTTTCGTGTTTTGTGCCTTATCAGACGCATACCCAAAAGCACGCCTAAGCTGCCGCCAAGGAAAGCAACGGTTAAAAGTGTCCGTTCTGGGATGCGCCAAAGATTTTTTCTTGCCCGGTGTTTATCTATGGACATAATTAAAAATCCCAGCGCATTTATTAAAAACAGATAGATGGCAAACAGTTCCATAAAAAACCTTTCCGGGAGGGTGCATAATTTGAAAAAGCTATTGATCATTATACTTATGCTGTGCCTGCTCACCGCCTGCGGCGGCGGACAAGAACGGGAAAC
>JAZKXS010000018.1:0-32743 GCA_045611745.1 Faecousia sp.
AAATAATGGGTGGAAAATCGGAGCTGAAATTGCCTTTTGGAATATAATATAGGACATAAATAAGCAAAAGAAGATTCCCGAAAAAGAGTGGGAATAATTGCATATTAACTCTCAGTGGGATGAAATCGTGTGATTTCAGCCCACTTTTTCTCTTTGCTTTGTAGTATTCTTATCAGCGATGATAAGGATTTGATAAGCATTATGAAATAACAGTAGAAATCGCAATAAATTTATTTTATAATACAGTTAGACAAACTTGAATTTGGCGGACGGTAATCCATTTCTTTTAAAAAGGTATTGACTCTCACGTTCCGTTATAGTGTATGATCTCCTTGTGAGGTGATAAAATTGAAAATGCAGATTAAAGAATTTGCTGATTTTACGGGAGTAAGTGTGCGCACACTACATTATTACGATGAAATAGGATTGTTGCGGCCTGCCTTTGTTGATAGGGCTACCGGCTATCGTTTTTACGATGAAAAATCTTTTCTTCGTATGCAAGAGATTCTCTTTTACCGTGAACTGGATTTTTCCTTAAAAAGCATTGATGAGATTTTGTCATCCCCGAATTATGACAAAAGCAAGGCGCTAACCGAGCAAAAACAGCTCCTCATACTTAAAAAAGAGCGGTTAGAGCGGTTGATTTCTGCTATTGACGGTGCCGTGAAAGGAGAAAATGTTATGAAAGCATTTGACAACAGCGAGTTTGAAAAGTATAAGGCAGAAGCCAAAGAAAAATGGGGCAAAACGGATGCATACAAGGAACATGCAGAACGGACTAAGAACTACTCCAAGCAGAAATGGAATGCCCTTGCCGAGGGAATGGACCATATTATGGCAGAGTTTGCGCTCTGTATGAGAAAGAACGAAAGTCCTGATTCCACCGAAGCACAAAACCTTGTAAAAATGCTGCAGAACCATATCACCGAGAATTACTATGTCTGCACGAATGAAATTTTGGCAGGTCTCGGTCAGATGTATGTAGCGGACGAGCGCTTTAGGGATAATATTGATAAACATGCTGACGGCACTGCTACGTTTATCTGTGAAGCAATTGCGGTGTATTGCGCATAATAATGTTGTTAGGGCAACAACCACCCGAAACAACTGCATGACCCAGTGTAGCTGTATGATTCAACCATCCCGGTTCAGCCGCCTAAGGCTTAGCTGGGATGATTTTTTGTGTCGTGCAATAGGTTTCACAGAAACTGGCGCGCCGCTTGCCCACTGACCACAAAAGTTTTGATTTGTATTCGAAGAATTGTTTTATCAAAACTTTCTCTTTACAGTTGCTGCCAATTCTCGTATAATTAAAGGTAGAATATGCAACTATCGAGGAATGAAAAATGGAAAGGTTACTACAATTCTTCCGATCTCGCTCTCTGCGGGAAATGCTGCAGGAGCTTGCCTGGCTCAGCAGATACAGTCTGCACTACAAAAAGGAAGTGCTTTTGTACATATTCATTGGAGTGCTGGGTACAGTAGTCAGTCTGATCGGCAGTATTCTCAGCAAGCACATCATTGATGCAGTTACAGGCTTCAATACCAGTGGCATTATTACAGCGCTTGTATTTTTTGTACTTATGCAGCTGTTTCAGATCCTGGTGCGAGCTGTCTCCGGTAGGATAAGCGCACAGGTCAGTATTCACGTTAATCAGCAAATCACCGCTCAGGTCTATGATAAGCTGCTGGTCACCGACTGGGAGGCGTTGTCAGCCTACCATTCAGGCGATATTTTGACTCGCGTGGCGGGAGATGTCACCACAGTTTCCTCCAGTGTGCTTGGCTGGGTTCCGGAGCTCTTGACCCGGCTGTTACAATTTGTCGGTACTTTATGCGTGATTCTTTACTATGATGCCACCCTGGCGATCCTTGCCCTGCTCAGCGCTCCGGTCACATTGCTGATGAGTCGTTATGTAATCAAAATGATGCGACATCACAATCAAAAAATGCGGCAGCTAAGTAGTGAGATGATGATCTTTAACGAAGAATCCCTCCAAAATATCCAGCTGATCAAATCCTTCGACCGGACGGATGCTTATAGTCAAAAGCATCGAAAACTGCAGCAGCGATTCAAGGATGCGTCTATGGAATACAACCGTTTTTCTATTCATAAGAACACCCTTATGTCGCTGGCAGGCACGGTTGTTGCGCTGGTATGCTTCTGTTGGGCTATATACAGGCTCTGGTCCGGCCATATAACCTATGGTACTATGACGTTGTTCTTGCAGCTTTCCGGTTCTCTGACGGCCGCCTTCGCAGCGCTGGCAAGCCTTATTCCCGGAACGATCAGTGCGACTACTGCGGCACGACGCATTATGGCCATTATGGAGCTTCCTGTTGAGGATCGGAGCGATGCTGCGGTTGCAGAATCTTTTGTGCAAGAGCATATGGCCTCCTCGCTTAGAGTCGAAGCAAAGGGTCTTTCCTATCATTATGAAGATGGTATGCCGGTTTTATCTGACAGCGATTTCGTTGCGGATGCAGGCCAGATTGTTACCTTTGTGGGCCCTTCCGGAGAAGGAAAAACCACCTTACTGCGCCTTTTGCTGGGAATTATTCGTCCCCAGGGCGGCACTCTGAAGCTCAGCGCAGAGGATGGAAGCTATATTGATGTATCCGCTTGTACAAGATCGTTGTTTGCCTATGTGCCGCAGGGAAACACCTTCTTTTCCGGTACCATACGTGAAAATCTGCAGATAATTTGTCCGAATGCTACAGATGTACAACTGTATGATGTCCTTCGATTGGCTTGCGCAGAGGATTTTGTCCGGGCGCTTCCCCTTGGACTGGACACACCGGTGCGGGAACAGGGCGGCGGTTTTTCAGAAGGACAGCTGCAACGGCTGTGCATTGCCAGAGCCCTTCTTTCAAATGCACCGATTCTCCTGCTTGATGAGGCCACCAGTGCGTTGGATTCTGAAACAGAAAAGAAGGTCCTGGATAATATTATGCGCTCTCAAAAGGGACGTACCTGCGTTATCACCACGCACCGCCCCAGCGTATTGGAGATCAGTCACCGAATCTACCGCATCCAAAACGACCGGATTGAGCCGGTGCACTAAAAGCAACAAGCTAAAAATCGCCACGACAGATATTGGGCCTGTCGTGGCGATTTTATTAAAATAAGTTTGTATGATAATTATTCAGGATAAAACCACAAACCTCAGGAGCACTTTTTCTCAGACGGTCAAGTCCGTTGTTGATGGAATCGGTGGGCATAAAATCTGCGCGTGCCACCAATAGTGCGGTGTCCACCATAGTTGCCAAGGCCTCTGCATCTGCAGCAGCCAACATAGGCGGTGTATCCAGTATGATATAATCCATCTGCGTACGAAGCTGCTGCAACAGCACGGGGAGTCTGCCGTTGTTTAGCAGCTTGGTAACGCTCCTGCCGGAATTTTGGCTGATACCCAGAAATATGCCATGCTTCTTGCTTTCTGTGAGGCAGGATGAAGGATCCGTTTTCTTTTGTAAAAGATAGGAGGTAAGTGCCTTTTCATTTCCTGCGGGCATATCAAATATTTTGTGCAGAGAAGGCTTGCGGAAATCGCAATCCAATAATGTTACCCGCCGTCCTTTCTCTGACAAGGCTAAAGCCAGATTTGCCGCGATTGTGGATTTTCCTTCATTTTCACCCACACTGGTAATAAGAATCACCTGTTGCCCTCGCTTTCGCATATGGTATTCCAAGGCGGAACACAGGCTCAAATTATCCTCAATAAAATCCTTTTTGATCAGGGAATTGGTGATCAATGGTGCAGTATTTCTTTTGCGAAGCCTTGACCGGAGCGTTTTATTTTTCTTTTCGTGGTTTATGGTACGCAGAAGTCTTGCATCAATCTTTCGCCGTGCCGCCTTCGGCGTTTTTACGGTGTCGCGCAGAAGATATATTGCAACGATTGCTCCGACGGCCGATAACCCGCTAAGAAGCAAGACTGCCGGATACATGGACTCCACATCCAGCGGATTGGAGGGAGCTACCGGAACGATGGGATCCTTAATTACTTCCAGCTGGGCGTTGGAAAACACATAATCCGATATGGAACTATAGTTATCCACCAATAGGTTCAAGGCCCGGAAGGAGGTATCCGGCTCCTCTGACGTAACAGTAACGATCAGAAGATTGGTTTCGGGTATCGTTACCGTATTGACCGTTCCGCTAAAGCGCTGATCTGGCATTTGCTCTTGTATTTTCTCTCGCAACACATTGCTTTGGAACACCTCAGCAAAAACGGAAGCCATGCTTTGTGTGGTGGTTAGCGAGTTATAGGCACTGGTTGCGTCCTTTGCACTAACCATGAAGGTGGCAGAAGAAGTGTAAAAGGGGCTGTAGGTCAAGTTACGCACAGAGTTATAACACAAAATTGCACTGATGCAAAACACTATGATTATCCACAGATTTTTCAACAACAAATGCATGAGACTGTGAAAGTTGATTTCATCAAGGTGCATCAATTTTTCTCCCATTTCAGTCCTGCCTTTCTGTTACGACCACGGTAAGAGGTGCATATCCGGACAATTTGCCATCCTGATAGCTATAAACCAGCTGATAACATCCGGGTTTATTTACATCCAGATTCCCTTGAATTGCTACTTTTTTTGCATCTAAGACAGTGGCGTTGCGATCTGTCACGACGGCAAGCCATTGCGTGGGATCAAAGGTTTGCCCCTGCTGTACATATACGATATATCGGTGAAGCTTAACAATAGCGGTGCTTTCTTTGCTTTCGTAAGTAACCCAAAGAGTAATCTGCGCCGTATCGCCGCAAGAATTGGAAACCTCCAGTACCACCGGGTAATTTCCCACAGAGTAATTATTCACCATATTGGAGATCACACGGATATGGTCAGAAATATCGCCGTCGATGCTGTCCTCCACACGGATGTGATCTATAAGGTCGAAGGAACTTCCAACTGTATAGACCGGAGCCTTTTCTAAAGAAAACACCGGGGGTGTATAATCGTTGTAGTGCACCAGGCGGGACAGGGTGGCGGAGTTATTATGGCTGTCAAAGACCACATATTTTACGCGCACAGTACCCGGTTCCAAAAAATGGGATATAGATGCCACCATAATCTGCGCTGTCAGATCGCCGTCAGTTGCGTCCTGTGCGTAAAGCTCTCGATATATGGCTTCGGGAGGATCTTGCACACTGATTTCCAGCAATTCAACCGCACTGGTAATTTCCGGATAATCTGTATTCAGATTGCGGTTGTGTTGATAATTGGCCCAACCTGCAAGCAGCAGGCTAAAAACGAATGCGATCACGGTGAAGATTCGTAAATATCGCATGTCACACCTCTTCTCTATATATCGTTATCACAGCATATACCCATGGGGTTTTCATACATCATGCACCTGGCATAATGTTTAGAAAACCGCAAGCTCAAATGGTCATAAACAGCCATTAGAAAATTGCTCCGATGATGCAGTCCGTGCGCATCGCTGGCGACACAGGCTACAAAATCCTGCTGCAGCAAAAATGCAGCGGTGTGCTGGACAGTCTTACCGTATTCTCCCAAGATGCTACCGCCTGTAAGCTGCAAATGGCAGCCCATATCCAGCCAGGGTGCGACGATTTGCGGCTTTTCGCATACCGAGAGATACCGCTCCGGATGGGCGACTAAGGGGATATATCCAAGCGCCAGGATGCTTTGCAGGGCATCCTGAAAAAAATCAGGACTTGCATCTACGGGAAATTCCGTAAGTAAATAGCGGCTTCCGTTGATCGTAGGGATCTTTTTCTGACAAAGCAGTTGGGGCAGCAGCTCGTCCACCAGAACCTCCGCACCCAGGACCAAATGTACCGGAATATCCTTTGCAGATTGTTGCAGCTGCAAAAAGCGATTCGAAAGGTTGTCATCCAAATAGTTGCGCTTTTCATAAGGCCTGTTGCAGTGCGGTGTTACAGCCAGCAACTCCACATCGCTGGCTGCAGCATTGCGGAGCATTTGCAGCGCATATTCCATTGTCGATGCACCATCATCTACACCAGGTAATAAATGGGTATGCAGATCACATAATTTCATTGGTTTCCTTCTTCTTCAGCAGCATACTTGCCACCATTTTTATCCCCATAGCTGCCGTATCGACCGTAATGATAACCCTTTCCGTAGCCATAGCCATAGCCGTATCCGTAGCCGGTAATGCCGGAGCGAACGCCGGTCAGTACACAGCCGATCAGTTTGGCATCAAATTGGTTCAAGTCTTCAAAACAGTTCATGACCCGAGGCAGTTTGCAGTAGTCTTGCCGGATCACATACAAAATAGCCTCTGCCTGTTCCGCCAGCGGGGCTACGTTAGCAAGTGTCTCGCAAGCCGGGGCATCGATGAGAATATAATCCGCTTCCTTTTGCGCTTGACTAAGCTGCTCCAATGTCCAGGTACTGCCATTCAAGAGAACAACCTTTTTTTCTTGCTCTATCAGTGCATCGGCCAGATTCTGTGCTACCGTGGAGGTGCCTTCCTTAGACATAGTGGCCGTAATTAACAGAATTTTTCTGCTCTCCATCATTCTTGCCGTTTGCAGCGCAAGTCCCCGGAAACTTTCCTTAAAGGGTGTTCCTACCTTGCTGTTATGAATAGACAAGTCAATTGTTTTACGGTTTCCTTTTGGCACCACCATGGGAATAGAGCCAAGGCAGTTGGAATGCAGCTTTTCGATAATATCCGTTTCTTTACAAACTGTATTTCGCATAAGTGCGTGCAACAGCACAATAACCATACCTATGACGAAGCCGGTCATGCATCCTGTTGCGGTGAACTTCATATGTTGCGTGCTGTTATAGGGCGTGGACGGAAATTCCGGATAATCGATCATATTCAACTTTGTTTTGCCGATGACATACTCCGCCACCGAAGGGTAATTTTTGACCAATGCCTGCAGAATATCGTAAGCAGCTTGCGGGTTCCGGCTGGTAACGGACAGCGTAAATAGATTGGAATTATAAATTACCTTTGCTCTGGGAGTTCCGTTTAGATACTCCACACCCAGATCTGCCTTTACCCGATCCAACAGCAGATCACTTTCCAATAAATAAGGAAAGGTCAGTGCCATCTGCGCTGCTGTGTGGTTATCATAGAAAAAAGTGTAACCGCTTTGGGTTGGATTATATGTCTCAACGGTAAAGGTTGTCTCTACTCTATACATAGGCTGATAGGATTTTATGCTATGCAGCAGCGCACCTATGGAAGCAATTGCTGCCAGTAAAATCACCAATCCCCACAGTTTTCCAAAGCTGCGAAGAAAGTCTCGAAAAAGTACAAACAAATCGATCCCTAATATATCTTCCTGTGTATTAAATTGTGGTGTATTCTTTTTATCTTCCATAATCAATCTTCCAATAACTGTAGCTTACGCAGCTTATCGCAAAATTCCGATATATCTGTTTGCGCCTCATCGGCAGAGACATCAAACGCATCTGTAACGGCTTTTACGATGCTTTCAAGATTTGTTCCCTGCGCCAGGTGGTCCCAAATGATTTTGCTAACATCGTTGAGCAGGATCATCCCGTTCAGCCGTAAGGCTGTCTGTTCTACCGGGATCGCTACGATGTTATCCATAACTTGTCGCACTACAAATTCTCCGCATAATTTCATATTACACCTCAGAATCATAGGTCAACACCATCACCACTCGACTGGTCTGGCTGGTATAATGGGAAGGTTGGATCGTAACACTTGCTCCGGCACCTAACCTTGAGATCCGGACGGCAAAGGCAATTCCTCCAACAAACAGCTTTTCATTTTCCATATAGTACTTATAAAAAACACGGACGGTAGGGATTGTTTCATTTGTTAAATTCTTAACGGTTATCGTGTTATCACCATTATCGACGACTTGAACCTTGCCCTCAGACATTTCCATATTTGCCCGTTGGACAATCAAAGCAGACGCAGAAGTGACCTTACTTTCTGGGATAGTTTTTCCGGTCTTTTCCTGCACCACCAATTGTTCACCTGCTGGCAACGCAGAAACGTCAAAGAGCAGCTCTTCTTGTCCGCAGACAATGCGGATACGGGTGTACTCCACGGGGAAATCGCCGTTGTTTTTTACCAGTAGCATGGCCACGTTTTCGATGTTTGCGTTGGAGCCATCTTCTACAAACATTCCGTTATAGGGCGCCATCCTTTCAATGATCAGATCATATCCGGGGATTTGGCAGGGGAACGAAATGCCAATCTCTTCGCCGGTTTCCGGATCTTTTTCCGGCGGAATCACCACAGTAGGAGGCAGATCCTCGGGGGGTGTGGTGGGGTCTGTTTGAAAAATATCGAAAATAGAATTTTTCACCTGTTCTGCACAGCCTGCAAAAATCAAAAGAACAACGCAAAGAGTACCGACAAGTATCTTCAAACGATTTTTCTTACTCACAGCATTTCCTCCTTTACCCGTTTCCACTGTGTCTTGTAGTCTCGCATCATGTCGCAGCGGTATTGGGGAACTTTATCGAAACATCCACTTTCCGTAATGACCATAGCTGCACAGGCTCGGCAGATATCTTTAACATTACATGCGGCACATTGTACCGGCAAGTGAATATTACAAACACTTTCTTTTACTGCCTGCCAGGCGTTTAGGAACGGTATCTCAAATACATTGGGGGCTATTTCCTCCGGAAACATACCGCAGGGCATCATCTTCCCCTGCCAGGTGATCCAGAAGCTGCACTTTCCTGCACGGCAGCGGACACCGTCGCCTTCGCAATTCCCTTCCGGCTCTAAGATCTCCGGCAGCTGTCCTTCCTGTGCCAGGAACCGATCTTTTCCCAGGGTCAGATAATCTGCATAGGCCATATAATATGCTGCGTCAGCAGGGGAGAAGCGATCGTTTGTTCCGGCCAGCGCCGCATCTTTGCGAACAGGCGGAAACATATAGGTAGCCACCTGCAATATCAGATCGTTTTGTTTGGCAAAATCTGCCATTTCAGGCAAATCTTTTGCGTTGTATGGGGTCAAACTGCAGCTCAGCTTCACCGAGAGCCTGGCTTCCCGCAGTAGACGAATTGCATTGATGGTTTGGGTAAATCCTTCAGGATTGCCACACAGACGGGCGTAGGTCTCATTGGACGCACCATATAAACTGATGTTGATTCGTACCGGGGGACAGTTTTTCAGCCAGGCAATTACCGATTCATCGATCATTGTGCCGTTGGAATTTATAGTGATCAAAAAGCCCATTTTATGCAGGCCTTCTAAAATCTCCCGAAACTGGGGATGCAAAAAGGGTTCGCCACCGGTTATCAGCAGATACAGCATACCTGCATCCTTCGCAGCTTGCGCTAATGTCAACCATTGCGCAGCTCCTTTTAAAGGCGCAATGGCCTCCTGCGCAGATCGGGACATCCGCACATAACACATTTTGCAATCCATATTGCAGACCGGTGTCAGTTCGAATGTTCCGCTTAGTGGAATTCCCGCAGCAGATGCCTTCCGGTATAAATATTCAGTTGCGGCAGGTGCTACAGGAAGGGTATTCATAAGCTGAGTCCTTTCTTTACAAGCAAAGCAGCGCTCTGTTCAGGACGGCACTGCAGCGAGTATATTGGTGTTTCCGCTAATAGCTGCAGGCACAGGTCTGTGGCTTTTGCCACAAAAGCCTTCTGCCAGTGATGTACAGAAAACTCCGGATAGAGATATCGGAAAGCCTCGCCCTCTGTCAGCCGGCAAAGATGATTTTCCTCGGCTTGTCCCAACAGAATGATGGCTGCCAGCGGCCCACAATCGTTTTTATAGATCCCGGAGGTTCCGGCATAGGGGCAGCCGTAAGCGAACCAGTGATCGTGCTCTTTTCTCAGTGCGGCCCGGTCGCCGTTTATGATGTCTGCGCCCAGAAATGTATGCCAAATATTTGCTTGTGTCGATTTGCCGACCCCGGAAGGACCGGCAAAGGCAATGGTCTTGCCTTTATAATTTATAAGTGAAGCATGCAACAGCAAACCTTGATGCTGAAGCAGCAGTGTTTCCATACCAATACGGTTAAAGATTCCGGCAGTACCTGTAAAATAAGAAAGATAGTCAGATAGTACACGGATCTCAATATTTCCGTCTTCAAAATGCTCAGTTACTGCAAAGGCCGCCGTCTGGGGTGCGTTGCAGTGAAAAGTCCGAAGATTGCCCTGGTGGCAATCGTAATATTCCAGCCCACGCCAAACGCCATCATTGGAGAATGAAGGTAGCTGTGTGCATGGGCGCAGCATAATCATACAGTCTGTTTCTTGGTGGTTTGCGCACAAAAAGGGGAGTATGCTTTCTGAAATACTGATCTCAAAAGGCATACGCAATATGGTGCGCAATCCCGCTAGTGTAAAATAGTAATCCTTCATAAGCTTTCCTTACGCCCCCCGCAGACCAATTGGCCTGCGGGGGGTAAAGTGTGTTGTATTAGGATCGGAAAATATAATTTTCCTCACTGGGGTTGTTGTAGCAGCCCAACCCCATATTCGATCCGTCGAGGATGCAGTTTGATCCTGCAATAAACACGGTCATGCCACCGCCAAGATCCCAAACGCACTTACTGGGATCATTAAAGTTAAGCTGATCCTTGGGGATGTTATCTGCGCAATCCCGGGCAATTGACTGAGCGAGGGAGAATATTTCCACTGTCAGAAGGGGTTTTGTATAGTTTGCTTTCATATTCTCGCCTCCTTAGTTCTCATCCAGCCACTGGTAAACGGATAAGAACAATGTGCTTGCAAAAGCCAGGGTTTCCTCTGTGTGTATCTGCACAGGGGACTTTGGCGTTTCTTCTGCGGGTCCATCGAAACCGGAATCGTTTTCCTGTTCCAGCAGTCGTGTAGAGAAGTTCCGCATCATCACAACAGCCGCTTGCGGCGCCACGGGCAAGACACCACCGTTCGCCACAGGCTCCTGCATATTGGTCGTGCGAAGATTTGTGATGGACAGAATTGCGCCGTCTGTGTTGCCGTTTTGAATGACAATGTAACCATCTACAGGATTGATGCGGTAATACATATCCGTGGAGTGTGTGATCGTAATGGCTGTAGGCTCTTTGGACTGATCGATGCCACTGACATTGGCGATTACTGTACTACCGGTCAAACTCTTCAGGCCCATATAGTAGGTATTGCCTTCCTCGACTTTCAGCACGATCGCTTGACCTGCGCCGAGATAGACCTCATTCTTAGGACCATATGCTTCAAAGGTGCCGATCTCATAGGTGGGAACTCCCTCACCAACTGAATCGCCGTCGAGGCCTTGATCGGGCTTGATTTGGTCGATAAATACTGCGCCACCGATATTGGGCTGATCGGCATTGAAGCCGTTGTTCTTGTCGATCAGAATGTCACGAACCTCGGTGAAAACAGCATTATTTTCCAATCCGTAAGCATCTTTCACAGTGCTGCTGTAGTAGTTTGTGGTGTTGCCCAAGGGGTTGTGGATCCGAACACCGTCAATGTAGTATTCGCTACGCACGCCGGTTTCTGCGGTCGCCGATGTTGCGATAAGCTGCAGGGTGTATGTGCCATAGGGAAGATCCTTGAAGGCGACTGTGGGAATGTGGTAGTAATCACCGGATGCGGCCAGATTATCCATGGCCAAACTTTTGTAGAGCGTGATAACCTCTTTGCCGTCTTCTCCTACGGTCTTGCTGCTCAGCACAGCAACCACCATACCGGAGGCGTTGTTGGTGCGGGTGTAGACTTCAACACCGGTGCCGGTAAATGTAAACCGTGCGGACGCACCTGCGGCATTGGCAAAATGTGCACTACCATCGGTGAAGCTCACATCGTCACCCAGGGAATCTGTCCAACCGTGGACATCGCCGTAGGGAGCAGATTCCAGATGCTCCGGGATCTCTGTATTGCCGCTGTCCTCACCTACCAAAGACCATGCACCGGTAAAGGTGAAGCCTTCAATGCTGTTTTGGACGGTGCTTTCGGTGGTAATAAAGGAATCCTCGTAATAAATGTTATTGGCAGGGATTACTGTAACCTTGTTCCACAGGTTGCCGTTCTGGTTGGCATCCTGGGCAAGAACGGTTTTTCTCCAGGTATTGCCAAACACATAGAATGAATCGTAGCCACCCCAATTCATAGAAGTGGGGGTATAAATGACCTTGCCGTCCTCAATTCGCACATTGCCGTATTGGGGATTGCCGTAAACGCTATCTTTGGCGTTCTGCAGATTTGGATCATTTACATCAAACCCATTCATACCATTGTTGATGTCAAAGTCCAAATGGATGGGGGTGGCGTCCTTGCCGTCCTCGTCATCAAAGTACCAGTCGGAAAGAACAAATTCCTTGCCATAGTCCAGCACATACGCCCGTTCCACGAAAATGGTAGTGGGCTGATTGAATGCCATCAGCAACTGGCGATTACCACTTTCATCTGCGGGCAGCCACAAGCCGGAGCGTTCGTGGTTGGTAGCGGTGCTGCGTCCCCACTGAACATCATCCCGTGCCTCCACCGAAGTGATTTCTATCACCATCTTGTAGCCATCATGACCTTCTTTAATATAGTTGTTTTCAAAGTCATAGCCGGTAATGTCTACAGTATGGGGAGCATCAGCGTCTGTTTCATTTACGTTCTGGCTGTAATTAAAAACAGAGATATAGGGCACGTTTTCACGGGTAGTCACAGTGCCGTCTTCATTTGTAAAGACCAGATCAGTGGTTTCCTCGGAGCTTACTTCAGGACCTGTTTGGTTTTTCAGCACAAGATCTGCCACTTTTTCTTTGGTAGCAGACCATTCGATCTGACCGGTAGCGGCATTGTAGTGACCTGCCACCTTATAAGCTGTGATTACCGTATCGGGAGTAAGAACCAGTCCCTGTCCCATAATGTCCCGAAGTATGGTGTCACCGTGGAGAATGACCTCTGTGGTGATGTTGGAAGTGATCTCCTGCATAACATTGGCAAAATATTGCTTCAGATCGTGCTCGCTCTCCGTAGTGGAGTAGAAACCGGAGTAGGGTGTTTCTACATAGCCGCCGGGCCGGTAGAGATAGACGGTATTATTGCCAACTTTGCCATTGGTAATCGTGGCATCAATGGTAGTGGAAATACGGTAATTCCGGTTATTGTGGGTGTAGTACCAGCAGTTTTGCGCAAACCAACTATTGGAGGTCGTGGTCACATTACCCCACTTAATGGGATAGTAGGTACTACCCTGCTTGTAGTAGTAGGAACCACCGTCATTGAGCTTAGAACCGTTGGGCGGGGTTATATAGCCGCCGGTAACCATCACATCGTCCATATCCTTGGCATCGGGATAGTTGGAAGACATTGCGTTCATATAGACTGCTATATCGCTGGTGGAGTCCACGCTTGTGCTGTGGTACAGTCCGATGGTGTACACATGGGCATCGTAAGTGTTTTTGGTTTCATAGGCCATGGAAATTGCCTGATTGGCGACAGTCTCGTCAAAGCCGCTGCCACCGGGCTGACCGTCGGTAAAGGCAACCATGATCCGGACACGACCCTCTGCAGGATTTGCAGCAAAGATCTTGTTGGCCATTTCAATACCGTACTGCACATAAGTACCGCCGTTGGAGCCTAAGCTTTGGGTGGCCTTGATCAGATTGGGGTTGGTACGTCCGGAACCGTTAACACCGAAGGAAACCGGCATCAGCGCATCGTGATAGATGTTCAGCTCCGGATCGGCATTCCGAGTTTCGGTACGGGTGTAAATGCTGCTGTGGCCATCTGTGCAGTGGAAGTTGCTTCCGGTGCCGTAAGCATGGATCTCGCGGCGTTCCAAATCTTTTCTGTGGGTCCAGACATCGGTATGGTAGGTAAAGAACTCCTTAGCGGAGTATAGCTGTTTGTCACCGTAGAGCCAAAGGCCACTGGCATTTCGTGTCAGCTCCACAAAGCTGCCCACATCGTTCTTATCGTAGACATAGCCGTAAACCGTGGTACCGTTGAGCACTGCCTCTCGGGCTTCTTCCTCGGTGATCAGATGGTGGTAGGTGCTGTGATAGTCCATCAGCAAGTACGCACCATGACTATAGGTATAATAGATGCCGTCTGCCTGCACAGTGCCGGTATAGGGGGTGTAGTTAAAGCCGGTAACGGGGTAGGGGTGGAAGTCACCGTTGGAGTCGAACACACCGGTGTTGACCCATTCATTCAAGGTGCCGCCGGCCAGGGGATAATTCGTGGTGTTACTGTTGGTAGCGCCTGCTGTGGCATTACTTGCGTAGCCCACGATTGCAATTCGGTGATCCACCTCATTGTGGCGGCCGTGGTTTGCAACTTCTTCCACGAAGTTATCCACCGCTGCCTGTAAATCGTCCAGATAACCGTCCTGGACAATGGAACCGGACTGATCCAGCACCAGAACAATATCCAGCGGTGTATTTTGCAGGATCATGGTGGTGACCGGATTATCCATCGTATAGGTTTCCAAATTAATGGTATAAGTGCCGTTGTTGGTCAAAATTACGGTTTTATCCAGCTTCAGATTGCTCTCCACCTGGTCCGTATAGCCGTCCTTCACATAATAGAGGGTCAGGATGTTTTTGGTTGCATCACTTGTAACAGTTAAGACTACATCCTCGGTCAAACCGTATAGCTTATCTCCAACCTTTGCACCGGCATAGCTATAACCTTCGATACTCAACACACGATCGGCAGCATTGATTGTGGAACCAACGACCACATTTTCCCAAACCTCTGCACCACGCAAGGGCTTTTCGGTATTCAGCTCCAAATGGCGTACTGTGTAGGCTGTGCCCTCCAGTTTTCTCCAAACAGCTGTTAATGTTACATCTTCTGCCAAACCGTCTGCCACAATGATCGTTCCGCCGTCATTGTCAACAACCACACCTTCGTGGTTGGATTCCCAGCGTTCAAACACATACCCATCCCGGAAGGGAAACGCGGTGATAGTATCACCGTGGCTCCAGGCATGCAGATAGGAGTAATAGTCTGCACCGTCAATGCCGTCTGTCAAATAGGCGTCCATACCTTGAACGGTCTCATTTTCTCCCAGACCCATATCGAAGATAATCTCGTAGGTTTTCGGGATCAGTGTTGCTTTCAGGGGACGAGCCTGTCCGCCACCCGCTGCGCTGTAACGGGAAGCCGGATCGTATTCGATAATAAACGGTGCAGTATCACTGTTGTAGACCGTTCCGTCAGGCGCAAACACACCGGTTACATTGCCGTAAAGCTTGGTCACATTCATCTGATACTCATATAGTGTGCCGTCGGTATGGTATTGCCACACAGACTCGCTGCTGTTGCCGAAACCTTGGGTAGACAGAGCAATGACCTTGCCGTATGGATCAACGGTATGCTGGGAGATCACATCGTAGTGATGGATATCGCCCAGGTCGCGGTACAGGATTTCTGCCAGAGCGCCTGTGGGGCGGAAAGCCTGGCTGATCTGGCTGGCATCCACTTCCATATGCTGCACATAGCTCTCCGGTGCGTGATCCAGGTAAGCGTAGATCATAGCGATGTAGTCGCCACCGAGAACCGCAGTATACTCCTCCGGGCTGTAGCTAATACCTGCATCCGATTCGTTATCAAAGGTAGTTTCGTAATTGCGGCCTAACACAACGATCCGGTATTCGGTGTTGTCATATACAATATCAGTGAAGTTATAGTCGCCCAAACCGTCTGCGCCTAAGTGGCTATAGGTAATGGTGGCTTCGTAGCTGGCCACATCCATATACTGACCGTTGACATATTTTTGCAGAACCACCATAACATTCTCTGCTCTGTCAACCTCTTTGATGTAGACGGTCTCACCGTTCTGCTGATAGGTGCCGGCTACCGTAATGGTGCCCTGGACAGAGATAGGCCGGCTGTACCTGGCGTTATAATACACATCTTCTGTCAGATATGTGCCTGCCAGATTCTGCGCAGGGTTGCCGTCCATATCGTACCAGCCAATGAAGGTATAATTGCTGTTGTTGGAAACAGGAATATACTGGCTCAAATCCGGGTAAGTGTACTGATTTTCCAGCACCAGCTGCTGCTTGTTTTCCAGTTTGCCGGCACCTGCATCGAAATAAACAAAATAGGGCCAAATATCAATGGTTGCAGTAGGAATGCCGTTTTGCACGGTGCCGTCGTAATAAGCGCCGGGCAAATCGTCACGCTGGGGTTTTGTAGGTGTTCTACCGCCGTCTTCTACTGTGACTATGGCCTCGTACAGACCGGAACCGTTGGGGGTATAGGTTTCCAGATCGCCGGTAGCGGGAATTATGTGACCGTCCGGCATCACAAAGGATGTAACTTCGATCCGGTACTCATAGGCATAGTCCTCTCCCAGCGTTGCGGCATCCCAGTATTTCCACACCGGGTAGTAGCCGGTACCTGTGCCGGTTTCCGGATCAATATATACTGTAGTAGGTGCGCCGCTGCCGGCCTGCTGGGTGATGGTGTGCCAGCCCAGTTCTCCGGCATTGTTATAGCCCCAGTAGAGAACCTTCACGTTCACAGCTATGGGAAGCAATTTCTTTTCCGCTTCGTCATCCCAGTTGACAACCACATCAAAGGTAAGATCAAAGTTCTCTGGTGCATATTTGAATTCCACTCGAATGTGCTGATCCTGGTCAGCTTCACCGGTATGGGTAATTGTAACATCATACAGAGGTTTCTGGGTGGAAAGATTATAAATCGCCTGGGGTACATTTTGGAAGGTCAATGTGTAAGTCGTTTTATGGTTGACCTCGTCGTAGGTATAGCTGATATGGCTTGCGTCCAACAAAATTTGATCCAGAGGCAGATTAACACCGTTCTCTTCCCGCAGGAACTGCAGCAGTGCTTCGTGACGGTTGTCTGCATTGTTGAAACCGTCGCCGCCGTTGTGATCGATCACTACCTCTATGGTAACGTCAATATTTTCCTCCCACTGGGCGGTTAATACTGTTTTTTTCGTGAGGTTACTTGTGACGGTTTGACCGGGATAGATCCGGTTGTTATCCTGATCCAGCCAATATAGGAATGTATAACCCTCCCGGACCGGTATTCCACCTTTGTCCGTTACGTGTGTTGCAACCGGATAAATGATGGTTTCCGTTGCCGGCTGGCCCTCCCAGGTTATGGTATCTGTTCCTGCGTTTGTGTCATAGCCGACGCTGTAATACTGCAGCTCAACACGACCGTTCTGGTTATAAATCGTGATCTGATAACCATCTATCTTTTGCGTACTGCCATCGGCATTCTTAAGCCAAATGTGATAGGCGCCATTTTCTGTTACCATGGCGGTATAAGTACCTGCGACACCCTTTGTCAGAGGGATCAGTTCGCCTGTTCCGCCCTCGTCGGTCTGCATCTCGATATAAAGTGTGCTGCCGGCTCCCCAAATATCGTCTGCATTCGTCTCGGTACCGTTGAGTTTGGTGATGACGGTAGCGGTATATTTGTTTTGCAGATACCACTCGGCATACAGGGTCACATTGGCGTTTCTGATCGTAATCTTTTCACCGGCATCATAATGGTTACCGGTGCCGTCAGGGGAGGTGTTCCAGCCGTTAAAAATGTAAGTATCGTTACCTACGATTTTCCGCAGGCCGCCGGTGTTGCCCAGTACAGTATGGACATCACCTGACTTCAAGCCGCTCTCACCGGTAGGCGCACCACCGGAGGTGTTACCGTTGCCGTAATAGTTTACAGAGTAGGTCGACTTTTTTGTAATCAGACCATCAATATGCCAGGCGCTGTCGCTTCGCTGATACTTAATGACATACCAGACAATGGTATAGTCATCAATGCTTTCTCCACTGCCCAGGCTGAAGTAGCCGTTATCGATGGCTGTCTGGATGATTTTCTTTTCGGTTTCTGCATTATGGGGCTTGTTGACATCGCCTGCTGCGCCGTCAACAATGCCGCTGGATGGCAGTAGATAGCGGCTGCCGCCGGTGGTGCTGAATACACCCCAGACGCCACTGGTTCCCTGCACCACATCATTCAGAATCGACGGCTCCAAAATATTTTGTGCGCTTTCCGCAAATTTACCGAAACCGCTAGAACCAAAGGAGGCATTCAAATTCAGATAACCGGAAACAGCATGCTCTGCAGGTTCGCCGGGGAAATTGCTGCCGCCGACATACAGCGCAAGATATACATCGCCGGTCAAGTCCAGCGGTTTACCGGTAGAATCATGGGCGGCAAAGACATCGATGGGGAACATACCCACCAGCAGGACTGCTGCCAAAAACATACATAATACTCTTTTTTTCATATTTCCATTCTCCTTTACCGAAAATCAGTATGCCACCGGATAGCGAAGCTGCTGCAATTCTACCGCAAGCTGGGATTCGATGATCGGCTTTGTCAAGTAGCCGCTGGGTCGCAATTTCAAAACTTCTTTTGCGTGCTCCTGCTCTGAGCAAACAGTCACAAAAATGATGTTCACAAAAGGGTTTATGTTGCGGATCTGCTTGGCCAGAGTAATCCCTCCGTGATTATATAATTCTATCTCACAAATAAGTACATCACAGCCATAAGATTGGGCATAGGATAAAGCGTCCTTTGCCGCAGTAAATGTTAAAATCGTGGCCTCTGGATATATCTGTTTTACACTGCTTTTTAAGCCTTTAACGATCACCGGATGATCGTCTACGCAAAGAATTGTCATAGTCTGCACAAACTCCTTTTTTGGAAAATTACAAACAACATCCCACATTAGATAATTACATACCAAATTTTAGCACAAAGGATATGACAAACCTATGACAAGGCGTAGCCAGGCATCGCCTGACTGCGCAAGAAAATGAAATTATTTTTGCAGCATACCGCAAGTGTCTTCCGCCCAACTGTACTGGGTCATATATTCACCGTAAAAGGCAGGGGATCCATACTGCAAGTAGCTGTGGTAATCGCAACTAATCTGGGAAGGATCGATCCGGTATTGATACCCATCCTGGCAAAGCACACTGCCTGCTCCTACTGCATCCAGAGTGTTGCGGAGATCCTGCATCAGATGGCGGAAGTAGTCCATATTTTTGGTATCGTTTGAATCCTCCGGCCACAATACGGCACAGATTTGTTTCCCGGTCATTCCTGATCCGTTGCGGTCAACCAGAACAGCCAGCAATTCCTTGGCTTTTGTGCGCTTAAAGGTCAGCGTTCGGCCGTTACACAACACCTCGAAGGAACCAAAACATTTCACTGTCAGTTTTTTGTCATTCATCGGTTGTCTCTTAATGTGATCCAGTTCCTTTTGTACCGCTTGGGCGGTTATAGGCTTAATTAAATAACCGGAGCAGCGCAGGTGGATCGCATCAAGCGCATATTGATCATAGCCGGTACAAAAAACGATTTTACAGGACGGCTGCAGTTGACTGATTTTTTCTGCCAATGCAAGACCTCCCATACCACGCATACTGATATCCAGGAAAGCTACATCAGCGGCATTGCTTTCCATCCATTCCAGGGCAGAAGAACAAGAACTGAAGGTAGATAGCTGACGGATGTCCGGCGATGCTTTCACCGCCTCAGCAAGCGCCTGCAGCATAGGGTGCTCGTCATCTACTGCAATTGCGATCATATCCTTTTCCCTCCTTCGGAATCCGGATCTGCACACGCGTGCCTATTCCGGGCTGACTTTCTATGGTCAGACTGCCACCGCACATAGCCTGTAACCGCTCACGCACATTACGAAGGCCAATGTGTTTTTTTGTATCTGTCAAACCGGATACATCAAACCCAACTCCGTCATCCGACACGCAAATGCAATAATCTGTTTGCTCCTCGTATGCGGAAATTGTTACCGTTCCGCCTTCCTCCAGACCCATAAGGCCGTGCTTAATGGCATTTTCCACCAGAGGCTGCACGGTGAGTGCCGGCAGTAAAAATTCGTCTGTCTGAATATCATAATGTACTGTCATATCCGGGAATCGTATCAATTCGATTTCGGTATAGCAGCGTATGTGCTCCAACTCCTTGGCAAAGCGGATGGGCACGGTGTTATCCAGCTCGCTGAAGTTGCCACGCAAATAGATACTGAAGTTTTGAACCAGCCGGGAAGCCTGCTCCGGATCCTCTTTGCAAAGCTGTTGGATTGTGCCTAGCGTATTGTATATAAAATGGGGCTGAATCTGGCTGATCATAATAGCAATGCGATTTTCCTGCAGCTGGGCCCGGATTATCTTTTGCTCTGCCTCCATCTCCTTCGCCTTTCTGGCAGCATTGATGTTGCGGGGAATGATTTGCCAGACCAGAACGATTGCAATGGCAAACAATCCCAGGAAAATATAACGGCAGATTAATCCGCCTTGCCACCACCCCAAAGCTGTTCCCAGAAAATCTGCTTCAATGCCTAAGAGCAAGATCCCTGCGCCAATATTTCTGAGCTTTCTTAAGAACTTGGCTTCCAGGGAATCCAGCACCAGCGCTACCAAAAGAACCATATTGGCGACACTCTGGGTTACTGCCCACCAGCGCCATGTATCATAAAAACGGATATTGGTCGTAAGACAAAGCACAGCCATTACCATACAGGATGCCCCTGCAAATACAGCAGCACCGATACCGGCCTTTTTTAGCTTGGGTCCAAGTACGGAGGCGATTAGTGCGCAGACACACAGCATATACAGCATCATACAAATGCCCAAAATGGTAGTGTTGCCAATAACAGAATCACTCCAGAAGAACACACCTTTTGCTCCATACGCAAAATAACCGCCGGCAAACAAGATGGACATGCCGATAAGTCCGATTTCGCTACTTCCACCTGTATGGAGCAGTGCAGAGAACAGAGCTGTGCCCAGCAGCACAAATGCGACGATTATAAATCCCAGGCCGGCATTTCTCTCCAAGACCCCCTGGTTCATAAAATCTTTCTCATAGGACAGACCGCCATACACCGACAGTTCTTCCAGAAACATATCGATAGCTCTATCATTGCCGAAGGCGTGGGGATTGTGGAAGCTCAGAGTGATTGGCTGGTCGGTCAGCAATTCGTAGCCGATGCTAAGCTCACCGCACATACCGTCACCGGCATAGGAGGACTCAATATCCATAGTGTGAGGCGCCTGCCCTTTCTCCTCCACAGTCAGCTGGATGTGATTTAAGTAAAAGGCCAGGAGCACACCTTCACCTGCGACACCGATATACTCTCCATCGGGAGCGACCATATGAAATTGCCCTCGCAGCGTCACATCTCCCTTGGTAGCAGGAATATGCTGCCCGGCTTTGACCGTACACCAAGGTCCGTCTGCCAGCTTATACTCGCCGGAAAAGTAGACATCGGGATACAAAGCAGGAGAGGACTGCTGGCTGTTTGTTATATTACCCCACAAAAGCAGCAACATAGCGGCCAAAACGGATATGATTCCAATAATGGCAAAGGGTATCTTTTTCCATGCCTTTTGCAGCTGCTTGTTTCCTTGCATTGCTTTGCTCCTTTGATGTTTTTACTCATTATAGCATAATAAGTCAAGAAAATAAATTCTTTTTTCCGCATATTTTGTCCGATGTATGGCATCACACTTGGAAGCAAGTACAATCATACACATCCATTGACAAGTATAGTGGTTACCACCACATATCTACAATGCCAAAATCCCGCCATCGAGTGGGAATAATTAGGAAAACCCGAATATCATAAAAATGAAATGCTCTGCCGAATAAAAGCGGCAGAGCATTTTAATTTGTTTGGGATTAACGCAATGAGAATAGTAAATTGACGGCACTTGCCTGCAAATACCCAAAACACAGAGGATGTGTGCCGGAAAATTACAATTCCTGCTTTCTGAGCTGCTTTACCAGCGCCTCCACAAAACCCCAGACGGGCGGCTCTAACCATTTGTCATACAAAATGCACATATAAAGGGCCTGATGCCAGTTTTTTACAGGACGGAAGGTGATACCCGGACGGGGGAGTGCGCATTTTTCGGACATAACACAAATGCCTACGCCTTCTGCCACAAGAGATCGGGCAGCGCCGGCAGTGTTGACGGTGCACACGATCTGCTCTTCCACAGGCGCGCCGCTTGCCCACTGACCAAAGCTGTTTTCCATATCATAATTAAAAACGATCTGAGGTTCCCGTGCCACTTGTTGAGGGGTAAGAATAGTTTCTGCGGAAAGTGGGTGTCCTTCCGGTAGAGCAACGCAGAAATTTACTTGTCCCAAACGGCGAAAGTGGAGACTCCGATCTCGGTTGGTGGTGTCCACGATGGCCATATCCAGCCGTTCTTCTCGAACAAGATCCATTAGCTCCTCTGCAGAACTTTCGGTAAGGCGGAAGCGGATGCGGTCATTTTGCCGGATATGAGAGAGGATCTCTTTGGCAACGATGCTGTCTAAAGTGCCGGATACAACGCCCAATCGAATGATGACCGGTGCGCTGGTGCGGCTGTCCCGAAGGGTGTTGGAGGCCTCGTTTAATTCATTTAAAGCGGCATCTACTTTTTCTTGATAGTAACGACCTTCTTCGGTCAGGCGAATGTTTCTGCCAACCTTTTCAAAAAGTCGTACGTCACCCAATTCTTCCTCCAAATGGTGGATGGCGCTGCTTAAGGAGGGCTGGGAAATACCCAGCCGGGCGGCAGCTAAAGTGTAGTGCTCCAGCTGCGCCAAAACGGAAAAATATCGCAGATAATTATAGTTCATACGGTCACCTCATAAATCTATAGATAAAAACTATAGATAAAATATCATAACTATATTGTTTTTACAAGAGAAAGTTGTATAATGTGATCGTTGCGTGAAAAATTCCCAACAAATGAGGCCTTTCAGGGAAAAGAAGGATTGCAAAGGACAGTAAGGTGTGTTACTATAAAAGATAGATATATACCGAAGGAGAACAGTCATGGCATTTACTTATCTTGGCCTGAAAGCCAATTATCAAAGACATATCGTAACAGACGCAGAAGTGGATCGCCACATTGAGCGACTTCAGCAGCAGTATCCGCGAATTGCGGTTATCAAGGATCGCCCAACTGAGAACGGTGACGAGATCGTGCTGGATTACGCAGGCTTCTGCAACGGCGAGCAGTTTGCAGGCGGCACTGCCGAGATGCAGACCTTGGTTTTGGGAAGCGGTATGTTTATCCCCGGCTTTGAGGAGCAGCTGCTGGACAAAGTTCCCGGCGAGGAAGTTACCGTGAAGGTCACTTTCCCTGCGCAGTATCATTCTGAGGCGCTGGCAGGCAAGGAAGCGGAATTTAAGTGCAAGATCCACGAGATTCGTGTAAAGACCCCTTATGAGCTGGACGATATCTTTGCAAAAGAGGTAGGGCAGTGCGATACCTTTGCCGAAATGCAGGCAAAGCTGAAGGAAAGCTTGCAAGCATATACCGATGAACGGGGCGAGATGGATCTGCAGGATCGGCTGCTGCGGATGGCGGCAGAAACATTGGATTACACCCCTGATCCCGGTGAAGTTGAGGATGCGGTGCAGGAGCAGATGAACAATCTCCGGGCGCAGCTTTCCCATCAGGGTTTGACGCTGGATATGTATATGCAGTTTATGAACACTACCGAGGAGGCGCTCCGGGAAGAGGCAAAGCCGGCAGCTATTGCAGCGCTGCAAAGTGCGGCGGCCATTGACCGGATCGTACTGCTGGAGAATCTGACGGCCGAAAAGGAAGAAATTGCCCAAGCATTGGCTGGGGTTTGCCGCCAGAATGATATGACTATGGAGCAAATAAAGCCTTATTATGACGAGGAATTTGAAAAGGCACTGGTAAAAAGCGTACTGACCGGGAAGGCTATGCATCTCATTCGGGGTGCAGCAGTCATTACCGAGGTATAAAAAACATAAATAATGTGTCAAAAGACACCGAAAACAAGGAGGAACATACTATGGCAATCGTTTTTGACGAAAATGGCAAGTACGTGGACGAGAAGGGTCTTGTAAAACTGGATCCCACCAAGTTCGCAGACTGGCAGATCGCAGAGGAAGCAGAAAAGACCCTTCCTTCTGTGGAATTCTTCCGGGAAAAGCTGGGCTTGCTCCCCGAGGAAATCATCCCCTACGGCAAGACCCCCAAGATCGACTTTATTAAGGTCATGAAGCGTTTGGCAGATAAGCCCGACGGCAAATTCATTGAAGTTACTGCGGTTACTCCTACACCCTTCGGTGAAGGTAAGTCCACCGTTTCTCTGGGCCTGATCGAAGGTCTGGGCTATATTGGCAAGAATGCTGGTGGTGCTCTGCGTCAGCCCTCCGGCGGCCCCACTATGAACGTTAAGGGTACTGCAGCAGGTGGCGGTAACGCTCTGCTGATGCCTATGACTGAGTTCTCTCTGGGCCTGACCGGCGATATCAACGATATTATGAATGCCCACAACCTGGCTATGGTTGCCCTGACTGCCCGTATGCAGCACGAGCGCAACAACACCGACGAGTGGCTGGAGAAGAAGGGTCTGCGTCGTCTGGACATCGACCCCAAGCGTGTAGAGATGGGCTGGATCATCGACTTCTGCGCACAGTCTCTTCGTAACATCATCATCGGCATCGGCGGCAGACTTGACGGCTTTATGATGGAATCTAAGTTCGGCATCGCTGTTGGCTCCGAGCTGATGGCTATTTTGGCTGTTGCTAAGGATCTGAAGGATCTGCGTGAGCGTATCGGCAAGATCGTTGTTGCTTACTCCAAGACCGGCGAGCCTGTTACTTGTGAAGATCTGGATGTTGCCGGCGCTATGGCAGCTTGGATGCGTAACGCTATCAACCCCACTATGTGCTACTCTGTTGAGCATCAGCCCGTGCTGATCCACGCTGGTCCCTTCGCAAACATTGCGATTGGTCAGTCCTCCGTTATCGCTGACCGTCTGGCTCTGAAGCTGTTTGACTACCACGTAACCGAGTCCGGCTTCGCAGCTGACATCGGCTTTGAGAAGTTCTGGAACGTTAAGACTCGTCTTTCCGGCCTGACCCCCAACGTTTCCGTTCTGGTTGCTACTGTTCGTTCCCTGAAGATGCACGGCGGCGGCCCCAAGGTTACCCCTGGCGCACCCCTGCCCAAGGAGTACAAGGAGGAGAACCTGGAGCTGTTGGAGAAGGGTACTTGCAACCTGTTCCACCACGTCAACACCATCAAGAAGTCCGGCATCAACCCCGTTGTATGTATCAACCGCTTCTACACCGATACCGATGCAGAAATCGCTCTGCTCAAGAAGCTGTGTGCTGAGCGTGGCGTACGTTGCGCTGAGTCTAACCACTGGCGTTACGGCGGCGAAGGCGCAGCCGAGCTGGCTCGTGTGGTCGTTGAGGCTTGTGAGGATCCCGTAGAGGTCAAGTTCCTGTACGATCTGGAGATGCCTCTGCGTCAGCGCGTTGAGCTGATTGCTAAGGAAGTTTACGGCGCTGACGGTGTTACTTGGCTGCCTCTGGCTGTCGAGAAGGCTGAGCGCTTCGAGAAGGATCCCAAGTACGCAGATTACTGCACCATGATGGTTAAGACCCACCTGTCCCTCTCCGACGATCCCACCAAGAAGGGCGTTCCTACCGGCTGGAAGCTGACTGTCCGTGACATTCTGGAGTACGGCGGTGCTAAGTTCCTGTGCCCCATGGCAGGTACTATCTCCATGATGCCTGGTACTGCTGCTGACCCTGCATATCGTCGCGTCGACATCGACACCGAAACCGGCAAGGTTTCCGGCTTGTTCTAATTACTTGCAAACCAAAAAGCACAGGCGGGAAACCGCCTGTGCTTTTGGAGAATTTATTAGTAATTGACAGTTGACAGTTGAGAGTTGAGAGTTAAGGTAGACCGTAATTTTCAATTATCAATTGTCAATTGTCAACTGAAATTTTGACGAAGGAGAAATTTCTTTATGGATATGACAATGGAATCCTGCCGCAAGTTTGTGGAGGTTTTGGCATCAGATGCACCGGCTCCCGGTGGCGGTGGCGCAGCAGCTTTGGTTGGCGCGATCGGTACTGCGCTGGGCAATATGGTTGGTTCTTTGACTGTTGGCAAGAAGAAATACGCAGAGGTCGAGGCGGAAATCATTGCCCTGAAGGCAAAGTGCGATGCCCTGCAGACCGAGCTTCTGAACCAGGTAGAGGCTGACGAAATCAACTTCCTGCCTCTGGCCAAGGCTTACGGTATCCCCAAGGATGATCCTAACCGGGATAAGGTAATGGAGGAAGCTACCATTATTGCTTGCTCCACCCCTATGAAGATTATGGAATTGTGCTGCGAAGCCATCGGCTACATTAAGGTGTTTGCAGATAAGGGCAGCCGCCTGGCTGTTTCCGATGCCGGCTGCGGCGCTGTTTGCTGCAAGGCAGCTCTGCAGGCTGCGTCCCTCAATGTGTTTATTAACACCAAGACCCTTAAAAACCGTGAGGTTGCGGAAGAAATGAATGCCAAGGCGCTGTCTATGCTTGCTACCTACGGCGCAATGGCCGACGAAATTTTCAATACCGTCAAAGCTGGCTTTGGCGTGTAATCAGGAGGAAAGAAAAATGGCAAAGCAATTACTGGGCAAAGAAGTAAATGAAGCGCTGGTTGCGGCTCTGCAAACCCGTACCGCTGCTCTGAAAGAAAAGGGCGTTACCCCCACTTTGGGCATTGTTCGTTTGGGCGAGAATCCTTCTGACCTTAGCTATGAAAAGGGCGCTACCAAGCGTGCAGAGGAAGTAGGCGTCGCTATTAAGAACTACATTCTGCCTGAAGAAACCACCAAAGAAGAACTGCTGGCTGTGATCGACGGCATTAATGCCGATGATTCCGTTCACGGTGTACTTATGTTCCGTCCTCTGCCCAAGCACTTAAAAAATGATCAGGACGAGATCTGCAACCGCTTGGATCCCAAGAAGGACGTGGACTCTATGACCCATATGTCTAACGCTGGCGTATTTGAAGGTCAGGACCTGGGCTATGCACCCTGCACCCCTGCTGCTTGTATGGAAATCTTGGATCACTACGGAATCGATTGCAAGGGCAAAAATGCCGTTGTTATCGGCCGCAGCCTGGTTGTTGGTAAGCCTGCTGCTATGATGCTGATGGGCAAAAACGCCACCGTCACCGTCTGCCATACCAGAACTGTCAATACCGCAGAAATTTGCCGCAATGCAGATATTATTATCTCTGCTGCCGGCGTGCTGGGTAGCTTGACAAAGGACTTTGTCCGGGAAGGTCAGATCGTTATTGACGTTTCTATGAACTGGAATCCCGAGAAGATCACTTCCAAGGGTAAGGGCGGTATGTCCGGTGACTGCGTATTCGACGAGGTCGAGCCCATCGTAGGCGAAATTACTCCTGTTCCCGGTGGTGTCGGTGCGGTTACCACCAGTGTGCTGATGAAGCACGTAGTCGAGGCTGCTGAAAAGATCTAAAATAAAGCGTGCGGACGGGAACGCCCGTCCGCACGTTCTTTTGAGGTGCGTTATGAAAAAGATTAGAAATCTGCAGGAAAGCAGCTTTTTGAAGCTGTTTTTTGGATTTATTACTCTGTGTTTTCTGATTGCGGCGGTATGTATGCCGGACAGAAAGGATATGTTCACCGGTTTGTGGAACATTATCAGCCAGCCCAGTAAGATATCTGCAAACTATTTTGCAATGGGTGGCTATGCGGCAACCTTCCTGAATATGGGACTGGTTGCTGCTATTAGTTTGGGACTTTTCTTCGTGTTCAAAGGAACGCCTAACAATGTGTCCACATTGGCAGTTATTTTAACCGTCGGCTTTGGCTCGTGGGGTATTAATATCCTCAATGTTTGGCCAACAATATTGGGCGTTGTGGTATATGGCCTTGTGAAAAAGGAAAAGCTGGGCGGTCTTGTCAATGCGATGCTGTTTTCTACCGGTATTGCACCCTTGATCACAGAGATGATGCTGCGCTACCTGACACCGGAAGCCGTTGGTTTTAGCTGGCAAGGTGTTGCATTGTCTATGTTCGTAGGTCTCATTATTGGCTTTTTCCTGCCTGCAGGTCTTGCCTATTCTCCCAAAGTACATAAAGGCTTTGATCTGTATTCTGCAGCATTGCCCATTGGTATGACCGCATTTTTTCTGAATGCTATCTTTTATAAGACAATGGGCCGTGATCTGCCCAAGGCTTTGAGCGATCTGGATCCTGCCTCTATGCAGGTGGCGTCTGCTGCAATTGCCAATACTTTCTGCTTGATCGTGTTTGGTCTGTGCATTGTGTTTGCTTTCTTGCTGGGTTGTAAACCAAAGGATTACTGGAGATTGCTGACAGACCCTGAGTTGGTGACCAATTTCTCCTCTACCTATGGAAATGCCACATTCCTTATGAATGCAGGTGTTTTTGGTTTGTTTATTTTGGGTTATTACAACCTGATCGGCGCCAATTTTAACGGTATTACTTTTGGTATCATCTTCTGTATGGTAGCGACCTGTAATTCCGGTTCCCACCCCGGAAATGTATGGCCGATTATGCTGGGCTATTATGTGGCTTCTGTGGTGTTCGGCTGGATATCCCCTTTGTTGGGTGGAAACTTTGCCTTTAAGATCAATGCCCAGGCAATTTGCGTGGGTCTGTGCTACGCCAACGGCCTTTCACCTATTGCGGATAAATATGGCTGGCGCTATGGCTTTGTTGCAGCGATTATGCACTATCTGCTGGTTACCTCTGTACCTACGCTCCATGGTGGCTATTGCTTGTATAACGGCGGCTTTACCGCAGCGCTGATCTGTATGATCCTTGTACCTGAATTGGAAAAATTCTTCAAGACAAAAGAGGAACGGAAACTGGCGAAGGCGCATAAATAATGATATACAAAACCGGCTTTTTGCAATGTGTCAAAAAGCCGGTTTGTTTATGGAAAAAATTTGGTTAGTATTACTCTTGCAGAACCAAAAACCAAGGAGTATTATAAAGTACGGAAAATTTCATTTAAAGAAGGTTTTGGATTTGGAAACAGCACTGATTTGTTTGGCGGCCGCAATGATTGGTGGCCTTATGATGTCCCGACTTACTAAGAAATTAAATTTGCCGGCGGTCACGGCCTATTTGGTGGCAGGTCTTGCCCTTGGCCCTTTCTGTATTGGCGCATTGGGAATCAAAGGACTTGGGTTTCAGTCTCTTCACCAGGTGGAAAGTCTTAGCGTTCTGACCCAAACGGCCCTTGGTTTTATTGCCTTTTCTATGGGCAGCGAATTCCGTCTGCACCAGCTAAAAAGTATGGGCAAAAAAGCCATTACCATTGGTATCGTGCAGGCAGTTGTAACTACCGCATTGGTGGACTGCGTATTGATCAGCCTGCACTTTATGTTCCCCCATATCATTTCGCTTCCTGCAGCGCTGGTTTTGGGCGCCATCGCCTCTGCAACGGCACCGGCTGCAACGCTGATGGTCGTCCGCCAGTATAAAGCTGACGGCCCGTTGACGAGACTGCTGCTTTTGGTGGTAGCCATTGATGACGCGGTAGGCCTTTTGCTGTTTTCTGCTTCCTTTGGTATTGCCAGTGCGCTGGAAAGCGGCGCAGTCAATGTTCTTGGTGTAATCGTAGAACCATTGGTTGAGATTCTGCTTTCTGTGGGACTTGGCGCAATCGTTGGTGTTGTTATGGATCGTGTGGAGCATATGTTCCACTCCGGCAGTAAGCGCATGACCCTTTCGGTGGCGTTTGTTCTCCTTGCGGTTGGCCTTTCTATGCTGAAATTCAACATTGGCCCCGTTCACTGCGGCTTTTCCTTGCTTCTTGTATGTATGATGACCGGTACGGTATTTTGTAACGTCTGCGACACATCCCAGGAGCTTATGGAACGTGTAGAAAAGTGGACAGTGCCCATTAACGTTTTGTTTTTTGTAATCTCCGGTGCAGAACTGGATTTGAAGGTAATCGTGAATCCGGTAACTTTGCTTGTAGGTGTGATTTACATTATTTCCCGTTCTGCCGGCAAGTATTATGGTGCTTGGGGAAGCTGCCGCTTATCCAAATGCACCCCTGCGGTCACAAAGCATTTAGGTATCACTCTTTTGCCCCAGGCAGGCGTGGCGTTGGGTATGGCCATGACTGCTGCTGCACTTATGGACGGCGCACTGGTACGAAATGTTGTGCTATTCTCCGTTTTGGTGTACGAACTGGTTGGCCCGGCACTTACCAAACGGTCTTTGCTGCTGGCCGGTGAAATTCAGCCGGAAGGCAAAACCAGCGCCCGTGTTACCGATACCCCAAGAGAGCATATCAGTATTCATTAAGAAAGAATACCGCTGTACATCGTACAGCGGTATTGCTTATTTCATAAATTTATCAATGGCATCACAGAGGTCGTCTATTGCGTGTTCGTCACCGGCAGATACGGCGTCTACCATACAGTGGCGCATATGGTCCTTGAGGATCACCTTGCCGGTGTTATCCAGTGCGCTGCGGACAGCAGCTAACTGAATAAGGACTTCTGAACAGTCGTAACCTTCCTCTACCATTCGCTTGACCTTTTCCAAATGGCCGATGGCACGGGCAAGGCGGTTAACAACTGCTTTCTGATTTTCGTGAACATGGCCGTGGGAATGGGCAATGCCGTGGGCGTGCATATAAGCGTGATCGTGTTCGTGAGACATAAGGAAATCTCTCCTTCTCGTTTTTAATATCATACTTGATTTTTGCAAACTTTGCAAGCCCCCAGTGGGGATAAGATTGACGATTGGGAGGTTTTCTGCTATACTGCAAGAAGAAAATGGGACACTATGGAGGAAATGTTATGAGAATGCGGAAAATGAAAAATTTAGAGCCCCGCACAGAAGCTTGCGCGGCCTACCGAATCACAGAACCGGAATCCCGAAAGGGTGCGTGGCGAGAGTTAAAACCCGACGCAACTGCGCTTTGGGTGGAGGTCGGCTGCGGCAAGGGCAAATTTACGGCAGAAACCGCTGCTGCAAACCCCGACGTGCTGCTCATTGCCATTGAGCGCTGCCGGGAAGCGATGGTAGTCGCTATGGAAAAGGCAAAAAATATGGGCCTTACCAATGTGTTCTTTGTGGATATGGATGTGGCGCTGATGGAAGGCTGTTTTCAGTTCGGTGAAATCGACCGCCTGTTTATCAACTTCCCCGACCCTTGGCCCAGAAGCAAAAATGCCAAGCGGCGGCTGACCTTCCGTACATTCTTGAAAATGTATTCCCGTGTCATTCGGGAGGGTGGCGAAATTCATTTCAAGACCGACAATGCGCCTTTGTTTGAGTTTACCTTGGAAGAATTGGAATTGGTGGGCTTGCCTGCTAAGAATGTAACCCGAGATCTTCACGCGAACGGCCCGGTAGGCATTATGACAGGCTACGAAGAAAAGTTCCACGCATTGGGAACGCCGATCAACCGTTGCGAAATCGTAACACGTCCAATCAAGGAGATTATGGAATGAACACCTATTATGCAGGTGATTGGGATGTTGCTGTAATTGGAGCAGGACACGCAGGCATAGAAGCGGCGCTGGCATCTGCACGGTTAGGCCAAAAAACCGTCCTTTTCACCATAAATTTGGATGCTGTTGGCAATATGCCATGCAATCCTGCTATTGGCGGTACCGGCAAAGGACATCTTGTTCGAGAACTGGACGCTTTGGGAGGACAGATGGCAGTGGCGGCAGATGCAGCTTGTATCCAGTACCGTATGCTCAACCGAGGCAAAGGACCGGCAGTTCACTCTTTGCGCGCCCAGGCGGATCGCCGCAAGTATCAGCAATATATGAAGCAGGTGCTGGAGCAGCAGGAGAATTTGGATCTTAAGCAGGCAATGATCACAAAGGTGTTGACGGAAAACGGGCAAGTTACCGGTGTGCAGACCCAGCTTGGCGCAATTTATGGCGCAAAGGCAGTGGTGCTGGCCACCGGCACATACCTGGATAGTACGGTCATCACCGGTGAAAGCGTAGCATCTTCCGGACCTGATGGTATGCATCCTTCTTTGGGTCTTGCGGAGAATTTGCGCCAGCTTGGATTGCCGCTTCGTCGTTTTAAAACCGGTACACCTCCTCGCGTCAACCGTCGCAGCATTGATTTTTCAAAAATGGAGCTGCAGGAGGGTGACGAAATTCCCGAACCCTTTTCATTCCGCACAAACCATACGCTGGAAAACCGGGCAGTTTGCTACTTGACCTATACCAACGAGGAGACGCACCAAATTATTCGGGACAATCTCCACCGCAGCCCAATGTATGACGGTACGATTTCCGGTGTTGGCCCCCGTTATTGTCCCAGTATTGAAACGAAAATTGTCCGTTTTGCAGAGAAAAACCGCCATCAGCTCTTTATAGAGCCTTGCGGACTTGATACAGAGGAAATGTACATTCAAGGCTTCTCCTCAAGTCTTCCGGAGGATGTGCAGATCAAGATGCTGCGCACCGTTCCGGGTTTGGAAAAGGCGGAAATTATGCGCCCGGCCTATGCAATCGAATACGAATGTATCGATCCAACCAGCCTGTATCCCACGTTAGAAACAAAGCAAATTTCCGGACTTTACGGCGCTGGCCAGTTTACCGGTTCTTCCGCCTATGAGGAGGCGGCAGTACAAGGCCTTGTGGCAGGTGTCAATGCAGCGCTGAAAATCCAAGGAAAAGAACCTTTTGTTCTGACCCGTGACACCAGTTATATCGGTACGCTGATCGATGATTTGGTGACGAAGGGAACAGAAGAACCTTACCGCATTATGACAAGCCGCTCGGAATACCGACTGCTTCACCGGCAGGACAACGCAGACCAAAGACTCACTGCCATCGGTGCAAAAATCGGTCTTGTTCCTGAGAAAAGACTTCATCAGGTGGAAGAGAAATACGAAATGGTGCGTCGGGAATTGCAAAGATTAGAGGCAACGGGCGTTGCTGCCTGCGATGCGCTTAACGAGATGCTCAAAAAATACGACTCCACTCCGGTTGCCAATTCTGCAAGGCTTGCC
>JAZKXS010000019.1:0-1907 GCA_045611745.1 Faecousia sp.
GGTTCGAGTCCGTCTGCCGGCTCCATTCAGATCGGTTCAAACAGGCAATTGCATATGGGGGAGTTCCCGAGTGGCCAAAGGGGACAGACTGTAAATCTGCTGCGTATCGCTTCGATGGTTCGAATCCGTCCTCCCCCACCATAAAAGACCAACACCTTATGGTGTTGGTCTTTTGTGCGTTTGGGTATTTGGGGGACGGATTCGATATTTTTCCGTTTCCTTGCATAATAGCTATGTGTGTGGTATATTAGAGATAATCCTATAATGCTATATCGAACAAAAGGGATGTGATTATATGCGTGTTATTCAGACATACACCTTCAAGATGAGCCCCAAGACACCCTATTCTGACTACCCTGCAATTGTCCATCGTTTTCTTAAGGAGCAAAACTTGGTCTCTCACCGCTTCCTGTACTTCTTTCATGAATTAATCCCTTATATGCAATCTGTCGAAGAAACCCTGTCCGCAGGAAGCTGCGCGAAGGCTGTCAAGGACTGTCCCGCCTTAGGCGAAATACACTTCTTTGATGGTGATGCCTATGGCGCATACAAAAAGCTCTTTCTGAGCAACATCCACGACGATACAGGCTGCACAGAAGCGGATATTCTTCCCCATATGAAGAAAATGCACCGCAGGTACGGTTTCGGCGAATGTAATCTTTACTACTACGACATTGACTTTTTTGGCAAAATAATTCCCTGCGACAGAGACCTGACAGACGCTAAGCGCCGAGCTGCGTATTTTGAAAAAGAGTTTACTCCTTTATGGAATCTTGGAAATCAGCCTTATGGTTCTGGCATTCGCCTTCACCGTTATTCCACAGGTGGAAACTACATTGCCCTTTCTATTGACCTAATGCACAACGGGGTTATTCATGATGCTACACCATATTTTGAAGCTATGATAGCACAATTGCCCCATATCAAACCTACGATCCGAATGGACATCTACCTAAATGACGAGGAAAAGCAGGAGATTTCCAACTGGAATGCACTGAGCGCTCCCGTAGTGGAAAAATCAAAGAGTTTCTTTGCAGAACACTTCGCCTCAAAGGGACACCAGAATCACTTTGATTCCAGCTACACCCTCGCTCCAAAATTAAAAAAGCTTGCTAAGCAATATGGCTTCTCCTATCATTATGAGGGTTTTGGTTGTTGTGCGCTCCATAAGAAAACACCAAGAGGACACACCCTGCGGGTATGGGCTGAAAGCGGTCCCTCCCGTTGTTATACAAACTATCACGTAAATATTCAGGGAATCGGGTTCTGTCACAAGCTGTGCAACTCTATGCAAACCCCCACAAACCAAGCCGAGAGCGATGCCTGTTCCGATAATATTTTTTCTATCGTTTCAGAATTTGAAAAGGCCCTCCTTCCAGAGCTTGATGCCTTTTACCCAGAAACACCGGATTGGTTTGTTCCTTCAGCTTGGTGACAGAATTACCAATATCTATTTCGTTCAACACTGCCACAAAACACCGCTTGCAATCGCAAGCGATGTTTTCAATTAAACCCGCCCTTTGCTGCGCCTTCTATGTTGCATTTTAAATACATATATGATAAGTTTAATTATATCTTCTTCAAAATGCATAGCCATAGGAGCTGTTTTGTATGAAAAACAAAATCATTTGGTTTATCGGTATATTGGCATCGTTACTGTGCCTGTATTTTCTGTTGTCCGCAATACTCACAAACCCCCAAAGCCCGCAGCCAACGGAGCCTTCCGCACCTCAAATCACAGAGCCGGAAAATACCGAACCGGAAGTAACCCAGCCGGAACATTCCGAACTGTACTTTCCTGGTCTTTCCGTTGATGATGTGATTCTCTATTTTAACGAGGTTTGTCTGGACAGCGAGTTCGTAAACGGCGGTGACCCAACCGTTATTCAAAAATGGGCTGCCCCTAT
>JAZKXS010000020.1:0-9367 GCA_045611745.1 Faecousia sp.
CCATCTGCAACATACTGCACTTTAATGATATGCGGAAAGGTCGCACCATCTAAGGCACCCATTCGTACGGGTTTCGTATTCACCTTTAACCACCATTGCTTTGCAACAGATCGTACGGTTCCAATCGTTTCTTTATCCATACGTTTTCACTCCTTCGCA
The DNA here is from genome assembly GCA_045611745.1 of Faecousia sp. GTDB lineage: Bacteria > Bacillota > Clostridia > Oscillospirales > Oscillospiraceae > Faecousia. The sequence goes on from JAZKXS010000020.1 coordinate 160, forward strand.
AAATTCAAATTTTGCTAACTGTTCGTCAAATTGGAATTTACCGTTATAACTCAATATTGATTTCGTACTTATCGTTAATGAGTATGTAGTTCACATTATACTTTTTTGCAGATTCTAACATCTGTGTATTTTCTGACAATACATTCTCCATGGTGCACCATTCATCATCCAAACGATTTTCAATGACATTTGCATATTTCTTTATGTCTGCAAAATGATTTCTTATATAGTTCTCACTCAGTACCAAACAATAGTATTTAATCTGTTCAAGATATTGCCGCTCAAAGTCCTTCTGCCAATCGAATGGAATATAGCAACCTTCGACAATTAAGTTTTGCTTGTTTTCGATAGCAGTTTTAACCATTTCACGGACGATGGGCCATAAGCATGCGGTCAAATCCTTATCATCACTCATGGGAGTAAGTTCTGTATTACCGCTACGAATCAGGCCCATTTTCAGATGATCTATGGACAGATAAGGATAGTGATATTTTTCGAGTAACTTTTGAGCAAGTGCCGTTTTCCCTGTATGGGATGCTCCGGTAATTAAAACGATCATCTCAATCATCCCCACAAATTGAAATTTATCTGTGTGCTTTGTCTTAAATGCATTATATCGCATTTTTGTAGGGTTGGCAACAAAAAGCGGATGCCGAAGCATCCGCAATTGCCTATTATAGACGCGCAAGATAGATGTCAATAACCTGCTTGGCAAAGGCACCTGTGCCCTCGCCGCCGACTTTGTCGATGTTCTCCGTCATACTGCCACCGCCGGCGTAGCTTTCTGCCAAACTCTTGAGGATCTGAGGCGTGCAGGTGTAAAAATGCTCCGTAAAGAACGCCTGTAGCTCGCTTGCCCAATTTTGGGCCGCTTCGCTGTCCGGCGCGCAGGGGCGCATCTTGCCCAGCTTTGCAAACAGCTCCATCACCTGCGCGCCCAGGTCTTTTTCCTGTTCCTTGGTGCGGCTTTTTTGCTTCTGCTCAAATTCCTGATATGCATCCGTTTTGCCGTAGAGCACCTTGGCCTGCTGGCTGTATTCGTCAATTTTCTTGGGGTCAAATCCTTCAAAATCCATATATTTCACTCCTAACATTAACATTCCTCTTGCAAAACTGATTCGGTTTTGCAGCTTTTCTATGCGTTCCTGCATCAGCTTGATCTGGTGCTCCAGAACGCGATTTCTGTCATAGTCCGGTGCGTCCAAAATGCTGCCGATCTCATTCAGAGAAAAGCCCAGCTCCCGATACACCAGGATCATATAAAGCTTGTCCAAAGCCGCATCGTCATACAGCCGATAGCCAGCCTCCGTTACCTCGGTGGGCTTCAGCAGGCCGATCTGATCGTAATGGTGCAGCGTCCGCACGCTGACCCCGGTGCGCTTGCTCATTTGGGCAACTGTCATCATACGCATCCCTCCTCTTGACGCTATCATATACTATGACGTTACGTTAGAGTCAAGAGATTTTTTAGATTGATCACAACTTTCTTTTGCCGCTTGGCTTTTTCCGTGTACTGATATGCGCCGCCCCAGGAGTGGGTGATGATATATCGCTTTAGAAAAATGTGGAATTTTCCTTGTCTTTTTCTGTCGAATTATAGTATAATGGCACTATCACAAGGTAACGCCTCAATATGCCTTGTACCAGAGAAGAAGGGACATCTTTTTATGTTTGCATTGTGCTGTGACAATAAAAGTGAAATAAATTACGAGATACATCATAAGCCCGCCCCTCTTGTGCTAGATTCCTCCATGAAACAAATGATTGACAAGCTCCTTTGGTATATTCCAAACATTGATTCATATCAGTCTACTCCAGTTGAGATTATAGACGATGTGTTTTACGACGACTTCCTCTTCCGCAGATTCTTACATGACATGCAGATGCAAGAGAGCGATATTTTATGGCTGAGCGGCAATGACGAAATAACAAATAACGACTGGGAGTATTATGAAGAGAAGGTTTGCACAAATTGTCAGAAGGCGATTATTTGTGCCTACTCATCCCAAACAAAAACAAAAAACTTCCTGCGCTGCATTAGAAATTGTATTGCTCATGGTCAATTTGCTGTTGTTGAAGATACGCTCATTGGCTTTAGCGTCAGCGGTAGTGGCGATAAACAAAAGAAAAAGGCAATAGTCAAGATCAAACCTCACCTTTTGTTGAAAGCACTCGAGCATATTACCTTGCCCTCGATGCGGGGTCAAATGCAAGAATTTATTATTGCAGATGCTTTTAGAAAAGTGGGGTATGAGGTTTCAACTAGTAATATAACAAGACATGATTTTCAGATTTCCAAAAATGGATGTACTTATGATGTGGAGATCAAAGCTTATCTGGGAAAATTCATACATATTGAAGATATCCAAAACTATTTTGAAAGAATCGATCATATTACTAGCAAAAATACACTTGTCCTCATTATCGATAAATCAAAATTGGTGAAAGATGTTCGCAATGCATGTAAAGCCACAGACAAACTCATTGTCTGTGGGCGAGAAGAAATTCAGAAACTTCTAAAAGGCGAAGACATTCTTGCGGATGAAAATAGCTAGTCAGTGAAAAACTCTTCGCAATGTTTGTTGCGAGGAGTTTTCTTATTACTAACTTATTCAAAAGAAATTGCCGTCGTATCGTGTAGAATAGTAATTTCCTTGGTTTCTTCAACGCCAACGATAAAGTTAACTAAGTGTGCTGCATCATTTGAGTTCTTACCGTATTTAGATGTGGAAGTCCTATTCCATAGAAGAAAACTTCAGCATTGCGATCCGCTAACAATAGGGAAATATCGTCAGCATATCGTTATCTACAATCGGGTAGTTGTCCTTCTTATAATCTGGATAATAGCAGAATCAGGTCCCCTGAATAGTAAAATAGCCTAACTCTGTTGAGACAACAGAGTTAGGCTATTTCCTTATTTGCTTTCCAAATTAAGAATAATCCTCCGCTGTGCTTTTGCCTTCTTTACATATTGATATGCACCGCCCCAGGTGTGGGTGATGTAAGTGACAACGTAATCTGACTGCCGAAGCATCCAGTTGTTGCGCCAGGAGATGGCGTAGTGTGGGTGGACGGACTCGATACCCTCCGGGAGCATCGTGTCGGAGTAGTCGTCGTATTCTGTTTTCTTGCCAGGTATATAGGCCAGAACAACCGCGTAGTTGATCTGCGGGTATTCTTGCTTTAATTTCTTCAGCTCGCTATGCACATAGGCATCAAATTGTCCCTGATGACCCACATAGAACATATCCACGCCATGGTTGGTTATCAGATCTACAAGCGCCTTTCTTAACTTTGGCTTTGCCGTCTCCGGACAATCCCGGTGACCAAAAAATGTACATACTGACATATAGTTTCACCCCTTTTGAGTTATTTTAACTCAAAAGGGGTAATCTTTTCAAGTACATAAAGGTATCATTTTACTTAGAAAGAGGTGATACCTATGACCGTAGGCGAAGCAGTCCGGCAGAGAATTATCCAACTGTGCCAAGAACGCGATATCTCCATCAACAAATTAAGCAGCATTAGCGGTGTTACGCAATCCACTGTGAACAACATTGTTAGCGGCAGAAACAATAGTGCCACCGTATCCACAATCAAGAAGTTGTGCGACGGCTTGGGTATTACAATCGACGAGTTCTTCCACTCTGATCTGTTTGCCGGGCTGGAACAGGAAATTAAATAAATCAAACGACCTGTAGCAGTTTGCACTGATACAGGTCGTCTTTTCTTATATGTTGGTCTCAACAACACGAACCCATTCGTGTTAAGTTTTCTGATCCGAGTTTTCGTCTTTTGTGATTTCCACAGAGTAGCCAAACTTATTGATCAGCTTCGCAAAGTCTTTGATGATATTAATTTCATTCTTATCGTGCGTCAGCCAATCTTTCTGCTCAATAATCTTCTTAGTCAGATCAATCTTTAAACGGTCTTGCTCCTCTTTTGGCAACGATGCCACAAATGCATCGAAAGTCGCCATTTGTAATTGGACCTTTCTCAGCTTCATTTCGATGACTTTGCACTTAGATGCCTGTATTGCACAATACCTAGAAATTACACCAACACCAACAGTTGCGCATATACGCGCTACTAATGCAATATAGTCCGTGTTGTTATATCGTGTAAAGACAAACCACCAGACAGACAATCCTACCAAACAAACCATCGCAACAACCGTGCCCCAATACCATCCTTTGCTTTCCTTAGCAGCACGATCAGAGTATTCCTTGTATGTGTTACTAAATGTTGCAGATGCGACATGGCCGATTTTTTCAGTAGCACTAGCTTTCAGGTCTTCAATCTCACTTTGTGTTTTACTGATAAAGGAAGATATATTTCCTGCCAGCTCCTCTAACTTCGTTGTCTTTGCCAAGTCAAAGTCACTGAGCGATTTTGCGACATCATTTTTAAAACCCGTTTTTGTTTCAGAAAGCTCTTCTTTAATCGCAATCAGTTGATCAGCATACTCTTTCTTGAATCTCTGCTGATCTTCCACCATTGCATTTTTTACATCATTATGCTTATTGGTAGATTCCGTGACCAGTTGCGCATATTTCTCCGTAATAGATTGAAGTTCCTTCTCATAGGCAGCTTTATGCTGGGCAATTGCTGTTTCTACGCTTGTCTGCGTGCTTTTGAACGACGTTGTGCCAGCTTCGATGAGCTTATTTAATTCCGCTAGTCTTTCGATCGACACCTGAATGTCCTTTTCTAACAACCGAACATTCTTATTGACAGCTTGTTGGTAGCCCTGCAAGCTTTGTTTGCCGTTAGCGTTATTAAAGAACGCAATAATCTTCACAAGCTCATACAGATAGCTTTGAACCGAACTATAGTGCTTGCTATTTATGTTAGACTCAGTATTATTTAAGTTAGAGGAAACTCCCTCTAGTGTCGGCTTGAGCAACAATTTGCTATCGCAATTTAACAGGCTTCCCTTTAAATTTTCTAAAATCAAAACTATCTGTCGTCTGCTAGTAAGAGAAGCATCATCCTGCACTTGCTCAAGCTTGTCCACAATTGCGTCAATTTTTGTCAACAGCTCGTCTCTCTTTTGAATCATTTCATCCATTACGAATCACCCCTTATGGCTTATATTCATATAGTAAATTATACCTCAATTTGAATCTTTTGTCAATTTTCCACACTATATGTAGAATCCTATCACTTAGATGTATTTTAGTTCTTGCAAACAGGCCCCGCTCGGAATGAGCTGGGCCTGTTGCGTTGGGATTAGGTATTTAGTTCGTGGGAGAGGCGGTGGGCGAGTTTGAGGGCGGCATGTCCGGCATCAAGACTACCGATAAACTGCCGGGCCTTCAACAGCTCCGGTCCGGCTACTTCATGGATGCGAGAATCCGTTCCAGCGCCAATCACAGGTCGAGGATTGGCAGTATTCACGATGGCATCCACGTGCATATTGGTTATGTCGTTTCTAACAATCTCAAAGGGCATATGCATCCTCCCTCTTAATCTCTATGTTCGTCATCTGTTACCTCCCGGTTGCTTGTAATAAGAGGATATCATCTAATATGTCCAATAAAACAGCACTATTAAAGGCAAAAATCCTAATATATGCAAGATATTATGTCAGTACTTTTCCCTTTTGCTTGCAATTGTCATTTCCAGAAGCTCCTGGGCAAGATCGTCTGTAAGCCGCTTTGCCATACAGCGCCAGCTCCAATTATGTGTGCCGAGGGTGCCGGGGCGATTCAAGCGCGTTGCCGCGCCTGTACCCAGCAGATCCTGCAGTGGAAGGATCGCATACTTAGCCGGACTTGCATAGGCAAGCTGGACAACTGCCTTTCTGGCTCGGTGCATATTATCTGTTTCCTCCTGTTCTCCAGGCAAATATGCAAAGGGTATGCTACACTTTTCACACTCCAAGACAAGCTCTGTATAAAAAGTCTCCCGTTGTTCCGGTGTCATACCTGCCAAATACTCCAAAAAGGTAGCATTGTCGTGGGTTCCTGTATAAACCACACTGTTTTCTGTATGATGAGATGGCTTGTGCTCGTTATCCGGATCGCCGTCGAAGGCAAATCCCAAAACCTTCATTCGAGGATAGCCGGTATTATCCAGCAACCGATACACGCCCTCATCCAAAATACCCAAATCCTCAGCTACAATATTCCAATCCTTTTTATCCGCAAACAGAGCTTCTTTCGGTCCGTCATACCAACGCCCGATTCGGGCATTATCGCTACCGGCTGGTACAGCATAAAAACGGTCAAAGCCCCGGAAATGATCGATGCGAACCAAGTCGTACATATCCAGCGCCTTTTTCAGTCGTGCCGTCCACCAGGCGTAACCATCTTCCTTCATTTTTTCCCAGTTATACAAAGGATTTCCCCAAAGCTGGCCATCTTCACTGAAATAATCTGGTGGAACACCTGCAACCTCTGAAGGTTTCCCTTCCCTATCCAGCATAAACAGCTCCGGGTGCGCCCAAAGCTCCACACTGTCGTCGGAAACATACAGGGGCATATCTCCCATGATCTGCACACCGCGTTCATTTGCATAGCTCTTTAGGCTTTTCCATTGGCGGAAAAATTCATACTGGGTAAATTGCCAAAATAAGACCGCCTCCCGGTTTTCTTTAAGGAAATGCTCCATTGCAGCCCGTTCCCGAAAACGATAGCGTTCCTCCCAAGCAGAAAGCATCTGCCAACCATGGTGCTCCTTCAGCGCCATAAAGGCGGCAAAATCATCATATTCCCCTGCCTCCAAAAATGCCTGAAAAGCAGGTGCGCACTTATCAAATCGCGCAAAAGCCAATTTTAAAAGCGGAATACGCCGACAAAACAGCGCTTCATAATTCACTCGTTCTGTGCTTCCGTCCCACAGCGGCACATCGCAGGAATATGCTTCCGCCTCCGCAGGGGTAAGCAATCCCTGGGCAATCAAACAATCAATATCAATAAAATAAGGGTTTCCTGCGGTGGCGCAAGAGGACGAATAGGGAGAATCTCCATAACCAGTAGGCACCAACGGAAGCACCTGCCACAATCTTTGTCCGGCTTTCTCCAAAAAATCCACAAAAGCTTCGGCTTCCTTGCCAAAAGTACCCACGCCATAGGGCGAAGGCAAGGCAGTTATCGGCAGCAAAATACCTGCACAACGCATTGTCATTTCTCCTCCTTCTTCCGTTTGTACTGTTCATTATAGTATTTTGTAAACCCTCCGGGACGAAAACATCCCGGAGGGCATTTTATCCAATTACAGGACAACTCCGTCCTTGAAAATGGAGATTTCCCGGAAGCCTTTTTCTTCGGTCTTTGTTTGCTTACCGGAAGCAACCTCTAGCACCAACGCCATCAGGTCGGCAGCAGCCTCATCCAAGGTACGGGTGCCGTCCGCCACCACGCCGGCATTAAAATCCATCCAGCCAGCTTTTTTCGTGGCCAAGGGCGTGTTGGTAGCTATTTTTACCGTGGGAGCAGGTGCGCCAAAGGGCGTACCCCGTCCGGTGGTAAACAACACCATATGTGCGCCGGCAGCCGTCAGTGCCGTGGAAGAAACAAGATCGTTGCCCGGGCCATAGAGCATATTCAGGCCCTTAGTCACAACGGCATCACCGTAACCGATCACATCCATAATGGGGGCAGAGCCGCCCTTTTGTACGCAACCGCAGGATTTGTCCTCCAAGGTAGTAATGCCGCCTTCCTTGTTGCCGGGGCTGGGATTTTCATAAACCACTTCACCGTGGCGGATAAAGTAATTTTTAAAGCCGTTGATCATAGAAACAGCCTTTTCAAACACGCTTTCATCTATGCAGCGATCCATCAGGAAGCCTTCTGCGCCGAACATTTCCGGCACTTCCGTCAGCACCGTACTGCCGCCCATAGCCACCAGCATATCCGAAAAACGACCTACGGTGGGATTGGCTGTAATACCGGAAAGGCCGTCAGAGCCACCGCACTTCATTCCGATCACCAGCTCAGATGCCGGGATCTCCTCACGCTGGAACTGGGATGCGAACGTTGCCAATTCTTCCAGTAATGTACGGCCTGCGGCAAATTCATCCTCTACTGCCTGGCAGGTCAGGAATTTCACACGATTTTCGTCGTATTCCCCCAACTCCGCCACAAATTGCTCGTGGGTCAGGTTTTCACAGCCCAGGTGCAGCACCAGCACTGCGCCTGCGTTAGGATGCTTTGCCAGCGCCGCCAGCAATTTTCTCGTCTGGGCATGGTCTTCACCGGTCTGGCTGCAGCCGAAGGGATGGGTAAAGGTATAAAGGCCATCGATAGATCCGGTCACCAGATCTTGGTTTTCCTTCACCAAAGCCTTGGCCACATCGTTCACGCAGCCAACAGTAGGAAGAATCCATATCTCGTTACGAATACCAACCTTTCCGTCGCCACGGCGATAGCCCATAAAGGTTGCGCTTTTTTGCGGCGCAGGATGGGTAATGACGGGGTTATAGGTATATTCCACCTCTCCGGACAGATTGGTTTTCATATTGTGGGTATGTACCCAGCTGCCGGGCGCAATTGCTTTTGTAGCGTGGCCAATAGAAAAACCATACTTCATCACCTGGTCATTTTCAGACAGGCTCTTGAGCGCCATTTTGTGACCCTGGGGGATCGCTTCTATGGCAGTAACACCGGCAAATTCCGTACCCGCTTCGATGGTGCGCAGCGCCACAGCCACATTATCATTGGGGTGAATATGTATAAAATCAGGCATTTTCTTCTCCTTACAGGCAGCTTGCGTATGCAGCAACAGCGCCCTCAGAACGGATCTTTTTCAGGTTTGCAACGGTAATTGCCTCAAAGCCTTCGATTTCGGTCAGATCGCAACCCCACATCTGCTCATTGGTCATAACCGCGTGGACAAGGGCCTCTGCGCTGTCATTGCGGTGCTCCCAATAAAATTCCAGCGCCCAACGGTCATCGTTGCAGGTATAGGTATTGCCCTTGGGGCGACGGCAAACAAGGCCACTATCGTTAAGCTCCTGAATATCGCTACTGAAGAAAGCAATATAAGCAGCAAAGCTCATCGTCAGGCAGGTGGGAAGCTTTCTGTACTTTTCAATGTACTCTAAGAAGCTGGGCATATTTCTGGCACGCCACTTGGATGTGGAGTTGAGGGCAATGCTCAGCAGCTCGTGGTTAATGAAAGGATTGTTAAAACGATCCTGCACAGCCGCAGCAAAGGATTCCACATCTTCCTTCGGCAGAGGCAGAATGGGCAAAATTTCATC
>JAZKXS010000021.1:0-1852 GCA_045611745.1 Faecousia sp.
TGGCAATTTGCTTTGGGACGGTGGAACTGTGTTACTTCGCCTTTTGGCGGCTGCAGTCCTTGTTGTGCCTCTTTTCTTCTTATGGCCGCTTCTGAAGCCTCTTTTTAGTCTGCTGCTGGATTTAATCAAAGCTTTGATCGGTGCTGTTTCTTCCGGTGCTAAGAAGCTTAGCAAGTGGGCAAAGTCGAAAAGTAAAAAGGCAAAGAAAAAGAAAACGAATAAGGATAAGTAATTCTGATCCTTTAATCTAAAATGAGTGGAGTTGATTTTATGCGAGATAATCTGTTTCTGAGGCGTGTTCTTTATATCGGATTAACGATCCTGATCGTGCTGCTTGTCGGTTACTTGATCTATACCGGAGACAGGCTTTTATGAGTAATTTACTTAAAGGCCGTGATTACCGGCATATTATCTGCTCTGCTATTACGTTTATTTCCCTTCTCTTTGGATTACTGTTCCCCAATTCCATTCCCCGGTTGCTGGAAGCGTTCCGGGACTTAGGTACATCTATTGCTTTCTATTTCATGGAGCTGGTGGACCCGGAGAACAATCCAATCCCACCGACTATAAATCTGTTACCGTCCTGGCAGCTCTCGCCGGAGATCTGGACGCCTGTAATCGTGCTTCCGGAAACCTGGGATCAGTTTACGCAGTTTTGGAGTTCTTACTTTTCGCTGCTCTTTGATAAGTATAACTTCATGTTTTATTGGTATTGGCTTTCTGACCTTATGTTCTATGGCAGCAGGTTCTTGCTGCTTGTGATGCCGGTATGCCTTTCCGGTGTTATGCTGCTCTCTATGGGACAGGATAAAACTTGTACGGAACGTGGCAAGAAATCTCCTGCTCTGATCCGGTTTGAAAAGTTCTTGTTTAAGGTCGTCTACCCGATTATAGATTGGTTTAAGGATTTCATTCAGTTTCTGAAGGATAACCCGGCTTATTATAAAAGCTGGCTTGCGCTGTGGGCTTTGCACTTTCACTTATACAGCATCGTTATTTCCTTCATAGGTTACTATTTTTATCTGGTCTCCAGTTGGGATCTGCTCAGTATCTATATACAGCTTTTAAAGCTGCAGCGAGATCTGACGCCGGTGATCCGCTTCCTTCCTGGTATAGCTTGGTTCCTGATCGGCTTGAAGATCTACAATTTTGCATGTCGGGATGCCGCACTCAAAACTCTTTATGCTGCAGAGAAGGCAAACCGTGCTGTGGTCAATCAATCCAGTATTATTACCAGTATTTATGGTGAACCTGGTCTTGGTAAAACAAAGACTATTACCTCTATGGCGCTTACAGCCCAGGTAAAGCTTTTTGATGATGCATTTAATATTATGCTTAACCGTGCAGCGCAGTTTCCTAACTTTCCCTGGCAGCTTTTCCGTGACCATTTGCAGATACTTATTGATAGCCGATTGATCTGCGATATAAACCAAGCAAAGCGGTTTATTGCGAACCGGAAGCGATACTATAACTGGCTTGTTACTGAGCTGACTCCGGTGCAGCTCCAACGGCTGATCCGGAAACATCCGGAGGTGTCTCTCTATACTTATGGTTATGACTATGTGCTTTATCGAAGTACATACAATGATGAGCTGAAGGTAATCCATCTTTACGATGCTATGGAAAGCTATGCGGCAGCATACTTAATTTTCTCGGTACAGACGAATTTGCTGTTCTCGAATTACTCTATCCGGACTGATAGTTTAATTGACAGCAAAGGTAATCTTCCGCTCCGGAACAATGATTTCTTTGACCGGGATCCTGTAAAGCAGCAGGTTTATTCTCAGCATTCTCACATCATCGATTTTGACGTGATTCGCCTCGGCAGGAAAATAGTCGAGGGTAATAAAAA
>JAZKXS010000022.1:0-1280 GCA_045611745.1 Faecousia sp.
CAACCCCAGAGCGAACGTATATCGCCGTGACAACGACATCCCCTACAGCTGGGGTACTGCTGTAAACGTACAGGCAATGGCATTCGGTAACATGGGCGAGAACTGTGGTACCGGTGTTGCTTTCACCCGTGACCCCTCTACCGGTGAGAAGAAGCTCATGGGTGAGTTCCTTACCAACGCTCAGGGCGAGGACGTTGTTGCAGGTGTCCGTACTCCCATGCCCATCGCTGAGATGGCTAACAAGTTCCCCGCAGCTTACAAGCAGTTCGTAGAGGTTTGCCAGATTCTTGAGAACCACTACCACGATATGCAGGATATGGAGTTCACCATCGAGAACGAGAAGCTCTATATGCTCCAGACGAGATACGGTAAGAGATCCGCTCCCGCAGCTCTTCAGATTGCAGTTGACCTCGTTGCAGAGGGTCACAAGACCAAGGAAGAGGCCGTTCTTATGATCGACCCCAGAAACCTTGATACACTACTTCATCCCCAGTTCGACGCTAAGGCTCTTAAGGCTGCTACACCTATGGGTCGCGGTCTTGGCGCATCTCCCGGTGCGGCTTGCGGTCAGATAGTATTCTCTGCTGAGGATGCAGAGGCTTGGAAGGCTCAGGGCAAGAAGGTAGTTCTTGTTCGTCTCGAGACCTCTCCCGAGGACATCACCGGTATGAAGGCAGCTCAGGGTATCCTCACCGTTCGCGGCGGTATGACCTCTCACGCGGCAGTTGTTGCCCGCGGTATGGGTAAGTGCTGTGTATCCGGCTGTGGCGATATCGCTATGGACGAGGAGAACAAGAAGTTCACTCTCGCAGGCAAGACCTTCGTTGAAGGTGACTATATTTCTATCGACGGTTCTACCGGTAACATCTACGACGGTCTTATTCCTACCGTTGACGCTGAGATTTCCGGTAACTTCGGTACTATCATGGGCTGGGCAGACGAGTTCAGAACCCTTAAGGTTAGAACCAACGCTGATACTCCCGCAGATGCAAAGAAGGCTCGCGAGCTTGGCGCTGAGGGTATCGGTCTTTGCCGTACCGAGCACATGTTCTTCGAGGCAGACAGAATTGCGGCATTCCGTGAGATGATCTGCTCCGATACTGCTGAGGAGAGAGAAGTTGCTCTTGCAAAGATCCTTCCCTACCAGCAGGCAGACCTCGAGAAGCTCTACGAGGCTCTCGAGGGCAATCCCGTATGTATCCGTTTCCTTGACCCGCCTCTTCACGAGTTCGTTCCCACCACCGAGGAGGACATCGCTCTTCTCGCTAAGGCTCAGGGTA
>JAZKXS010000023.1:0-10732 GCA_045611745.1 Faecousia sp.
TATTGGCAAAGCTATCGGCAGTTACAATCACAATTGCTATGCCGTGCTGATCGGACAGGTCACTTAACATCTGGGAAAGCTGCTGCTTTTGTGTACCGGAAAAGAGTTCTTCTCCGTCGCTGATGTATTCCTGCGCTGCAAAAGCAGAAACGGTAAGTGCAAATAAAAGGAGTACACAAATAAGTATTTTTCTCATCCTCTGTCCTCCTTAAAACGCCAGCGTAAGCAGATACAAAAGCGCACCGATGGCTGCGGTAATACCTGCCCAGCACATAATAGCGGCAGGCATATAGATCGGGAGATTTCCTACAAATTTACCTGTCTGTCCATTCATTGCAAACAGATAATTCTTTCCCTGATAGCGTGTTGTCATCAGCCATACCGGACACAGGGCATACCGGGTCTTGCCTTGGGTAAGACCTACCCTCCGTGAGGTTGGTACGACGGTTGTATAGCCCAAAACCGTGGAGGCAAAAGCCGATTCTGTGGTGTTTCTAATGCGGGAATTTGCTCGCTGCTCACTTTCCTCTGCTGAAACATCGTACTTATCTGCCAAATAGCCTGCAAGGTATGCTGTGCGAAAATCCACCGCTTTGGACATATCGTAAGGCTCCAAAGATTCCATCAGGGCATCGTCCATTTTTGCAGAACCATCCACCGGCACGTCAGCAAAGCTTAGGCTGCCGGCACGAACCACGTGGTAATAGCTGGTACGGGTATAGTCGAACCGGCTATCGCTCCAGCAGCGGACGCGGGTTGCCCGAAAGGTAAATGCGCCTTTTGCATCCGCATCAAACATCCACACAGGCACATACACGCCCTTGATGCTTTCTATGTGATTTTCTTCCTTAAACGCCCTTGGAAGCAGTATTTTTCCTGCTAAGTGCTTTTTATAAGCTTCTATGGCCGCATCTTTTTTGAGTTTAAACGGAATCACAATATCCGGGCGGAGTACACCGGATAGGTTTCCTGCCATCACCACATTGTTTCCACAATAAGGGCACTTGGCAGCAGCCGTAGTTTTATCCGTTACGATCTGACCGCCACAGGATCTACAGGTATATGTACAAAGCTTCTCCTCTTCTCCATCCCAATCGCCGCCGGCAGAATTTTCCCAAACGATCTCCTCGGGGATCTCCTCCTCTAAAAGAGAATCCATTTGACGCAGCGCCTCTGTTTCAATTTCCGCTTCACAGTAGGGACACTTCATTTTTTGAATATCGCTTTCAAAATGCAATGCGCCACCACAACACGGGCATTTGTATTCCAACAAAGTCTGTTCCATAGAACGCCTCCTTTTCGGGTATTATAACACAAGGGTATTTATTTTTCCAGTAGCAAAAAGAGGAGGGAATCCCCTCCTCTTTTGTTACTTTACATACTGCATAGACAGCCAGCCTTGTGCGGTTTTACCCCAAAGCGTACCGTTTACCGTTTTGGTTTCCAAAATGGTAACCTTTGTGCCGTTTTGCAGGCGTGCAGTGACCGAATAAGATGTTCCCGGACCGCTGCGGACACGCAGAACATCGGCAGTTACCGTTTTGATGATCGGTTCGGGGGTAGTCTCTTCCAGCTTTACATATTGCAGGCTGATCCAGCCCTTGTCGGTTCTGCCCCATTGGACACCGGAAACCGTCTTTTTCTCCAAAATAGTAACCTTTGTTCCCTTAACGTAATAGCCTAAGTAACGGCCATTCGTACCTGCTTCTGCACGGATATTCAGCTTGCTGGCAGTAACCTTACCTTCCCATTTGGTAATGGGAGGCTCGGTGGGTGCTTCCGTGGGCGGCTCTGTTGGAGGTTCTGTGGGAGGTTCGGCAGGTTCTTCCTTTTCCTCTATATCCACATACTGGAGGCTGATCCAGCCCTTGTCTGTTCTGCCCCATTCCATAGTTCCAACTGTTTTCCGCTCTAAAATGGTAACCTTTGTTCCCTTAACGTAATAGCCCAAGTAACGGCCATTCGTACCTGCTTCTGCACGGATATTCAGCTTACTGGCAGTAACCTTACCTTCCCATTTGGTAACAGGCGGTTCGGTAGGTGCTTCGGTAGGTGCTTCCGTGGGCGGCTCTGTTGGAGGTTCTGTGGGAGGTTCGGTAGGTTCTTCCTTTTCCTCTATATCCACATACTGGAGGCTGATCCAACCCTTGTCGGTTCTGCCCCATTCGGTCGTACCGACAAACTTTCTTTCCAGAATAACGATTTTTGTACCCTTGACATAATAACCAACCCGGTTGCCGTTTGTGCCGGCTTCCGCACGGATATTCAATGTGGTTGCTGTTACCTTACCCTCCCATTTGGTGATTTGGGGTTCGGTAGGTGCCTGGGTAGGCGCCTCGGTGGGTTCCTCGGTGGGTTCCTCGGTAGGTGCCTCGGTGGGCGCCTCGGTGGGCGCCTCGGTAGGTTCCTCGGTAGGTTCCTCGGTGGGTGCCTCGGTGGGTGCCTCGGTGGGTGCCTCGGTGGGTGCCTCGGTAGGCTCCTCGGTAGGTTCCTCGGTAGGTTCCTCGGTAGGTGCCTCGGTAGGTGCCTCGGTGGGCGCCTCTGTAGGTTCCTCGGTGGGTTCCTCGGTAGGTTCCTCGGTAGGTTCCTCGGTGGGTGCCTCGGTAGGTTCCTCGGTAGGTGCTTCAGTAGGCGGCTCTGTGGGCAAAAACGCCTCTGGAGGCAAAGCTGCATAAACTTGCTCAAAGTTCGTATACTTCAGAGCAATCCAACCCTTGTCTGTTCTGCCCCAAAGCAGATTATCTACTTGTAATGTTTCTGTAACCAGTAACGTGTCACCTTTTTGCGCAAAAGCAACCACATCGTAGTCTGTACCCGGGCCGCCACGCAGGTTTACACCGCTTCCCGTCACCTCTACGGTTACATCCACAGTATCCGTATAATTTTCCAAATCCGCATTGGCAATCCACTGGGCGTACAGAGTTAAGCCCTTTACGGTCTCGTCGAGAATATTCACCTTCCTACCTGCACCCAGCGCAGTATACCAGCCCATAAAGGTGTAACCGGGGCGGGTGGCGTTGCAGGCAGGCAAAACAGGGCTTGCCCCATCAAACACCTGGGAAGAGTGGCAGACAGAGCCGCCATTTGCATTATAGATCACATATCCGTAGCTTTCCGGCGGTTGTTGGGAATATACACCGTTTAAGTACATATTCGCTTCGCTCATACGCCGTCTAAGTAAATAATTTTTGATTTCTCCGTCCGCTTTGCACCATAGGCCAAAGGCGCGGATCAAATCGTTTCCGGTTGCGCCATTGGTAATCGCATAGAAGAAAATACCGGAGTTTTCCTTTGTCCAGCCTGTGCCGACATTATACGAAAACAGCGCAATGGCATCATACTGGTTTTGGGTAAGTACCAGATTATATTTGGCTATGTAACGATTCAGCGTATATTCCATACCGGACATATAGTTGCGAAGGAGTGTTTCTGCCTCCGCAGTGGTAATGCCGTATTTTTTATAGTGGTTAACCATATCGTCCGGGCAACGAGTGCCATAGCCTACGGTGTACTGTTTATAATCCCAATAAGGGTATTTACTGAAGCCTTCCTCGGCCTTAAGAATCTGCATACCCTCATCACTCATGGTCATCTCTGCCGCATACACGTACGGAGCGCCGAAGGATACTAAGCCAACTACAATCACAATGGCAAGCAACAGGCTTGTCATTCTTTTCATTGCACATCATTCCCCTTTCTTCTTTTGTACAGGGATATTATAGCAGAAAAGGTATTCCATTGCAACCATTTCCATCATAAACTACCCACATATCCTCCTGCCAAATTATGGGGAATTGCCAAGCATTTACAATTCCTTTTGCAAAAGATAATTTGCTTTTTCTTGCTGCGTATGATAGACTAAGCCAAAAGGAGGCGAGGAAATGAAAAAGGTAATGGCTGCGCTCAGCGGCGGCGTGGACAGCTCCGTTGCTGTATTTTTATTAAAGCAAGCAGGCTACACCTGCGCCGGCAGCATTATGACCCTTCACGCCCCCTCCCCGGAAAGCATTTCAGATGCCCGGAGTGTTGCAAGGCGTTTAGATATACCTTTTTATGTTTTGGATTGCCAAGAGGTCTTTCATAAAGCTGTTATTGCCGAATTTATCGCCGCCTATGAACAGGGCGACACGCCAAATCCCTGCATTACCTGCAATAAGTGCATCAAGTTTTCCCACTTTATGGACGAAGCAGTGAAATTAGGCTGCGACACCATCGCAACCGGGCATTACGCACGGATCCGCAAGGACGAAAACACGGGGCGATACCTACTTTTGCGGGCTGTGGACGAAAGTAAGGATCAAACCTATTTTCTATATATGCTGCGTCAGCAGCAGCTTGCCCATACCCTGTTCCCTCTTGGGGAGCTGACAAAAACCCAAGTGCGGCAAATCGCTGAAGAAAACGGCTTTGTCAACGCTCACCGGAAAGACAGTCAGGATATTTGTTTCGTACCTGACGGAGATTATTTGACATTTATGGAAGATTACACCAGAAAAACATATCCTTGCGGTGATTTTTTGGATCTGACAGGCAAAGTTGTTGGCACCCATAATGGCGCTGTTGGTTATACGCTGGGTCAGAGAAAGGGGCTGGGTATTGCTTTGGGTGCGCCGGTCTATGTCTGCGGCAAAGATATGGAAAAGAACACCGTTACCGTTGGCCCAGAGGAGGTTCTCTTCTCCACGACGCTGATCGCCAAGGATTGCAACTGGTTTCCCTTTGAAGCATTAACGGAGCCAATCGAAGTAACCGCAAAGGCCCGTTACCGCCACAAGGAGCAGCCTGCTACGGTCTATCCTTTGGAAAACGGACAGGTCGAGGTGGTGTTTCATACCCCACAAAGGGCATTGACCACCGGGCAAGCCGTAGTTTTTTACCAAGGCGAAACGGTCATTGGCGGTGGCACAATATGCAAAATAAAATGAGCTATGGAATCCATAGCTCATTTTATTTTGGTATTTGGGAAGTACTCATCCACAAAGTCCACCTTTTCTACCTGGAAGGTCTTTCCGTCTAAGTAGGCAAGGATCCCTGCATCTGTGGAGAATTGGAATGTTAGTTTGTAGGAATATAGCGCTTGGTAATTCCGATCGAAATTCTTATTCAGCTTGCCGTATTTGCCATCCCCAAGCAAAGGGTGACCTGCGTGGGAAAACTGGGCGCGGATCTGGTGAGTACGACCGGTAATCAACTCGCATTCCACCAAGGAAAGTTCTTGCCGAGAAGCGAGTACCTGATAATTGGTCTGGCAGGATTTTGCGCCGGTCTGTGGAGCATCGGTCACAAAAACTCTGTTTTTCTTGGCGTCCTTAAATAGATATCCCTTTAAGCTGCCTTTTTGGAGTTTTGGCGTACCTTCCACAATTGCAAGATAGCGCTTGTCCATCTCCCTGTCTTTGATTTTCTGGTTGATGATCCGCAAAGTCTCCGCATTTTTGGCTGCAATGACTATGCCGCCGGTATTGCGGTCAATTCGATTACACAGAGCAGGCGCAAATGCATTTTCGCCACGGGGACTCCACTCTCTTTTTTGATAGAGGTACGCTTGAATGTGGTCAATAAGGGTTCTTCCGTATTCCGCTCCATCGTGGGGATGAACAGCAATGCCCGGACGTTTGTCCACAAGAATGATATTTTCATCTTCATAAACAATAGACAGTTTTGGCACCGCTACTGTCAAGTAGGCGTTATCCTCCCGGGGTTTATCAAAAAATTCATCGTTGATATAAAGCTGCAGCACATCACCGCTTTGCAATCTTTGGTCACGCTCTGCCCGAGTGCCGTTACATTTTATCCGCTTAATGCGGATGTATTTTTGAGCAAGGGAAGCCGGCAAAAGCGGCACTGCCTTGGCTAAAAAGCGGTCTAATCGCTGGCCGGCATCGTTTGCGCCGATGGTCAATTCCTTCATTTTGCCATATCTTCCTTTTTGAGCTGTGCGTAGCGGTCAATATTCTTGGTAAATTCCAAGGCGGGATTATAGCCCATTTTCCGCTGACGGTTGTTCATCGCCGCCACCTCCAAAATCACCGCGAGGTTACGGCCAGGGGTAACCGGAATGGTATTTACAGGGATGCTCACGCCCAAAATATCCTCAAACTGTTCCTCCACACCCAGCCGGTCATAGGTTTGTCCCTTCTCCCACGGCACAATGCGGACAATAAGGTTAATTTCATTTTCGGTCTTAACTGCACCCATACCGAACAGATCTGCCACATTGACAATCCCTATGCCACGAAGTTCCACATAATTGCGGATCAGATCAGGAGCGCTGCCCACAACACTGGTATCGGAAATTTTACGGATTTCTACTGCGTCATCCGCAATTAAACGGTGACCACGCTTTAGTAGCTCCACGGCCGTTTCACTTTTACCAATACCGCTATCGCCAACAATAAGGATACCCTCACCATAAACTTCCACCAATACACCGTGCCGGGATATTTGGGGAGCAAGGGCCGCCTTCAGATAAGCAATAATATCCGAAACGATGGTGCTGGTTGCCACATTGGTGGAAAGAACGGTCACGTTATGCTTTTTTGCTTTTTCAAGGCAAACCGGGTCTAATGTGATTCCCCGAGCGACCAAAAGGGCAGGAAATTTGTAGGCAAACAGGCGGTCAAAGACGCTTGCCTTCTCTCCTTCACTTAATTTCGTGATGTAGCTTGCTTCTGCGTTGCCGATAACCTGCAGACGCATAGGCTCAAAGTGATCAAAATAGCCGGCAATCTGCAGACCCGGACGGGAGACATCCTCCACAGTCAGGCGAATTCTATCGTAATCCTCAGAGGCATATATAACATCCAAGCCAAAATCCTTCACCAAGGCACTTAGCAATACACTATTCATCGCGATCATATTCTCACGCTCCATAAAGAATTTGAAGATATTATAGCTGTATCCGGGCAGAATATCAATATTTTTTTGAAAAAGTCAAAAATTTTTCCAAAAAGTACTTGCTTTTTTCTTCAATCTCTGTTATCATACTGTGGCGACTGCGTAGGTCGTCTTAAATTGTGTTTATGCGGATAGGAGGTGCAACGTATGGCAAAGTGTGATTATTGCGGCAAGGGTGTTGTTTTCGGCATCAAGGTTTCCCACTCTCACAGACGCTCCAACCGGACTTGGAAGCCCAATGTAAAGCGAGTCAAGGCCATTGTCAATGGTACTCCGTGCCACGTGTATGCTTGTACCAGATGCCTCCGTTCCAATAAGGTCGAACGGGCCATTTGATCGCATACAAAAAGGTGTCGCAAATGCGGCACCTTTTCTTTTTTATCAGTTACAAAAGCAGGAGGAAAATTCCTCCTGCTTTTCATATCAATATAGTGCTTCTGTGGTAACCGGACGGCCAAGCATATCCATAAGCTCAAAACGAGGGTCTGCGCCTTCATAAAGGACCTTATATGCTGCTGCGCAGATAGGCATATCCACACTATGGGCATTTGCCAATTCCCATGCAGATTTCGCTGCGTAGTAGCCTTCCACCACAGCGCCGACCTTTGCCATAGCCGCTTCAGCATTCATTCCTTGACCGATGAGAATACCGGCACGACGGTTGCGGGAGTGCATCGATGTACACGTTACAATCAAATCACCCATACCGGCAAGGCCAAAGAAGGTCTCTGCTTTTCCACCCATCGCCGCACCTAACCGGGCAATTTCTGCCATACCTCGGGTCATAAGCAGCGCTTTTGTATTGTCTCCATAACCAAGGCCATCTACCACACCTGCGCACAGGGCAATTACATTTTTTAGTGCACCGCCAAGCTCCGCACCAACGATGTCGTCACTGGTATAAATACGGAATACATCGTTACAAAAAGCCTTTTGCACAAACTCTGCCTTTTGGAAATCCTCACAAGCAGCAAGACATCCGGTGGGCATTTCCCTTCCCACTTCCTCTGCGTGGCTGGGGCCTGTAAGCGCTACCACGCAGCGGCCGGTTTCTTCCGCTACAATCTGGCTCATTCGCAGCATCGTGCCGGACTCTACGCCCTTAACGACAGTTGCTACCACAGCATCTTTATTCAGATAAGGGGCAACCATACGGCTGCTGCTGCGGACAAAAACAGAGGATGTGGCAATTACCACAAGATCGCAATCTTGCACGCAATCCGCCTCTGTGGAAATTTGGAGATTTTCTGCCAGAGGTACACCCTCCAGCATAGGGTTACAGCCACTACTGCGCATATTTTCCGCAAGGGCAGCATCGTGGCACCAAAGAACGGTCTCAAATCCATTTTTACACAAACAATTTGCCAGCGCAGTACCCCAAGCACCGCAACCGATCACTGCTGCTTTCATTTGTTTTTCTCCTTTGAACCGAAAGAAAATTTACGCTCCGTACCGGCAATAAGGCGCTTAATATTTTCCCTGTGCATCCATATGGCAAAAATGCCGATTATCGCTGTTCCCAATTGCAGAGGCAAATTTCCCCAATAAAGGACGACAAAGCCAATGCTAAAGGAAGCCGCCACAAGAATAGAACTGATAGAAACGATCCTTGTAATAAAGAAACAAGTGAAGAATATTACGGCCAGTACCAGAAATACACGAAAATCCAATACTGCAGCGATCGTTGCGCCGCAAACAATGCCTTTTCCGCCCTTAAAGCCAAAGAATACAGGAAAATCGTGGCCAAGGCTCACCAAAAGCGCACCCAAAACCCTTCCTTCTGTTCCATAGCCGTAAGGCGCAAGCAATGCGCCGCCCAAAAGACAGGCTGCAACCGTTTTGCCCACATCAAGCAATATTACAAATGCAGCCTTTCCTGCACCAAAATTGCGGACGAAGTTGGTAAGACCGGCATTGCCGCTCCCCTTCTTGCGTACATCCTCATGGGCAAAATAACGAGCGGTAAATATAGCGCCGTTCAGATTGCCCAGCAAATAGGATACAATTATCGTTGTAAAAATGGCCAAAACCATTGTTTACTCCTCCTTATCGCCTTTCTGGCGAATGGTTATCCGGACAGGTGTGCCCTCCAGACCAAAAACCTCCCGGATCTGATTTTCCAGATATCTCTGATAAGAGAAGTGGAACAGCCGGGCATCGTTACAGAAAATAACAAAATGAGGCGGCTTTGTGCTTGCCTGAGTCATATAGTAGATCTTAAGGCGGCGTCCCTTATCCGTAGGGGGCTGCACTCTGGCGGTAGCATCGGCAAGAACGCTGTTGAGCGCACCGGTTGTAATGCGGCTGGTGTTCTGCTTATGCACGTCCTGGATTACAGCAAAAAGCCTGTCTACTCTCTGACCTGTCAGCGCTGACAGGAACACAACAGGGGCGTAGGTCATATAGCTAAGGCCGTCACGTACAGCGGCTTCCTTATCCCGCATTGTGTTGGTTTCTTTATCTTCTACTGCATCCCACTTGTTGACCACGATAATGGCGGCCTTGCCTGCCTCGTGAACAAGGCCGGCAATCTTGGTATCCTGCTCAGTAACACCGTCGTTGGCGTCCACCAAGATAAGGCAGACGTCTGCACGTTCGATGGCGTTGATGGTACGCATATTGGAGTATTTCTCGATAATGTCATCGACCTTACTCTTGCGGCGCATACCGGCAGTATCTATAAAGCAGTATTTGCCCGTTTCGTTTTCAAAATCGCTGTCGATGGCGTCCCGGGTAGTGCCTGCAACATCGGAGACGATCACACGCTCCTCACCCAAAATACGGTTTAAGAGGCTGGACTTTCCTACATTAGGCTTGCCAACAATAGCGACCTTGATCACGTCGCTCTCCTCTTCTTCCCACTGGAAGTCACCAAATTGCTCCAAGCACCAATCCAGCAGATCACCTGTGCCGTGGCCATGAATAGCAGAAACCTCAAAAAGGTCGCTGATTCCCAAGGAATAAAACTCATACACATCCGGATTGACCGGGCCAACAGAGTCGCACTTATTCACTGCCAAAGCGACGGGCTTGCCGCATTTGCGCAGCATAGTCGCCACATCCACGTCAGCGGCAGTAAGACCTGTGCGCACATCCACTACCATGATGATGCAATCTGCCAGTTCAATACCGATTTCCGCCTGGCGGCGCATAAACTTCAGCATATCGCTGTCTGTACCCGGTTCGATACCGCCGGTATCTACCAGCGCAAATGTTTTATTGCACCATTCACAATCACCGTAAATTCGATCCCGGGTGACGCCGGGCGTATCCTCTACGATAGAGGTTCTGTGACCGGTAAGCTTATTAAAAAGCATGGACTTACCAACATTAGGTCTGCCTACAATAGCAACCAAAGGCTTTGCCATAGCCGTCACTCCTTTCAAAACACATTTTACATATTATGCCACAATTTCTATTATAAATCAATGGTAAAATACAAAAGAAAAAAGGGAGGGTTTACCCTCCCTTGATTTTCTCGCCTTAGTCAGCCTTGGCAGCCAGGACCTGACGGCCATTGTAGTTACCGCAAGCCTTGCATGCACGGTGGGGCATTACGGGCTCACCGCACTTGGGGCACACTGCAACGCTGGGAGCGGAGAGCTTCCAGTTGGAGCCACGACGCTTGTCACGACGGGCGCTAGACACTTTACACTTAGGAACAGCCATGGTTGACACCTCCTTGGTTCGAACTGCTTGGGCAGCATCATTCAGATTCTTTATCGAGAAGCTGCCACAGGGCAGCAAAACGGGGATCCAGCTCTTTTTTGCAATCGCACTTGCCTTCGTTCAGATTCTTACCGCATCGGCAGCAGAGGCCTTTGCAATCTTCACT
>JAZKXS010000024.1:0-10293 GCA_045611745.1 Faecousia sp.
CCGTCTACGGTGAGCAGCCAAGTGGTTTTAATGGTTGCGTTGTGCTGGGAGAGTACCTTTTCCACCCACAACCGATCTTTCCCGGCTTTATGCAGGTTATCATCCGAGAGATAACCGTCGGAAATAATCGTCAAAGGGATAAACTGATTGGAGGCTTTTATGCCGGCATCCTTGGCGCTGGCAGGCATATGCTTGGGATAAGGGAATACGGAGAGATTTCCGTTGGTTTCCAATATGGCGTATTGCACAGTTTCCAAATCCAAAACACCTTTGTCTCGCAAATGTCCTGTCAACTCATCTAAGGTAACGTTGGTCTTCCGCAAATTATTCTGCAGGATATTGCCGTTTTCCACTAAAATGACCGGTTTGCCACATAGGAGCTTGCGGACACAAATGCTTTTTAATGACAAAAAAGACAGCACAAGCTCTACACCCAGCACCGTTAAAATAGGAACAAGACCGGAGTATAGGGGGATCGCTCCGTCCTGCATAGGTATGGCGGCCAAATTCGCTACCAGCATTGTCACAACAAACTCTGACGGCTCCATTTGCCCGATTTGCCGCTTGCCCATAAGTCGAATCACAAGGATCAAAACCAGATATAAAACGATCGTACGAAAATAGGATAAAATCAAAACTGCCACCTCTTTTGGTGGCAGTTTTCCCTAAAAAAGGGTTAAATATTCAACCTAATTGATTTTCAAAAATGTCCGTGTCGCCCAAGATTCCGATTTCAAAGAACTTATCCAATACGGCCTTTGCAACTTTAGACATAGATGCACCGCTGGCGGTTTTTTCACCGTAAACGGAGATGGCGATTTCGGGGTTTCTTGCCGGCGCAAAGCAAACAAAAGAACCGTTTGCAGGATTGTCGCCGCCGGTCTGGGCAGTACCGGTTTTACCCGCTACCTCAACAGGGTAGTTACGGAATACGCTGTAGGCTGTGCCACCGCTTTGAGATGTTACCCGCAGCATACCATCAAGATAAGCTTCGTAGGTTTCATTAGAGATGTTCAGGTGCTCTGCGATCTGCGCCTTGCTTTCCAAAAGAAGACTGCTGAAATCGGAGGCGACGACTCGTTTCAGGAAGGTCGCTTTGTAACGCGTGCCTTGATTTGCCAGCGTGGCGGCGTAGTTGCAAAGCTGAATGGGCGTAAATTGGTTGTCGTCTTGACCGATGGCGGCAAGGATGCGGTTGCCTGGATAAAAATCTTCTCCCTGGTGGAGCAGCGCCTTGGTGGCAGGGCTTGCCCGATAACCGGAGCTTTCCGGCAATTCTGCGCCGCTTTTCTCACCAAGACCCAGCGCTTTTGCAACGGCATCCATAGTTTCAATGGGGATGTTGTAGCCCATTTCATAGAAATAGTAGTTGCAAGAGTACTGCAGCGCCTCTGCACCGTTGATAGAGCCGTGGGTTTGATGCTGGTTTGTCCATTTCAGACAGTTGGCGTGGAAATTTCCAAGCACGAACTGACCCTTGTCTTTAATGATGGACTGGCTGTTATACTTGCCGCTTTGGAAGCCGGCAATCAAAGTGGACATCTTATAGGTGGAGCCCGGTGCGTAAATGCCTTGCAGCGCACGGTTATACAGAGGACTGTTGGCTGCCTGCAAAAGCTCGTCGTAGTTTTCAAAATAGGTGGAAAGATCGAAGGTGGGATTGCTGGCGCATACCAAAATCTGTCCGGTTTTGGGGTCAATGGCTACTACTGCGCCGCCTTCAGCATCCTTGCCGGCAGTATCGCCTGCACGCAGATCGTTGAGCAGTGACTCCAAAGATTCCTCTGCGATGCCTTGCAGGGTAATATCAATGGTCAGCTCCACATTGGAACCGGCTTTTGGCAGGGTTAAATAACGGGAGGAGATGAGTGTGCCGTCTTTTGCCACAGTGTCCTCACGCCAACCGTCTGTGCCGTGGAGATATTCTTCAAAGGCAGCTTCAATACCGGCTTGACCCACAAGGGCGTCCATTTCGTAGCCCTCAATGTTTTTATAATATTCCCACTGTTCTTTTGTCACAGCGCCTACATAGCCCAAAATATGGGCAGCATATTCGGTGTGATACTCCCGGACAATGGAGCTTTCGACCTGCAAACCGGGGATGTTCAGTTCAATAATCGCAGCTTTCGCTTCATCACTGGCATCTTCCAAAACCACGAAATTAGACAGACTGTATACACACCGCCGCAGATCCAGTTCATAGCGCAGACCAATGACCTGCCGAGCTTCCTCGTCAGTCCATTCTTCCGGGATCTTGTAACGTTGACGGAGCGTTTCTACCAAAAGGGGTGCAGTGATATCGGAGTCCAGCCGTCCCATAAAGGCAATGTATTTCTGAAAATAGTTTTGCCAGGAGGAGTTGTAGTTGTCCAGGGTGTAAACAAAGGGGCGTTCCTTGGAAATAGGGAAGTGTTCAGTATATTGGATGCCCAGCGCCTCACAACGTTTTATCAGCTTATAAAGATATTCGTTTGTGCCGTTGGCGCTGATGAGCACGTAGTGGTTTAAGGTAAGATCGAAACTGGCGCGGTTGCTGACCAGCACGTTGCCGTTGCGGTCTAAAATGTTGCCTCTGGCTGCCTTTACACGGGTAAGCGTCGTAAAGGTGGAGGTATTATCGGCTTGACCGCCGGTCTGGATAATTTGCAAATCATAAAGCGTCGTAGAGAAAAGGCCTAAAATGACGACAAAGGCCAGTAAAACCAAGCCAATACGACGTCGGGTTATTCGTTCCATATAGAACCTCCAATGGTGCCGATGAGCATAACAAGGGGATAGAGGAAGGGGATACAGATGAGAGAAAGACCACTGGTGATCATAAAGCCAACGATCCGCTCCGGTAAAGAAAGACCTAAAAACAGCCCCATAAAGAAAATGAGCAGTTCATAGATCGCAGTTGCGCCGGCAGTGCAAAAAAACGCTGCGCCAAAACCCTTTTGTAAATAGCTTTGACGGAAGACGGTTGCCAAAATCGCGACGATGGTTAAAAATACCATTGCATACATTCCCGGTGCAGAGCCGGAAAATTGATAGATAAGGGAAGAAACCAAGGCGAAAATACAACCAGTCTCTACACCCTCCATAATGCAAATAAGAATGATAGCGCAGGGCACCAAGTCTGTTGTTGCGCCAAAAAGTCGAAAACGGCATAGAACTACATCCTGCGCAACAGATAAAAACAAAAGAACAAGACCTATCAGCAACCATTTCAGGGCAGAAAGACGCTGTTTGGGTGTGATATAGAGCTTGTCAAGCAGGCTTGAATGGGGCTTGTCTGCCTGAAATTCCTGTCGTTTTGCCATAGAGATCACCCGTTATTGTAATTTGTTACGATAAATACCTGCTCTAAAGAACTGATGTCCGCAGCGGGACGCAGCAGAGCATACATAGCAATACCGGTATCTTCGTAGCCTGCGTCCATCACATAGCCTAAAATAAGTCCTCGGGGATAAACTGTAGAACCGGTGGTTACCACCTGATCATTATTGTGAATAACAGCATCGCTGGGGAGATAGCTCATACGGAGCAGACCTGCAAGACCTGAGGAATAGCCGCCTTTTACCATGCCGTTATAGCCGTTTCCACCGGAGGCGGAAAGGGTAGCACTGATCTCAATGGAGGAGTCGAGCACCGTTTTAATAACGGAATAATTAGGACCAACGGAGCTGATAATGCCCACAACCTGACCGTTTGCGGTAATGGCACACATTCCTACTTCCAGACCTGCATTTGCGCCCCGATTAATGGTTATTGTGTTGGTCCAATCGTTGCTGCTCCAGGAAATGATATAGCCGTCCACCAACTCAAAATCCTGATGGGATTGCTTTAACTCCAAGAGCTGGCGCAGACGCTCATTTTCTCTTGCGATGGCGTTGGTTTGGCGGATATCGTCCTCCATTTTGGCAAGCTGCTCCTTCAGCGCAGCGTTTTCGGCCGAGATGGCCTCAAAACGGAACATATAGTTATAAAGCTGCTGGGCGCTATCGGTCAGATGGCTAACACCGGTACGAATTGGCGTAAGGACGCCCTGCACCAGCATGTCCGGCACATTAACGCCGGTAAGGCCGCTGATAACGCTTAGGGAAACTGCCAAAAGTAGTACTGCGATAATAACAACCCGCACACGGGTAGAAAACAAATGCTTCATGGTGTTTCCTCCATAAATTCCTTTAAAACAAGGGAAAGATGACAAACGGGCAAGCCAACCACATTGTAATAATCGCCAATAATCTTTTCAACAAACAAACTGGCGCCACTTTGAATACCGTAAGCACCTGCCTTGTCCATAGGATCTCCGGAACGGATATAGGAAAGGATTTCCTGCTGAGAAAGAGGACGGAAATATACATCGGTGATCTCCGTAAAGCTGTGGCACTTATCCCCACGCAGAACGGTTACACCGGTCATTACCTGATGGGCTCTGCCGGAGAGCAGGGAAAGCATACGAAAGGCGTCTGCTTCATCTTTGGGTTTGCCCAAAACGACACCGTCGCAAACCACAATGGTATCTGCACCGATGACAATATCGTCCTCGGTGCGGATTGCTGATTGCGCCTTGTTTCGGCTGACACGAGCAACCTCGTCTTGAGGAAGATTTCCGCTATCCATTTTTTCATCTGCCTGGGATACCCGGACGGTGACAGGGAAAGGGAAATGCCCCATCAGTTCTTTGCGTCGGGGAGAAGCAGAAGCGAGGATGATTTCCATAAAAGAAGTCCTTTCGGATGATTATTCCACGCCCCGGAGGTACAGACCCCGGGTACAGGCGCCTGGATCGAAGGGAACAGGATTACGCAGGGAGGCGATAACGTTGTCCACTTCCCGGGCATTTTCGGTTGTAAAGTACAGCCGCAGCGCCCACAGACCAAGCTGGGATAGCTCGTCCTGACGGTCAAGGAGGTTCAGCTTTTTGCCGTTGAGCAAGACACTGCGACAGGAAGCACCGTCTTTGATAATGGGGAAATCTGCGCCGGTCTTGTCGGTGAGTTTTGAGGATGTGTGACAGGTACACTGACCGGTTCGATTTTTGATCAGGCAGTTTTCTGTAACCATCAAGGGAAGTCTGCCGTAAATGAGAATTTCGCAGGGAACGGCCTTGCTCACGTCTCGAATCTGAGGTAAAGTCATTTCAAAGCTCAGACAAGCAGATTTAAGCTCCAGTTCCCGAGCAGTGTTGACGGCACCGGAATTAAACAGGTTTAGACCAAAATCACCACGAATCGCCATATCCAACTCTCGAACGGGAATAAGCTGACCTAAATTGCTGCAAAGCACTTCGGTTATGCCCATATCCCGAATCGTCTGAAGGGCAGATTTAAAAGAGGGAAGCTCCCCGTCGTGGATAATCCGGGGAAGTACGGCGCAGATATTTTGCGCCTTACACAGCTCCCTGAAGTAAACGGGATCCGTGACCAAAATGTGTACGGGAATATACAGCACCGCAGGACGCATCCGCAAAAGACGATCGGTAAGCTGCTCCCGGGCAGTAATTTGTATTGTGATTCCCGGCGCCCGACGGTTTCCGGGGAAACGGGTGACCCGACGAGGTCTGCCAAGGGGGATTTCCTCTCGCCGTGCCCGCTGTGCGGTGAGTAAATTGAGCACATCTCTACGCATACCGTTAATGGTTGCGGCAGATAATGTCAGTCCGGGAGAGATGTCTGCTTCTACGGATTTGCAGTAATAGGGCGTGCCGCCGGTTTTGGCCAAACGGGCAGACAGCGCATTTTTCTCTAAGTCCATTACACGTGCCTGTTCCGGCGCAGGACCGGAAAGGGTACATACGTGACCCTCTGGATCAATAACAGAAAGAGACACACTGCTGGGCAGGATCGTTGCCCGGAAGGTTACCGGTACAAGGGGATTTTCGGTGGTTTCGTAGCTTTGACGCATTTCCTTGAGCCAAGGCTTATTTTCCGGTGTTTCTTCCCGAATACCAAACATATCTTTTCCCAACCGTCCGTCATAATAGCCACCGGTAAAGCCTTGCCGGTTAAAGGCGGTCAGCAGGGTTTCTTCCATATCCGGGCGGACAAAGCCACGGTTGATGGCTTCCCGGTAGACACCGGTAACGGCGGCAACGTACTCCGGCCGTTTCATGCGACCCTCTAACTTAACAGAGGTAACACCAATGGATTCAAGATCTGCCATATGATAGACAAGACAGTTATCTTTCAAACTCAAGGGATAGCTGTTTTGCCAGTGACCATAGCCGTAGCTCTGACGGCAGGGCTGGGCACAGCGGCCACGGTTGCCGGAGCGACCGCCAATGGCAGCAGATAGATAGCATTGACCGGAGTAGCTCATACACAGTGCGCCGTGGGCGAAAACCTCGATTTCAATAGGAGAATTTTCGCAAATATAACGAATTTCCTCTCGGTTCAGCTCCCGGCTGAGCACCACACGGGAAAGTCCCCAGCCAGCGCAAAGCTGGACACCTGCAAGGGAGTGGACAGACATTTGGGTAGAGCCGTGGAGGGCAATATGGGGCGCAATCTGCCGACAAAGCTGGATAACGCCCAAATCCTGCACGATAAAGGCGTCCACGCCGCATTTTGCAGCTTGCTGAATCAGTTCTATCAGTGCAGGTGTTTCCAGATCGGAGACCAAGGTATTCAAGGTCAGATGGACCTTAACGCCACGAATGTGGCAGTATTTTACTGCCTCCAAAAGAGTCTGCGGCGTAAAATTTTTAGCACTTTGCCGGGCGTTAAACTGCCCACAGCCCAGATATACTGCGTTCGCACCGTTTTGCACAGCAGCACGCAAAGCCTCCATAGAACCGGCAGGCGCCAACAGTTCCAGCATAGTGATCCCCCTTAAAAGCATACTTTTATTTATTATAACATAAACCTGCCAAGAGCGCTACCCTAAGGCGTAAAGTTTTTGTAAAAAAATAAAAGGCTCCCTTATACAAGGAAGCCTTTATGTTATGTATTATACCTTTGCGGTCTCTTTCTCCCAAGTCAGTTCCTTGGGATAGAAGAAGCGGATTTTATGGGGTGAAACGGAAAATTCTACTTCCTTTGCTACCAGCAGCTCACCGTCCAACTGGACGCTGGAAGGCTCATCACAGATGACCTTTAGAGAAGTGGTGCGAATATGGCGCACCAAATGGGGCAGTTCTTTATACTTTCCGTCCTTATATTTGCCCACCACAGTTGCGGCCTGCAGACGGGAAACCTTCTTAACGAGCAGGACATCTAAAATGCCGTCTGACGGGTCAGCATCGGGTACGGGATTAAAACCACCGCCGTAGTAACGGCCGTTGCAAACGCTGATCATAGTCAAATCGTCGTCAATGCGTTCTCCGTTGATTTCCACCACAAAATGCCGGGCGATGCCGCGAAGAACGTTGATAACAGCAGAAACGGCATAGGCACGAAAACCACTGAGCAGGGGCAGGCGCTTATAGTTTGCCACATCTGTGCCTATACGGGCATCTAAGCCCACGGAGCAAATGTTGAGACTATATTGGTCATTACATTTAATGAGGTTAAACTCTGCTTCCTTGCAGTCAATCAGTCGCGAGAGATCACGGAAGGCTTCGGGTTCATTAAACAGGCGAGTAAAGTCGTTGCCGCTGCCACCTGCATACATCGTCACGGATACATTGTCATACCCTGCGATGCCATTGATAATTTCATTCATTGTGCCGTCACCGCCGCAGGAGTAAATACGATACTGCTCTCCTGTTTTAGCAGCTTCTTGAGCAATCCGCATACATTCCCCCGGCGCAGAAGACACTTCGATTTGGCAGGGGATGCCCTTTGTACCGAATACAGCTGCAATCTTTTCCCGGTACCGATTGGTTTGGTCACGGCTGCCTGCTGCAGGGTTAATAATAAAAAGATGTTTCATAGATTTACACTTTCTTTCTCTGATTAAGCCGAGGGGAATCGAACGCCGACAGCCCCACAGCAGTTCTTTTGTTTGTGTTTTTCCTTATCTTCCTTGCCTTGCGTCAGCAAGGCTGCGTCATCTG
Source organism: Faecousia sp. (assembly GCA_045611745.1). Lineage (GTDB taxonomy): Bacteria > Bacillota > Clostridia > Oscillospirales > Oscillospiraceae > Faecousia. Next base: position 7,985 of record JAZKXS010000024.1, read on the forward strand.
CGCAAAAATCCAAAGCAAAACTCCTTGCTGAGGGGTGCTGCGCAGTTTTGAAATAGCAGCTTTTCGTCAAGACAAGTAAAATCACGAAGGGAATATCCGTCCGATATTTTCGAGGGATTTTCCGCAGTATTGGCGGAAAGCTGCAGTTCAGAACCTATCGGGGTTCGACTCCCCTCGGCTTACCGGTATACATAAAGTAATCGCATTTGATCATACCGTTGTACAGCTTCCGCTTTTTATCTGCCCGACGGCCAAAATAATGCTCAAATTCCGGCTCGCTGGTAATAATGAACTTCTGCCAGTTGTTGGCATATTTTAGATGTTTGCCCAAAGCGGCATAAAGTCTACGGGCGCTGTCTTGTTCCATAAGACGCTGGCCATAAGGAGGGTTGCAGACCATGATGCCGCTATCAGATGGTAGGGACATTTTGGTGGCATCTCCGTCAGCAAAGGTGACACAGTCGCTCACCCCTGCTTTTTTGGCATTGGCGAAAGCGAGACTTACGCATTTGGGGTCATTGTCTGAACCGAGGATGCGATACTTTCCGGAAAACTCCTTGTCCTTGGCTTCTTCTTTTGCCTGTGACCAGATATCCTTCTCCACCCAAGGGTAGTTCTCCGATTGGAAATGGCGGTTTAATCCCGGGGCCCGATTTTTGGCGATCAGAGCCGCTTCAATGGGGATAGTGCCGGAGCCACAGAAAGGATCCCAGAAAAATTCTCTGCCGCGGTAGCGGCTGAGCATCACCATAGCGGCAGCCAAAGTCTCACGCAGTGGCGCTTCATTACCTACTGCCCGGTAGCCACGCTTGTGCAGTCCCTGACCGGTAGTGTCCAGGTATAAGGTGACTTTATCATTCATAATGGAAAATTGCAGGGGGAATTTTGCACCGGTTTCCGGCAACCAAGCAATGCCGTATTTTTCACCTAAACGGCGAGAAGCGGCTTTTTTTATAATGGCCTGACAGTCGGGAACGCTCATAAGTTGGCTATTTAGGCAGTGTCCTTTTACAGGAAACTCTCCGTCTTTGGGGATAAAATCCTCCAGATTGGTACGATAAACGCCCTGGAAAAGCTCCTCAAAGGTGGTGGCGGGAAATTCCGCCAGAATAAGCAAGATCCGTTCACCGGTACGCAGGCAGATATTTGCCTTTGCCATAGCATAGGCATCTCCTGTAAACAGCACGCGTCCGTTTTCTACCTGTACATTGTTAAGCTGCAGGTGACGCAGCTCGTCTCCTGCAATGCCTTCCAAACCGAAAAGGCAGGGAACGGCAAATTTAAGTTCGTTCATATATACTCCTTATTAGCGGATGATCTGACTGGGTTTGCGGTAGCGCTCTTCCTCGGAAAAAACACAGCCGCAATATTTTTGCATATAAAAGCCTAATTCTCGCGCCTTTTCTTGACCTGCCTTAAAGAGGGGGCGGAAATCCCGATAGAGGAATTCTACACCGAAAGCGTCGGCTGCCTCTTGCGCCATAAGAACCATTTTTTCGTGATCCTGATAGGGGCTGATAAAAAGGGAAGATGTAAAGCTGTCAAAACCCTGTTCTTTGGCGCATCGGGCGGCCTCTATAAAACGCATACGGTAGCATTTGCCGCACCGGTTGTTTAAATCTTCTGCAACCTCACGCACAAAGGGACGCAAAGCATATTCGTCTTTGAAAATCATAGGAAGCGCAATGGTTTTTGCGTATTCCGTTAAACAGTTGCGACGCTCCCGGTATTCGGTAAAGGGATGAATGTTGGGATTGTACCAAAAGCCGGTCACTTCTGCGCCCTCGCTTCGCAGGGCTTCAATGCACTGATTGGCGCAGGGAGCGCAGCAGATATGCAATAAGGTTTTCATAGAACCTCCAAAATGCCGATATTTTATTTATTATACCACCCGAAAAGCCAAGTTGCAATATATTTTGCCTTTGGTAATTCTCTATTCTTTTCACATTGGACATGCTATACTAAAGCCGTACTTGACGACCGATAGGTTTTCGGGGTATGATAAAACAAAAGGAGGTCGTGCTGTGACAGATATGGAATATATGCAAGAGGCGCTGCTGCTTGCCCGTGAGGCCGGACAAGATGGAGAAGTGCCGGTAGGCTGCGTTATTGTTCGGGGGGATAAGATCGTAGGCCGTGGCCGCAACCGACGGGAAAGGGATAAAACAGCGCTGGGCCATGCAGAGTTGGAAGCCATTGCAGATGCTTGCAAAAATTTAGGTGGCTGGCGATTGTGGGATTGTACGCTCTATGTAACATTAGAGCCTTGTCCTATGTGTGCCGGCGCGATTATCAATGCCCGGATTCCC
>JAZKXS010000025.1:0-6349 GCA_045611745.1 Faecousia sp.
TCCGTAGCAATGGTATTGCCATCTGCATCTTTTGTGACAGGTTTAATCAGAATGTGGCGTACGCTCACACGATACGTTTCGTTTTTATCTACGAAGAACATAATGTGATAACCATACTCTGTTTTTACAAGGCCGGTATCACCGTACTGCCGTGTGGCTTCAAAGCTCCAGGCTTCAAATTCTTCCACCATTTTGCCTCTGTAAAAATCTTCATAAAGGCCGCCATTGCTCTGGGAACCGGGATCTTCCGATTTTTCCTTTGCCAGTGCCGCAAACGCCTCTTCATCGATCTTGCCGCCGGCAAGATAACCGTCAAGAATGCTTTGCGCCGTCTGACGGCAAGTCTCCCAGGCGGTATCCGTATCAATTTCGTTGCCGTCTGCATCCTTAGTGACAGGGCAAATCAGAATGTGGCGTACGCTTACGCAATAGGCTTCCCCTTTTTTTGCCACATTGTTTTGGGTATACTTTTCCAGATTATTGGCATAGTGCTGTTCCAGATCCTCTTCCGTGATCCCTAAATTGTCTGCAAACTGGCTGTAAAAGCCCATACCTATAAATGTCTCATTGGTGTATGTCATATAGGCATCAAAGCTTGCACCGGCTCCCATTTCCTTTTGAACCATCTCCTCGGCATCTTTATAGCCGTACTTCACCGCCTGGGCATCCATCGTATCTTTCAGCTCATTGAGATAGGTCTGTTCCTCCTCAGAAAGCTTAAAATCAGCCTCGGTCGCCCCAACATTGAGCACCGTATATTGATACCACGCAGCCAATGCCTGGTCGATAAAATACTCCTGCCAGGAAATACCTTTCTGAAGATAACATTCCTGCGTACCAAAATCCTTGGTGTAATCCAGCCCCATTAGCGAAATATAATAACTGTTTTCTTCAATAAAGCTATACGCACAAACCCAGTAGTATATCTGCAGCTCCGCATTGGTCAGCTCATACTCGCCAGCCTTGGCAACTACCCGATCTTTGTGCAGCACCAGCTCTTCGGCAGATGCTGTATAGCTCTTAAGGGTGCTTTTATTCTTATTGATATAATCCACCGCAAAGAGAACGCCTACCACTATCACCGCCACAGCCAGCACAGAAATAGCGATGATCGCCCACAATGGCAGCCTGTTTTGTTTTTTAGAATCCATTTTTTCCTCTTTCCTCTGCCATTAAAAAGCAGTTTTTTGTTCTGCCAGTTTACCATTTCTCAGGCAAAAAAGCAAGTCGTTTTCAAAATGTTTACAATCTTTTCCAAAACACGGGAAAGTCTTGCAAATTACCAACAAAAATGTTATTATATATTATTAAGAGTAGTATATTCAAAGGAGTTTCCTTTATGGGCAATAAAACCTCCGTGATCTCCCAGGCAGAACTGCAAAAGCAGAAGCTTTTCTGTCAGCAGATTCGTGATTTTTGGATAAATGAGAATATTATACCCACCGCCTACGTAGAGACCTACGGCTGTCAGCAAAACGAGGCCGACTCCGAAAAGCTGCGGGGTATGCTCAGTGAAAGCGGTTACAGCATCGTTTCCTCTCCTGAGGGTGCAGACGTGGTAATTATGAACACCTGCGCTATCCGGGAACACGCAGAGCAAAGAGTTTTCGGCAATTTAGGCGCACTGAGTCACACCAAGCGCCGCCATCCGGGGCAAAAAATTTTTCTCTGCGGCTGTATGGCCGGCGAGGAAGCCGTGATAAGCCGGATCAAAACCAGCTATTCCCATGTGGACGGTGTGTTCTCTACCCACCATTTATGGCGTTTCCCGGAGCTTTTGCAGCGCGTGCTGGCAACCGGAAAGCGCACATTCTTTACAGAGGACGAGGCCGGCTCTATTGCCGAGGGCATTCCCCAATTGCGAGACAGCAAGCTGAAAGCTTGGGTTTCCATTATGTATGGCTGCAACAATTTCTGCACCTACTGCATTGTACCCTATGTTCGAGGCAGAGAACGCAGCCGTCGCCCGGAGGACATTCTTTCTGAATGTCGGCAGGTAATTGCCGACGGTGCAAAAGAAATTACCCTTTTGGGTCAAAATGTCAACTCCTATGGCAAAGATCTGGATATGGAAATCGATTTTTCCGATCTTCTGCAGCAAATTGCCGCCCTTCCCGGCGATTTTCTCATTCGCTTTATGACCAGTCACCCCCGAGACGCAGGCAAAAAGCTCTTTGACACTATGGCTTCTGAACCCAAAATCGCAAAGCAGCTTCACCTCCCCTTCCAATCCGGTTCTTCCCGGGTCCTGAAAGCTATGAACCGCCACTATGATCGAGAAAAGTATCTCTCCCTTGTGCAGTACGCGAAGTCGGTTATGCCGGATCTGGTGCTGACCTCCGATGTAATTGTAGGCTTCCCCGGCGAAACAGAGGAAGAATTTGAAGAAACCCTATCTCTCATTGAACAGGTACGTTACGATGCGCTGTTCACCTTTATCTTCTCTCCCCGAATCGGTACCCCTGCCGCCAAAATGGAAGATCCCACCCCAAAAGAGGAGAAAAATCGCCGCTTTGATAAGCTGTGCGCCCTGCAAAACAGCATCTCCGAGGACATTCATAAGACATATGTGGGCAAAACCCTCCGTTGCTTGGTAGACGGCAAGGACAAAGATATGCTCACCGCCCGCACCGAAGGCGGCAGATTGGTTCGGTTTGCAGGCCCGGATAACCTCATCGGCAATTTTACAAATCTTACCATCACCGGCTCCACCACCTGGAGTCTTACAGGAATACAGAAAAAGGATGATTGATTATGGCTTCCAAAAGCCCTGAAATGACCCCTATGAAGCGCCAATACTACGAAATTAAGGAACGCAATCAGGATTGCATTCTCTTTTTCCGTCTTGGTGACTTTTATGAAATGTTTGACGAGGACGCCCGTCTTGCCGCCAAAGAATTGGACTTGACCCTAACCACCAGAGACAGAAATAAGCCCAAGGAAGAGCAGACCCCTATGTGTGGCGTTCCTTACCACTCTGTAGATGCCTATATTGCCCGATTGGTGGCAAAGGGCTACAAGGTGGCCATTTGTGACCAAATGGAAGACCCCGCCCAAGCCAAGGGTATCGTAGAGCGTGACATCAGCCGCATCGTCACCCCCGGCACCGTCACAGAAAGCTGTATGCTGGACGAAACAAAGAATAACTATATGGGCTGTTTATACGGCGCAGACGACCGTTACGGTCTTGCCTTTTGCGATGTTTCTACCGGCGCATTTTTTGTAACCACCTGTAGTGACGCCGCTTCTGTCGCCTCCCAATTGGGTCGTTTTGCACCCTCTGAAGTCATCCGCTGCGGCCCAGGAGCAACTGCGCCGATCATCACCGACACCCTTATGCGTCGGTTAGGATGTTGTGTCAACGAAGGCGGTGACACCGTTGTTCCTGCAGATGAATTCGCAGAAATCTTAGAAAAGCATTTTGAAAAAGACTTGTCCGCACTGGGCCTTGCCGGCACTCCTGAAGCTACGATTGCCGCAGGCAAACTGCTGCAGACCCTTGTCTTTGTACAAAAAAATCCTCTTGCGCATATCCGTCAGCTCCAATTTTACACCACCGACCAATTTATGGAGCTGGATATGGACGCCCGTCGAAATTTAGAGCTTTGCGAAACGATGCGTTCCAAAGAACGCAAGGGTACTCTTTTGTGGGTGCTGGACAAAACACGCACTGCTATGGGCAGCCGTATGCTCCGTTCCTGGTTAGAAAAACCCCTGCTGGATAAAAATGCCATTTTGTATCGGCAGGACGCAGTAGAGGAGTTATGTGACGCTGTTTGGCAACGGGGAGAGTTGGCAGAAGCCCTCCGGGACGTTTCCGACTTAGAAAGAATCACAAGCCGTGTGGTTACCGGCTCTGTCAGTCCCAGGGAAATGTTAGGACTTGCCCGAGGTTTGCGAGCGCTGCCGCAAATCAAAAACGCCCTTTCCTCCCTGCAAGCACCTTTTCTGCACGAGCTCTGGGAACAAATCGATGTGCTGCAGGACTGCGCCCGTTTGATTGAAAACACCCTCGTAGACGAGCCGCCCATGGCAGTTCGGGAAGGTGGTCTTATCCGTCCCGGTGCTAATGAGGAAGTTGACCGTCTGCAGGACATTCTGAACGGTGGTACCAGTACTATGGCCGCCATCGAGCTTTCCGAAAAAGAAAAGACCGGAATTCGCACCTTAAAGGTAGGTTATAACCGGGTATTTGGCTACTATATCGAGGTTTCCAAATCCTTTATCGATCAGGTTCCCGGTCATTATATCCGCAAGCAGACCTTAGCAAACTGCGAGCGCTACATCACCCAAGATCTCAAGGAATTGGAGCAGCAGGTTCTGTCTGCAAAAGACCGCCTTGCAGCGCTGGAATATCAGCTATTTACCCAACTCCGGGAATATCTTTCCTTGCAGGCAGGACGCATCCAGTCTACCGCCATTGCCGTCGCCCAGGCGGACGTGCTGTGCTCTCTGGCTCTTGTAGCTGTGAAAAACGGCTATTGCCGCCCGGAAATGACCGATGACGGCACTATTTCCATCACTGACGGCCGCCACCCTGTGGTAGAGCGTGTACTGACAGACTCCCTGTTCGTCCCCAATGATACCAATTTGGGAGATGCCGAAAATCGGGTATGCATCATTACAGGCCCGAATATGGCCGGTAAATCTACCTATATGCGGCAGGTTGCGCTGATCGTTTTGATGGCACAAATGGGTTCTTTTGTGCCTGCTCGCAGCGCCAAAATCGGCATTGTGGATCGGGTATTTACCCGCATCGGTGCCAGTGACGATCTTGCCTCCGGCCAGTCTACCTTTATGGTTGAAATGGCAGAAGTGGCTTCTATTTTGAAATACGCCACCTCCCGTAGTCTGCTGATTTTGGACGAAATCGGCAGAGGTACATCGACCTATGACGGTATGGCAATTGCCCGTGCTGTGCTGGAATATGCCGCTTCTCCACGGCAGCTTTGCGCCAAAACTCTGTTTGCCACCCACTATCATGAGCTTTCCGTCATTGAAAACGAATTGCCCAACGTGAAAAATTATAACATCGCCGTTAAAAAGCGGGGCGACCAAATGATCTTCCTTCGCAAGATCATTCCCGGCTCTACGGACGACAGTTTCGGTGTTGAAGTCGCAAAGCTGGCCGGTCTCCCTGACAGCGTTGTGCGTCGGGCAAGAGAGATTTTAAAGGGTTTGGAAAGCGGAGACGCACCAAAAGCCGTAAAAACTCCCGTCTTTGACGAACAGATTTCTATGGAAGATATCCATTCCCGTCAAGTTTGCGATGCTCTTTCTTCCATGAGTGTAGAAACCTTAACGCCCATCGAAGCGATGAACGCTTTATATCAACTTAAAAAAATGCTGGAGTAATATGAAAAAACTACCTGTAACCCTGAGCCGCACAGAATTTAAAAGTGGTCTTTGCCTGCTGTTTTTTGGGCAGCTTGTACTTCCGGATCTGCTGATTCTTCTGTTTACAGCCTTGGGCATTCCCATTACGGCTGCAGAACTGAATTTTGCCTATTTCCTCGTTAACTATCTGGCCACACTTATTGTTTTCCGGAAATTTTTATGGGCAGAGTTGGACGTTGCTCTGAGCAACACACGGCGTATTCTTTCCTCTGTAGCCATCGGCTACGGTCTATACTATGTGCTTTCCAACGGCCTGTCTTATCTGATCTATTGGATAGACCCGGAATTCTTTAATTTGAATGACGCCAGCATCGGCGCTATGTCCCAAAAGCAATTTGCCCTAATGGCAGTTGGCACCGTGGTTCTTGTACCACCGGCAGAGGAGCTTCTTTTCCGTGGCGTTCTGTTTAACCGCATCTACGCCAAAAAGCCTTTGCTTGCCTGTTTTATATCCATTGTTTCTTTCTGCCTTATCCATTTGCTGGGCTATATCGGGCTGTACACACCGCTGCGCTTTTTCCTTGCCTTTTTGCAGTATATCCCGGCAGGCATTGTTCTTTGCTTTGTCTACATCCGCTCCGGCACGATTTTTGCCCCCATCCTTTTCCACACCCTTGTCAATGCCCTTGCAATGTATTACCAGTTTACTATGAGGTGAAATTATGGCAAATATCCAAAAGCTATCCCCCCATATTGCCAATTTAATTGCCGCCGGTGAGGTTGTGGAACGCCCCGCCTCTGTGGTTAAGGAGCTGATTGAAAATGCCGTTGATGCCGGCGCCACACAAATTACTGTGGAAGCCCGTAACGGCGGTATGACCTTTTTGCGTGTCACCGATAACGGCTGCGGTATGTCGCCTGAGGATGCCCGTATTGCCTTTCTGCGCCACGCCACCTCTAAACTGCGCACCGAAGCAGACCTTGCCGCCATTGGTACAATGGGTTTCCGTGG
>JAZKXS010000026.1:0-1175 GCA_045611745.1 Faecousia sp.
GCAGACGAACATACGCTGCAAAAAATCCACGCTTCCCTTTCAGGGCCCCCCTATATTTTGCAGATGGAAACCACTTATTACGACACTGCCGACAGCGCCCTTTCCCGGCAGAAAATCACCCTCCGACGCCGCTTTGAAAACGGCATCTCCGTCTGTACGCTAAAAACGCCCGCAGGCAGCATTGGCAGAGGGGAATTTCAAGTGGAAGCGGATTGCATCGAAAACGCAGTTCCTATATTATGTAAACTTAGCGGTCTTGCAGAACTGGAGAATATCGCCCAAAAAGGTCTTTTGCCAGTTTGTGGCGCAAAGTTTACCCGCATCGCACGAAAGATCCCCTTTGGCAGCAGTCTGTTAGAGGTGGCTCTGGATCAGGGCGTTCTCTTGGGTGGCGGCAAAGAGCTGCCCCTATATGAAGTGGAAGTGGAGCTTTTATCCGGAGACGCAAAAGATGCGGATTTATACGGCGCTTTGCTATCTGCAAAATTTTCCTTACAAGAGGAGACCAAAAGCAAATTCCGCCGGGCTATGGACTTGGCAAAAGGAGAAACTTAATGGCTTTTGAAGAATTATTCCAAAAATACGACCGTTTGTTTCTGTTCGATACAGAAACCACAGGTCTGGATTTTCCCAGAGATGAGATTATCGAATTTGCCGCCGTTGTAGTAGAAAAACAAGACGGCGTGCCGGTTATTACAGAACAATACGACGAGCTGATTTCCTTAACGCCGGGAAATACAATCCCCTTAAAAATCCAGCAGCTTACCGGCATCACCAACGAAGATGTACAGGAAAAGGGCATTCCCAAAGAGCAGCTTTGTGGTGATATCTCCCGAATGGTCTCGGGAAATACCCTGCTGCTGGCCTACAACGCCCATTTTGATTTGAGCTTTCTGTTTTATTTGCTTTTGCGCAACGGAGACCCGACCATATTAAAGGGTAAAGACAAGCTGGATTTACTCACTGTCTACAAAGACCGTCGCAATTATCCCCACAAGCTGTGTAACGCCATTGAAAGCTACAATCTTTCCGGAAAAGTCGTCAATTCCCACCGAGCGGTGGACGATGTGATCGCCACAGTGGAAGTAATGAAAGAAATGGAAAAGGAAAAAGACGACCTTTTGTGTTATGTAAACCTTTTTGGCTATCACCCCACCTATGGCCTTGGCAGCAAG
>JAZKXS010000027.1:0-4471 GCA_045611745.1 Faecousia sp.
TGGCAAAGCTAACGGGGTGTGGCGAAGTTTGGTATCGCGCTTGGTTCGGGTCCAAGAGGCCTCGGGTTCGAATCCCGACACTCCGACCAAAAAGACAGCAGGAGCAATCGCTCCTGCTGTCTTTTTAGTTGCAATGTATCCGTAGAACCCGAGGCCTCTTGGTTGCCCATCCCGAGCGGTTCTTGCGAAGCAAGGAGCGAGTGGGGGCATCCGCCTCGAGCAGGGCTCGCCCTGCTTCGGGTTCGAATCCCGACACTCCGACCAAAAAGACAGCAGGAGCAATCGCTCCTGCTGTCTTTTTAGTTGCAATGTATCCGTGGAACCCGAGGCCTCTTGGTTGCCCATCCCGACACTCCGACCAAAATTCAGGTTGCTACCTTGATTGATGAATTCCACACGACGACCCAATGATCCTGAATAGCGCAACGCCTGCTCTATTAATTTCCCTTTGTGTAGGTGTATAGAGAATATTTTCTGCATATCTTTAACGGGAGGGGATATAATGGGCTACAAAATTTACTATCCCACTGTCGGGAAGCGGAAATATCCACAAAGACAGAAATTACCAAAATGGGCGCTGGTGACGGGAAGTTGCGGCATAATCGCAATAACTCTGGTTCTGATTTTTGTATGGCAGGGGAGCGCTTCCTGGCTGCTGCCAGGGGATCCGTCAGTTACCGGCCCTGCGCTGCAAAACTTAATTGACAGCTTATCGGATGGAACAGCCCTTGGGGATGCGGTCGCAGCCTTTTGTCAGGAGGTTGTTGCCGGTGCTGGGTAAGGTGCAGGTCTCACCCGGGATATTCCTGTTATTGCCGGCAGCGTTGCTTTTGTTGCCGCTAAAGTGGGTGCTGGCTTGGATTTTGGCAGTTATGATCCACGAAACAGGACATTATATCGCCCTGCGGCTGTGTGCGATTCCCATATACGGTCTGCACATTTCTCCTTTGGGCGTACTGTTGCAAACAGGTGACCTTCAAGGGAGAGAAACGTTCATCTGCACTCTTGCAGGACCGTTGTGTGCACTGCTCTTTACAGTCCTTTCACCCATAATGCCAAGGGTAGCTGTGTGCATATTTTTCCAGAGTATGTTTAATCTGTTGCCCATTTACCCATTAGACGGTGGGAGAGCCTTGCGGGCTATATTGCTGAAATTTCTCCCGGTTCGTACTGCCCTACAAATTGAGTGGTTTTTAATTACCCTTGTTTCCGCCGTGATGATCTTGGGATTCCATCTACTAAAAATGGACGTGGTTCCTATTGTGCTTATTGTTGTCATTTTCGCACAGAAATTTCTTGCAAACAGAGACAACACAAGGTACAATAGGGGAGAGAAACGACTTTGAGGTGTGTTTATGACCGAAAAACTAAGGAGATTGCTGCCAACGGTGCAAAAGCCAGCCCGGTACACCGGCGGTGAATATAACGCCATTACGAAAGACCTGGAAAGCACACGGGTGCGTGTTGCATTTTGTTTCCCAGATACTTACGAGATCGGTATGTCCAATATCGGTATGCGTATTTTATACGGCATTATGAACAAAATGGACGGGGTATGGTGCGAGCGTGTGTTCCACCCATGGGGCGATATGGTGCAGGTGATGCAGGATAACGACCTGCCATTGTGGGCGCTGGAAAGCGGTGACCCCATTGGGGATTTTGATATGATCGCTTTCACCATCGGTTATGAGATGTGTTATACCAATATTTTGAATATGCTCTCCCTATCGGGTATTCCGCTGCACAGCAAAGACCGCAGTGATCTTAAAAATATGGTCTTTGCCGGTGGCGTTTGCGCCTTTAATCCGGAGCCGCTGGCGGACTTTATTGACTTTTTCTGTATTGGCGAGGGCGAGGATATTACACCGGAGGTCGTGTCGCTGTACGACCGTGCCAAGGTGGAGAACTGGTCAAAGAGCCAATTTTTGACGGAGGTCTCCAAAATCCCCGGTGTCTATGTACCGGCCTTTTATACGCCCGTATATAATGATGACGGAACGATGAAGTGCCTTACTTCCGCCCCCGGCGCACCGGAAACCATCACAAAGCGGATCGTTGAAGACTTGGACAAGGCCTATTTCCCCACAAAAACCATTGTGGCCTCTACGGAAATTGTCCACGACCGTGCCAATCTGGAGCTGTTCCGTGGCTGTATCCGTGGCTGCCGTTTCTGTCAGGCAGGCTTTTCCTGCCGTCCTGTGCGGAAAAAGAGCGCAGAAACCTTAATGCGTCAAGCCAGAGAACTTTTGGAGGACTCCGGCCATAATGAACTGACCATTTCCAGCCTCTCCACATCTGATTACAGAGAGCTTCGGGCGCTGACCGATGCATTGATCCCTTACTGTGAAGCCGGGAAGGTGAATTTGTCTGTGCCCTCTCTCCGGGCAGATAATTTCTCCACAGAGCTGACCCAGCGCCTGCAGACCCTGCGCAAGAGCAGCTTGACCTTTGCGCCGGAAGCCGGCACACAGCGCCTGCGTGACGTTATCAATAAAAATCTGACGGAGGAGGAGATCCTTTCCTCTTGCCAAAATGCCTTCCGGGGTGGCTGGAGCAGCGTAAAGCTATACTTTATGCTGGGACTGCCCACGGAAACAGACGAAGACGTGAAAGGCATTGCAGAGCTTGTCCATAAGATCATTCTTTGCTGGAAAGAACACGCAACCATGCGGAAAAAGGGCTTGCGGGTACATGTAGCCACCGCCTATTTCGTGCCAAAGCCCCACACACCCTTCCAGTGGGAGCAGCAGATATCCACAGAGGAATACCTCCGTCGCTGTAAGCTGCTCAAAAGCTATTTCTATTCCAAATCCATAGAGTATAATTACCACACACCCGATATCAGCCGCTTGGAGTCTGTGACTGCCCGAGGCGATCGCCGCATCGGTGCTGTGCTGGAGCTGGCAGCCAAAAACGGTGCAATGCTGGACGGCTGGGATGAATATTTCAATTTGCAAGCTTGGAACGATGCCTTTGATGCCTGCGGCATTGATCCTGACTTTTATACGGTCCGTGGCTTTGGGGAAGATGAAAAACTCCCTTGGGAGCATATCGACGTGGGCGTAACCAAGAAATTCCTGCTTCGGGAACGGAAACGTGCCTATGAGGGTGTCATCACGCCCGATTGCCGGGAGCATTGTGCCGGCTGCGGTGCATCTGCACTCCTAAAGGAGGTGGAATGTGATGCTTAGACTATTGTTTGAAAAGACCGGTAACGCCGTATTCATTTCTCACCTGGACTTAATGCGGCTGTTCCAACGGGCGTTTAAGCGAGCAGGTCTGCCCCTGACCCATACCCAGGGCTTTAACCCTCGCCCGTCTGTGTCCATAGCACTGCCCCTTTCTGTGGGCGTCCAGAGCCGCTGTGAGCTGCTGGATTTCACACTGGACACGGATGATGTGGATGTAGAGAAACTGCCCCAAATGCTGAACGAAAAGCTCATACCCGGCGTCCGTGTCCGAAAGGCTTATGCAGACGGCAGAAAGCTGAAAGACCTGACCCATATGGCAGTCGCTGTCCGGCTTACCTATGATGCAGGCGTTCCGGAGGGCGCTGTGGATGCCATTTCTCATTTGTTCCAGAAAGAGAGCATCGTTGTGCCCAAAAAGGGAAAAAACGGCATTGTGGACCAGGATATTGTACCGCTTATTCGGAAAATTTCTGTTGAAAGCGAAGGAAATCAGGTTATACTAAATGCGATTATTTGTTGCCAGAATCCTACGCTGAACCCAACCCAGCTTTCAGCTGCCGTGGAAATGTGTCTTCCGGAACTACGGCCGGATGTATGCACATGTGAGCGTTTAGAAGTATATGATATAGAGGAAGAAATCTTCCGGTAAGGAGCGAATTATGATGGAAGTCAATCCCAATTACATTTTGGAGGAATGTCCCATTTGCCGTGGCGCCGGCATGGTGGTTCACGAGGGCGGCTGGAATGTGCAGGTAGAGTGCGCAGATTGCAGCGCCCATACGGTGTACGTTGAGTACGAAACCCAGGAGGAGAAAAAGGCTGCTGAGCAGAAGGTTGTCACCCTCTGGAATCTCGGCAAAGTCATCAAATCCGATGTTGGTGAATAATTTTGAAAAAATCTTAAAATAATGCTTGCAATTTCTGACAAGGTGTGATACTATACTGTGGCTGTCAGGAAATGACAAGCAATTTCCGGGTGTGGCGAAGTTTGGTATCGCGCTTGAATGGGGTTCAAGAGGCCTCGAGTTCGAATCTCGACACTCGGACCAGAAAAAAGACGGTTGCAGAATTGCAACCGTCTTTTTTCAACTAAATCCGTCCTCAGGACGGGATAAATCCACCTTCGGTGGGTGAAATCACTTCGTGATGAAATCCGACTTTGTCGGGAGAAAGGAACGGATTTAATTTCATCTGCGGTGCAGATTTCATCAGCGATAGCTGATTTCATCCTTGCGTCAGCAAGGATTTCATTGTATATACAGACGAACTCGAGGCCTCTT
>JAZKXS010000028.1:0-2845 GCA_045611745.1 Faecousia sp.
GGAGAAAGGAGTGTTGTTCGCTGGGCAGTGTTTTGCGCCCAGGGAAAGCCGCTGCGAGCGCGCACCTCCGGGTCACGATACCAAGGATAGCCGCCGAAAATCTCATCTGCGCATTCACCGGAGAGGGCGACCTTTACCTGCTTTCGAATGTCACCACAAAAAGTAAGGAGAGAAAAATCTACATCCGCCATTCCCGGCAAGTCACGGGCAATGGTGGCGTCCTCCATTGCATTTACCAAATCCTCCGGGGTCAGCACCGTTCTGTGGGGCTGCGCCTGCAGGGCATCTTCCATAATGGGAATATAATCGCTGTCGGTGTTTGGCTGGAATTTCCCCGGTACGAAGAATTTGCGGTTATTCTCGTAATCCAGAGAAAAAGTTGGCAGCCGCTCTCCCCTGTTTTTAAGTTCCTCAGCGCAGACCGCTGCGATCAAGCTGGAATCCAAACCGCCGGACAAAAAGCAGCCGATAGGCACATCAGATACCATCTGCCGTTTGACAGCGTCGGTAAGAAGAAAGCGGATATGGTCTGCAGTTTCTTCAAAGGAGTCCTCGTGGGTTCTGTCCGTCAATTTCCAGTAGCGACGGAAAACCCATTTCCTTTTCTCGAAATAGCCGCAGCAGCCCGGTTCTAACTCAAAAACATCCCGAAATACACCACTGCCCGGCATGCGCCCCGGGCCTAACAGAAGCACTTGGGCTGCGCCTTGGGCATCTAACTGCGCTTTTACTGTTGGGTAGGCAAGAATTGTCTTTATTTCAGAAGCAAAGAGGATTCCCCCCATATACAGCATATAAAACAGTGGCTTAACCCCGATTTTATCCCTTGCCAAAAATAGCCGTTTGCTGTGATGCTCCCAAACAGCAAAGGCAAAAATACCGTTTAGCTCCTCAAGACAGCCTTCTCCCCACTGAATATAGGCGCAAAGCAGAACTTCCGTATCCGAATGGGTCAAAAAGGTATGGCCACGGTCTTGCAGTCTCCGACGAAGCTCCTGTGTATTATAAAGTTCTCCGTTATAAACAATGGTATATGCCCTTTCCCCAAAGGTAATGGTCATTGGCTGGGCGCCTCCTTCGGGGTCAATGATTGCAAGCCTTCTATGAAGCAGACAGCAATCTGCGTCAACAAACTTCCCACCACCGTCAGGGCCACGACGGATCATTGTATCAAGCATTTTATCCGTATCGGGGATCGGCAGACCCACCATTCCGGCAATTCCACACATATACATCCCTTTCCTTTCGTGCTTCATTCTATTTTAAATATGGATTTTTGTGCATAATTTTCCGGCTGGGTGGCATAATACAAAGGGTGATAAAATGAAAAGCGGAAAAGATGTATTAAATTCAGTTATCAAGACAGCGCAGATGGGACAGCTTGGCATTGAGGCGGTTTTGGAATTCACCAAACAGCCTGCGCTAAAGGAAGCCCTCCAATCTCAAAAGAAGGAATACGATGCCATCGAAAAAGAGGCGCTCAAAATCGCCAAAGAAAAGAAGTTGGAAGTGAAAAATTTAAATCCTGCGGTAAAAGGTATGGCACGAATGACCACGAAAATGCGTGTATCCGGCAAAGACCCGGACGCCACCATCGCGGCGATGATGATTCAGGGCAACACCAAGGGCAGCATCAAGACCTTAAAGAATCTGCACCGCTACCCGGAAAGCACCGGTCAGATTTGCGCCATTTCTCAAAAGCTTTTGGATACGGAAACCGATAACATCGTGCAAATGCAGGGGTTTGTCTAACCCCTGCACATTTTTTAAAATATAGCATACCATAATTTGAAAGGAAAGGAGTGTGATCTTCTGAGCGCACAAGGACAAATCCAAGTCAACGCCTACACAAGCAACGCAAGGATTCCCCTGAAGGACACAGCCGTTACCATCACAGATGCCGGCGGCTCTGCCATCGCTATGCGCCTTACAAACCGAAGCGGCCAGTTTGACCAGCCGATTGCCATAGATGTTCCCGACCGGTCAGCCAGTCTAAGTCCAAATACCGGGGTGATTCCCTTTGCAACGGTGAATCTATATGCCAGAAAAGAAAATTACGAGGAGATATTTGTAAAAAACCTGCAGGTCTTTGCCGACACAATCACAAGCCAGGATTTAGAGCTGATTCCCCTATCGGAATTTCCGGAAAGCTATAACAAATCGGAGAGCTTTACCGTGCCTCCCCAAAACTTATAAGGGGGTATCCTATGCCGGTTGTAACACCCTATGTACCCCAGAGCATCACCGTACATTTAGGTTCTCCCTCATCCAATGCAACCAATGTTACTGTACCCTTTGTGGACTATGTGAAAAATGTCGCCTCCAGCGAGATTTATCCAACTTGGGACGAAGATGCACTCCGCGCCAACATTTTGGCAATCATTTCCTTTGCCTTAAACAGGGTCTATACGGAGTTTTACCGCAGCCGAGGCTATGATTTCGATATTACAAACAACACCGCCTACGACCAATTCTTTGTAAATGGAAGAAGCTATTTTGACAATGTTTCCCGAATTGTAGATGAAATTTTCAACGATTACCTCCGCAGACCTGGCTTTGTAGAGCCACTTGCCGCCAAGTTCTGCAACGGAACGACGGTAACTTGCGAGGGGTTAAGCCAGTGGGGCAGCGAAAATCTTGCAAGACAGGGCTATTCCTACGATCAAATTCTCCGCAGCTACTACGGAAATGTAGAAATCGTCCCCGATGCGCCGGTTCGGGGCATCGTCAGCTCCTACCCCGGAACACCCCTGCGTGTAGGTTCCTCCGGGCCGTCTGTGGTCGTGGTGCAAACATCGCTGAACCGAATTTCCCAAAACTATCCTGCGATCCCAAAGCTTTCCAC
>JAZKXS010000029.1:0-3378 GCA_045611745.1 Faecousia sp.
GGCGTTTTGGGCGCAGCTTTGGGCATTATCGTTTTTGCCAAAGTGAAAAAGGTCAGCCTGCCTGCGGTTTTGGACATTGTGGCCCTTGGCTTTCTGATCGGTCAGTCCATTGGCCGCTGGGGCAACTTCTTCAATCGGGAAGCCTTTGGCAGCGAAACGGACAGCTTCCTGCGAATGGGCCTATTTAATACCTATACCAAAACTTGGGAGTTCCATCATCCTACCTTCCTTTACGAATCTTTGTGGAACGCTGTGGGCTTTGTGGCGCTGCATTTCCTGTCTAAAAAACGGCAGTATGACGGTCAGATCGCCCTTGGCTATGCCGCTTGGTACGGACTTGGCAGAGCGATGATCGAAGGCCTGCGGACAGACAGTCTTTACTGGGGCTCTTTCCGGGTCAGCCAGATGCTGGCGCTCATAAGTTTTATCGTTGCCACCGGCGCGCTGATCGCATTTGCAATTCGCAAGCCCAATAAAGAAAAACCCTCCGCCTGACACAGCAGTATCAGGCGGTGTGGGACATTGTGACTTTGTTCCACGGCAGAAAATAATCGGCAGATAGAAAAAAGAGAGACAGAAGGGAAACATTATGAAAATCAAAACCCTTACCAAAAGCTATGACGAGGTTATGGCAATCAAACCGCCCAAGCATTTTAAGCCAATGAAGACCAATCTTTTTTGGCAGACCCTTATTAAGATCATCTCCGCCCCTGCGCTGATTTCCTCCCATTTTACACACAAGAAAATAGGTATGGAAAAGCTGGGCAAGAACGAACCTGCCCTCATTCTTATGAACCACGCAGGCTTTACGGATTTTGAAATTGCCTATTCTGTGCTTTATCCCAGAAAATTCAATACCGTTGCCGCCTTTGAAACATTTATGGGGCTTGACTGGATCATGAAGCCCATCGGCTGTTTTTCCACAAGAAAATATGTAACCGAACCCCAGCTGATCCGTGACATAAAGCATTGCCTTGTAAATAACAAAAGCTCTGTACTTATGTTCCCCGAAGCAGTGTATACCTTGGACGGAACTTGCGTAACCCTCCCGGCATCTCTTGCAAAGCTGATCAAGCTGCTGCAGGTTCCCCTTTGTATGCTCCAGACAAACGGCGTGTATCTCCACGTTCCGGCCTACGGTTACGTTGTAAACCGTGATGTTCCCATTCACGCAGAGCTCCGTTATGTGCTCTCTCCTGATGAAATAAAGCAAATGAGCGTTCAGGAAATTCAGGAGGTCATTGATCGGGAATTTTCCTTTGACGATTTCCGTTGGCAAAAGGAAAATAACATCGTTGTGGACGAGACTTTCCGGGCAGACGGTCTGCATAAGATTCT
The DNA here is from genome assembly GCA_045611745.1 of Faecousia sp. GTDB lineage: Bacteria > Bacillota > Clostridia > Oscillospirales > Oscillospiraceae > Faecousia. Next base: position 1,339 of record JAZKXS010000029.1, read on the forward strand.
TTACAAATGTCCCCACTGTCAGCAAGAGGGAAAAATGGAAAGCAGCGGTATTCATCTTACCTGCACCGCCTGCGGCAAGAAATGGGAGCTGACGGAGCTTGGCTATCTGAAGGCATTAGAGGGCGAAACCTATTTTGACCACGTTCCCGATTGGTATAAGTGGGAGCGCCAGTGCGTGCGTCAGGAGATCCTCGATGGCAGCTACGGCTTTGACGTTCCCTGCGATATTATGATGATCGTTGATACGAAGGCCCTTTATAAAGTGGGTTCCGGCAGACTTTCTCACAATATGGAAGAAGGCTTCCACCTCACAGGCTGCGACGGAAAGCTTGACTATCGTCAAAGCTCCGATTCGATGTACACCTGCGAGGCGATTCCTTATTGGTATCAGATCGATGATGTGATCGGTATGGGTGATCACCGCGCTCTTTATTACGCCTTCCCCACAGAGCAAAAACAGGTGGTCGGCAAGGTGAAGCTTGCCACCGAGGAAATATTTAAGATTATCACGGAACAGAAAAAAGCGAAAAATTTGGAAAGAAAAGCGTAAGAAGAATAAAAGCATAGCAAAGACCCCCTTGTGAAAGGGGGTCTTTGTGCATTTATTTCAAATCCAATTTTCCCATCAGGTGCAAAATGTTTTTGCAGTGTTCTCGTTCACCCTTGGTAAGCTGGGAAAAGACCGGACCGTATTCCGGGTCGCCGCTGTGGGCTTCATAGGCACAAAGACACCGCATTTCCCGTCCGTAGCATCGCCGCAGGACGATGGACGGCTCTTCCGGGACGATTGGGTTGGTATGTACCTGACAGCGCTCCCCGGTGATGAGGCGATATATCCCTCGCAAACAGGAGATGTGCACCTGCTCCTCCTCAAACATTCGTCGCAGCAGCGCCCCTTCTTTTCCGCTGAAATGGTGAGATAGGTGGAGATAGGCTGCGCTGTTATATTTTGTCTCCATAATCATTTCCGAAATCCATTTGTGATCCGGGGCAGGGGACTGACCCTGCATTCTCTGCCATACCCTTTCATATTTTTGCTCCAGTTCCATAAAATGCTCCTTTCACAACACATACCGATATAGTATATGGCTTATGCATGTACGGAATTTGCCGAAAAGCAACAGTAATTTATAATTTTTCTCTTTTCTTTTTCGTTCATTTGTGCTATAATAAGCAAAACTATGGAAAAGGGAGGCTTTCCTATGCCCAGAAAAAGCAACAAAGCCCAGGAGATACTGGAATTTGTGGGTGAATTTATGCAGGAAAACGGCTATGCGCCCTCTATTCGGGAGATTGGCGCAGCGGTAGGCTTAAGCTCCACAGCGTCCGTCAATTATCACCTGCAGAGCCTGCAGGAAAAGGGACTTTTGGCTTCTCCGGGCGGCAAAGGCCGCAAGAGAGCCATTGTTTCTGCGCAGCGCCCCGGGCAGATCCCTGTGGTGGGCGTGGTTACTGCCGGTATGCCTATTTTAGCGGTGGAGAACCGGGAGGGGACAATGGCTTGGGACGGAGATAGCTCCTGCTTTGCCCTCCGTGTTCGTGGCGACAGTATGATCAATGCCGGCATTTTAAGTGGAGATAAGGTGGTCGTCCGTCCCCAATCCACTGCCAATGACGGGCAGATCGTGGTTGCCCGTATCGAAGACGAGGCCACCGTCAAGCGGCTGCGCAGACGGGGCGGGGAAGTCTGGTTAATGCCGGAAAATGACGACTATTCCCCCATTGATGGCCGGGAAGCGGAAATAATCGGCATTGTAAAGGCTGTTGTCCGGGAATATTGACAAAAAATTAGGAAAAAGCAGCAAAATGGGTTTACATTTTCTGCCTTTTATGCTATAATCTTTCCGCTTTTAGGAAGTCTAAAAAAATAAAATCATCCGGCAGGAAAGCCGGAAAATACTGAAAGGGGTATAATATGTCTCACAAATACGTTTACCTGTTTACCGAAGGCAATGGCTCCATGCGCGAGCTGCTGGGCGGTAAAGGCGCAAACCTGGCTGAAATGACCAACATCGGTTTGCCTGTTCCCCAGGGCTTCAC
>JAZKXS010000030.1:0-2840 GCA_045611745.1 Faecousia sp.
GTTTCGGGGATTTTTTCGAAATCTGCAACCATACTGGTGGGCTTCCCGACTGGGTCGTCCTGGCCGAAGGGGACAAAGTAATAGTTTTTCCGAACCAGAAGTCTGCCGATATTTTCGGCTGCACCTGCCAAGGCATCGTTGGTGGAGACGGCAACGATTACCGGGCGGCCGTTGCGCAAGTGGCTTTTTGCCGCCATTGTCACAGGTGTGTCTGCTACGCTGTGGGCAAGCCTGGAGAGCGTATTTCCTGTGCAGGGTGCGATGATCAGCGCGTCCAGCAATTTTTTCGGGCCGATGGGCTCGGCTTGGGCAATGGTTAAGATGGGTTTTCTGCCGCAGATTTCCTCTGCCTTGGCAAGATGCTCACCGGCTTTTCCAAAGCGGCTGTCCGTAGTGGCGGAGACAAAAGAAAAGATGGGAATAACAGTGTGCTCTTTGGATAGCTTTTCCATTACAGGAAAAACTGACCCATAGGTACAAAAAGAACCGCAAAGGGCAAAACCTATGGTCATAACGATAACTCCTTATTTAATAAACGGATAACCGTATCTGCAATCAGCTTTCCGGAGTTTTCCGGTGCATGAATGGCCGGAAGACCTCGCGCCCAAAGAACATCGTCGCCACCAATGCCCAGCACAGAAGAAAGTTCCATTTTGAAAGTGTTTTTTGGGCAGTTGGGGAGAACGACAGCCGGAGCGGTGTTGATCACCGCACGGAAACCTGTGGGATCGGGGGTATCTTGTGTAGAATAACCAAGGGCGCCCAGCATCGCCCGATCCGCTTCCTTTCGCGCATATACGGTCACAAGGGCGTCATTTGCCTGCAAAAGACGGGCAAGGCATTTGCCAATCCGTCCCCAGCCAATGATGAGGACGGGTAAATTCTTTAATGTACAGGGGAGACAATCATAAAGAAGCTTTACTGCGCATCGGGCGGTAATATCTGCATTTTCTGCAACATAGACAGGGTCTTGCAAAAGGTCTATGGTTTGGTGGTTTGCAAGAGCTTGGTTATTGAGATTTCCACCGATGACCGTGATGTTTTCGGGCAGGGCCGATAGAACATCTGACAGATTACCGCCTCCCCGAATGGTGCCGTCGGCGTTAAAAGAGGGGATTGGGAACAGGAGATGGGTAACTTGCTCGTCGGGAGCGGGGGAGATTGGTAAGTGTTTTATGGCATAATCCAGCGCTTGATTTCGCACCGGACAGTAAATTTTGGCGTTCATAGAATCACCCTTTCACTCCACATTATGTAGTTGGCTGCGTATGGGTGCTTGATTTTTTTTATAGATACGATATAATAAATGTAAGAGGTGATAAAATTGCAAAGACTTGGTTTTATCCATGATATGATGGATGTGAAGGTGCTGATTTTGTACGTAACAGCAAGAGCGGACTATCCTATGACTTGTCAGGAGATTTATGAGGTCTGCTACCAGGACGAATGTTTGAGCTATTTTGATGTTTGTACGGCACTGCCGGAAATGGTGGTCTCCGGCCATTTGCTTGAAGCAGACGGACGGTATGAGATTACAGAAAAAGGACGTCAAGACGGCACCTTGACAGAGGATTCTATTGCGTTTACCGTTAAGCAGAAAGCGGAAAACGCCATTGTGCGTTTCAATCTGCAGCTTCGTCGCAGCAGCTATATAAAGACCCGTGTTTTGCCCCGTGAGGACGATACTTATACGGTCATGATGACATTAGACGATGAAACGGGCAATCTGATGAACTTGGAGCTGATGGCGCCCAACCGTCGTCAGGCGTTGCGACTTTCTAAATTCTTTGAGCAGAAGGCAGAGAAGATTTATAATTTGGTGATGTCTGAGCTTCTGACAGTGGAAGAGCAGGAAGAAGACTAACAAGCATAGCCGCCAGCCGTATTTAAACGGTTGGCGGCTTTTGTGTTTTGACGTTTGACAGCTCTTTTACCCTCTGACCCTTGTCGATTTTGAAAAATCAGGGTATAGTAATAGTACAACGGATGACCGTTGAATACGAAAGGAGCTGCCGTATATGAAATTTCAATTTAGTGAGAAAAAAGTTAAACTTCCGAAAAATGTGCATGCATACGCAGAAAAGAAAGTTATGAAATTGGCACGGTTTTTTGAGGAGGATGCGGAAGCACTTATCGTATTTTCTACAGAGAAGAACAGAAACAATGTAGAACTCACCGTTCACGGTGCAGGCACCTGGTTCCGTGCCAGAGAGAGTACGTCTGATATGTTCGCATCCATCGACGCTGCTGTTGGTACCATCGAAGGCCAGATCCGCAAGAATAAGACAAGACTTGCGCGCAGACTTCGTCAGGACGCTTTTACTCGCGCAGTGGAAGAAACATCGTTTACCCAAGAAGAACGAGAAGACGATCTGCGTATTGTTCGCATTAAGCAATTCTATTTTAAACCGATGACCCGTGAGGAAGCGGTGCTGCAAATGAACCTGCTGGAACATAATTTCTTTGCATTCCGAGACATAGACAATGGCGAATCCTTTGCGGTGGTGTACCGCAGGCATGACGGTGATTATGGCCTGATCGATGATATTGGATAGCAGAAAACCAAGCTTTTTGGGGCCTCGCAAGAGGCCTCAAAAAATTTTTTATTTTTTGTAAAAAAATGCTTGACAAACGGGAATAAGAGTGATATCATATGCAAGCTGTCCGATGAACGGGGCTGAGCGCTGCGGGAGGATGGCAAAGATGTACCTTGTAAATTGAATAACGCAAAGACGAACAAAACACCTTGAACAACAAACAAATGGATTGTTTAAGCGTAAGCGAAAGAAACAGCCAACGAAATTCTTGAGTAATAAATTGCTAAGAGCAAATTATTCAAA
>JAZKXS010000031.1:0-3286 GCA_045611745.1 Faecousia sp.
CAGGTCCATCTGGATGGCGGTGATGCCCTCGGTGGTACCGGCCACCTTGAAGTCCATCTCGCCGTGGAAGTCCTCGACACCCTGGATGTCGGTGAAGGTTCTCCAGGCACCGGTCTCCTGATCGGAGATCAGACCGCAGGAGATGCCGGCCACGGGACGGCGGATGGGAACACCGGCGTCCATCAGAGCCAGGGTGGAACCGCAGATGGAGCCCTGGGAGGTGGAGCCGTTGGAGCTCAGAACCTCAGAAACCACACGGATGGCGTAGGGGAACTCCTCGATGGAGGGGATCACGGGCAGCAGAGCCTTCTCAGCCAGCGCACCGTGACCGATCTCACGGCGGGAGGTGGAGCGGGCAGCACGAGCTTCACCGGTGGAGAAGCTGGGGAAGTTGTAGTGGTGGATATAGCGCTTGGTCTCCTCGGGGTAGATGGTGTCCAGCTTCTGGGCAGCGGACAGGGTGTTCAGGGTGCAGATGGACAGCACCTGGGTCTGACCACGGGAGAACAGGCCGGAGCCGTGCACTCTGGGCAGAACGCCGACCTCAGCGTCCAGGGGACGGATGTCGTCCATGCCACGGCCGTCCACGCGCTTGCCGGCCAGCAGCCACTTCTTGACGACCTTCTTCTGCATCTTGTAGAGGCAGACGTCGATGTGGGTCACAAAGTCCTCGTCCTTCCCACCGAACTTCTCCGCAAAATCCAGGCGGGCAGCGGTCAGGCGCTCCTCACGAACGTTCTTGTCGTCGGTGTCCAGTGCGTGCTCGATCTGACCCAGACCGTAAGCGATCAGGTCGTCCAGAAGCTCGTGGTTTACAGCAGCCTTTTCAAAGGTGAACTTGGGCTTGCCGATCTCAGCAACAATGGTGTTGATGAACTTTACGATCTCCATATTGGTCTCGTGGGCAATACGGATACACTCGTAAACAATTGCCTCCGGTGCTTCGTTTGCTTCGGTCTCGATCATAACAACCTTCTCGAAGGTAGAAGCGATGCAGACAAAGCAATCGCAGACAGCACGCTCGTCAGCAGAGGGGTTAATCACATAACGGTCGCCGATGTGGGCAACGTTGGTGGTAGCAACCGGTCCGTTCCAGGGCACATCAGAAGAAGCGATGGCGATGGAAGCGCCCAGAGAAGCAACAACCTCAACAGGGTTCTCGTCGTCGTTGGCAAATACAGTGCAAGTTACGACAGTGTCGTTACGCAGCTCCTCGTCAAAGAGAGGACGCATCGGACGGTCGATGATACGGCTGTTGAGAATGCCACGCTCGGAGGGCTTGCCCTCACGACGGTTGAAAGAGCCGGGAATACGGCCAACGGAGTACATTCTCTCCTCAAACTCGATGGTCAGAGGGAAGTAGTCAATACCAGCTTTGGCAATGGGGTTGCAGGTGACGGTGGTCAGCACCACAGTATCACCATAACGGCAGATGCACTCTGCATTTGCCAGCTCAGCGACCTTACCGGTCTCAACGGTAAAGGGGCGGCCGCCGATTTCGGTCTCAAAGACCTTGTGATTGGGGAAAGTCTTGCGAGTAATCATTTGTTTACCTCCTATATTTTTGTTTGTTCGGGAGGTTTAGCACTTGAAACTATCGCTGAAGATCAGCAACACTTTCAACTGCTAAAGTGTCTCCCGATATGATTACTTGTTTTCTTGTTTGGGTGGCTCACAGCGAGAGATTTTGGTGTAGATGAAGCAGCAAATATCAAAGACATACTTTGTGTATTTCGAGATATTTGCTGTGCACATATACGCCAAAAGATCCGCTGTGAAAAGGGAGACGACGGTATCCGTCGTCTCCCAAATGTTCTTACTTACGGATACCCAGCTTTGCGATGATTGCACGGTAACGGTTGATGTCCTTCTTGGCCAGATAGTCCAGCAGGCTGCGGCGCTTACCAACCATCATCAGCAGACCACGACGGGAGTGGTTATCATGCTTGTGCATACGCAGGTGATCGGTCAGCTCGTTGATACGGGCAGTCAGGATAGCGATCTGTACCTCAGGAGAACCAGTATCGCCCTCGTGGGTAGCATTTTCCAGGATTACCTGGGTCTTTTTTTCCTTCTGAATCATTGTTTTTTCCACCTTTTTTTGAATTTACCCTGCGCTAAGTAGAGGGTCGGTGACTTCCCAAAACTGAGCTGCGGGCATAGAAATATTGTCCGGCAAAAAGCCAGCTTGGATAATATATCATAGTTTTTTCCAAATGTAAAGCATTTTTATTCGTAATTTTCAAAGAATTTCCGGGTTTGCGCCCCATTTTTCTGAATTTCCGCCTGCAATTCTTCCAAGGAATCAAATTTTTGCTCCGGACGAAGGAATTTATAAAACAGCAAATGAATCCGTTTTCCGTAAATATCTCCGGCAAAATCCAAAAGCCACGGTTCAACTGTAATATGCTTTCCCGAGACAGTAGGACGTGTCCCAACATTGGTAACCGCCAGATATTCTTTGCCTTCTACCGTTGCAACGCAGGCATATACACCCAATTTCGGGCAGATAACGCCCTGCGGCAGCTCCAAATTGGCCGTGGGAATACCGATGGTATGTCCCAATCCTCTGCCGTGAACCACTTCTCCGGAAAGGAGATGGGGATGCCCCAGAAAGGTGCTTGCTTTTTCCATTTCGCCCTGGGCGATCAGCGTACGAATATAGGTGGAACTGACACGGACACCATCCATCATCTGCTGAGGCACGATAGCGCAGGGAAGATTTCTTTCTTCGCAAAAGCTCTCCAGCATTTCAGCCGTGCCCATTCCTCCTGCGCCGAACCGAAAATCGCTGCCGCAGACAAAGCCCCCTGCCCCCTGCTCCACAAGGCCACTTAAAAACACAGACCACTGTGTATTTTTCAATTCTTCATCAAAGGGCAGCTCCGCCACATAGTCCATACCGCCGGTCAAAAGCAGCAGCCGCCGATCCTCCACCGTGTTGATAAGACTGGGTGCGTTCCCTGCCACAAGGCCGTCCGGGTGGGTGGTAAAAGTGATCACGCCGGCATTGCAGCCGTGTGCGTCCGCCAGATTGCGGCAAGCCGCCAACAGCGCCTGATGTCCCAAATGCACGCCGTCAAAAAAACCGAGGGCATAGATCGTTTGTTTCATACCTTCTTTTTATACCTCAAAAAAGCTTTTCATTGTGGCCATAATTCCGTTTTCCACTTTGGCAAGCATCAAAAACTCACCGTTTTTGCTGTAAGCCCGATATATGCCGTCCTGCATAGTAACAGAAAAGGAATTGCCGTTACGGCAACGCTTTTCTTGATTTTCCGTCAAT
>JAZKXS010000032.1:0-24043 GCA_045611745.1 Faecousia sp.
CTTTACATCTTTGCCACAGCTCTTGCGATCCTGACCGGTTTCTTTATGCTTTTCTATGTCCAGCCCGGTTACGATGGCTATTATTATCACATTCCGCCTGTTTGGTACGGAAAATACGGAATTCTTCTGATGCTTGTTGGCCCCATTGCCATTCGCCTGGCATATGAATTTTTGATGATGACCATTCTGCTGATCAAGAATGTAATTCAGATCAATAATAAGCTCAAGGGTGAAAATGACAATAAGCCCGATGTTTTCTCCCCGGCAGAGGCAGAAAAGCCCAAGGTTGCTTTTTGCCAAAACTGCGGCGCAAATGTGGAGGGTAAAAATTTCTGCCCCAATTGCGGCAAAAGTGTAAATTAATTATCTCTGCCACCACAGCAAAAAAAGAGCGTAAGGACGGACTGTCCTTACGCTCTTATAGTATGCTTTATGCCCACATTGCCCGGGCGATTCGGGGGTAGACCTCGTCGATGATGGTCACAGACCGCTTCACCAGATCCAAGCAGAAGAAGCCGCAGGTGTTTTCGTCAATATAGGTATCCAAGGCGGCAATCAGCTCGGAGTCATTATCCAGATAGAACTTAAGCCAGCGGTAATCGTTGTTCAGTTCGTTGCACAGCGCAATGCCGGCAGCCTCTTTGCCCTTAAAATTGGTAATTTCTGCGCAGAGGATCCGCACCCGAGGCTCGTTATTGTTGTCAAAACGGACAAGCAAAGGAATGCTTTTTAAGTTTTCACCGCTGTAAGGCACACGGACAAAATATTCGTTCTGATCAATAAACTTAATGCCCTCATTTTCCAGATAGGATATGAAAATTCTCTTATAGCTTGCCATAGCAATTGCTCCTTGTTTGTGATGGATCTATTCTATCACAACAATTCTCCGCCGTCCAGCCTTACTTTTGCCTTGAAAAAAACTGTTTTGTGGAGTATACTGGACAAAAAAGGAGGGCTTTTATGAAAACGAAATTAAATCGCCGCTTTTGGCTGTGCCTTACGATCTTCAGTTTAATGGGGCAGATCGCCTGGGTCGTTGAGAATATGTACTTTAACGTCTTTATCTATAAGATGTTCCACGCCTCTGCCGGAGATATCTCCAATATGGTCACTGCTTCGGCAATTACTGCTACGCTGACAACGGTTCTGATGGGACCCCTTTCCGATAAGATCGGCAAGCGGAAGCTCTTTATCTGCGGTGGCTATCTTCTGTGGGGTGTTTCCATTTTTAGCTTCATTTTCCTCCGGGAGGATATTATCAGCAAAACCTTAGGTATGACCGTCTCTGCCGCCACCGTAGGCGTGAGCCTGACGATCATTTTGGACTGCGTGATGACCTTTTTCGGCTCTACCGCCAACGATGCTGCATTTAATGCCTGGCTGACAGACTCCACCGATTCTTCCAACCGTGGCGCAGCGGAGGGTATTAACGCAATGATGCCGCTGGTAAGTATTTTGGTGGTATTTGGCGGCTTTATGTTCTTTGATTTGGAGCAGGCAAGCAGCTGGAGCATCATTTTTGCGGTGATTGGTACACTTACCACGGCCGTAGGTATTGCCGGCTTTTTCCTCATCAAAGAGCCGGATATTCAGCCGGTCAAGGACTCTTACTTAGGTGGTATTTTATACGGCTTCCGCCCCAAGACCATTGGTGAGAATAAAAAGCTTTATTTGGCACTGCTGGGCTATATTCTCTTTAATATCGCCATTCAGATTTATATGCCTTACCTCATCATTTACTATGAGGTGGCTTTGGGAATGAAGGACTATGTCCTGATTATGGCACCTGCCATTATCATTGCCTCGGTGGTTACCGCCTTTTGGGGGAGAGTGTATGATAAAAAAGGCTTTCGGTTCTCTGGCCTTTTGGCGGTGTCGGGGCTGCTTTTGGGCTTTGTAGTGCTGTATTTGACCCGCACAACCTTGCCGGTCTTTGTAGGCTCGCTGTTTATGATGAGTGGCTACCTTGCCGGTATGGCGGTGTTTGGCGCCGTGATCCGGGATTATACCCCGGAGGGAAAATCCGGAAGATTGCAGGGCGTGCGGATTTTTGCCCAGGTTTTTGTGCCTGGCATCGTTGGCCCTGCCATTGGCAAAGAGGTGCTTCGCAACGCCCAGCTGATTACAAACAGCGACGGTACGACCTCTTTTGTTCCCAATGAAAATATTTTCCTCGCTGCAGCCATTGTGCTTTTGCTGGTTTTCCCGTTCCTCCTTGTGAGAATGGAGAAAAAGAAATAAAATTTAGGGACGATTGCAAAATCGTCCCTATTTTAATTCGGGAGGATTTTTGCGTTGTGCTGCGAAAAAAGAAAAAGTTTGCATTATTGGCAAGGTTATGCTATAATAACCCACGATTATAACCAATACTATGATAATTAGGAGAAAAACAGCGCCTATGAAAATGAATTACAGAAAGCAATATTTACTGGCTTCTGCAATCCAGGTTGTGGCACTTGTGCTTATTGCGGTACTGTTGGTAGCAGTGCCTATTTATGCAGAGGAGGAGCCTCCGGCAAGCTTGGGTGGGCCCGTTACCGATCCTACAGATGCGCCTACGGATACTCCCACCGATGCACCGACTGACGCACCCACAGACGCACCGACTGACGCACCTACCGATGCGCCCACAGAAGCTCCAACGGAAGCGCCCACAGAAGCCCCTGCAGTACAGCTGAGCGCTGTGGTCAATGTCAGTAGCCTGAATATCCGTGAATCCGCCCGTTCCTCCAGCCGTAAGGTTGGCAGCTACGCCCGTGGTACACAGATCGTGATTTTGGAACAAACCACAGTCAGCGGTGTGAAATGGGGAAAAACCAACAAGGGCTGGATCTGCATGTCCTATGTAAAAGTGGGCGCCACAGAGCCGGATCCCACGGAAAAACCCACAACCAAACCCACAGAGGAATCTACAACCAAGCCTTCTGAAGGAAATACTACCACCAGCCAGTTGGTAAAAAATCCTTTCGATGCAGACGATTTTGTAAAGAACGGTCATTTCATCTCCTGCAAAACAGAGAAAACGGCCGTTGGTATTGATGTTTCCCGTTGGCAGGAAAAGATCGATTGGAACAAGCTGAAGGCGGCCGGTGTAGACTACGTTATGATCCGCGCCGGTTTCCGTGGCACAGCCTGGTCCGGAAAGCTGGTAATGGATAGCTATGTGCAGCAGCACTATAAAGGCGCTAAGGCCGCAGGCTTGAAGGTTGGTTTCTATTTCTTCTCCCAGGCCAGAACGGTTAAAGAAGCCAAGGAGGAAGCGAAATTCCTTTTGGACATCGTAAAAGATTGGGATGTAGATCTTCCTTTAGTATGTGACTGGGAGTACTTCAACAAAACGGATACGCCTCGTGTGTATGGCCTTTCCAAGCGCAGTGTAACCGACTGCGTCAAGGCTTTCTGCGATACCATAAAGGAAGCTGGCTACTATCCCATGGTATATGCGGCCAACTACATAGTTAAAAATAAGCTGTATATGAATGAGCTGGCAGATTACGGCATTTGGTACGCAGATTACCGCAATTACCTCAATTCTGATTTCCGGGTCGATATGTGGCAGTATACTTCCACAGGCAGAGTCTCCGGTATCAGCGGCAATGTGGATTTGAACGTGCTTTTCTTGGAAAACAGCATTTTTGAAAAGATATTTGCCGAGGAATGATCAAAAAACCTATAAAAACCGACACAGTTTCTGCTGTGTCGGTTTTTTGTATAGGGGATACTGTTTTTGGGGAAAATGAAGCTAAGGACCTACGATGGTGCCAGGTGCGCCGGTGGCAGAGGAGAGAACCTCGATTTTCAGGTTGTATGCACGGGCGATCTCCACGCTGCGGTCGTGGAGTACTTGCGCACCGCTTTCGATGAGACGGAGCATTTTTTCGTAGCTGATCTCCGAAAAACGCTGGGCATCGGGATAACGACGGGGGTCTCGGTCATAAACCCCATCTACATCGGTAAATATCTGGCAAAGATCTGCCTGCAAAAATGCGGCAAGGGCAACGGCGGTGGTGTCTGAGCCGCCTCTGCCTAAGGTGGTGATGTCACCGGCGTCGGTCACGCCTTGAAAGCCGGCGACTACGACGACATTTTCCTTTGATAGTTCCTGAAGGATTCGGTCGTTACGCAGACCCAGGATACGGGCGTTGCCGTAGACATCATCTGTTAAAAGACCTGCCTGCCAGCCGCAAAGACTGATGGCAGGCACACCCATTGCGCCCAGCGCCATGGCCATTAAGGAAGCGGAAAGTTGTTCTCCGGCAGATAAATAAGCATCCATTTCCCGGACAGAACCACGGGGATTGACCAAACGGGCTTTTTCTATGAGTTCATCTGTTGTATCTCCCTGGGCGGAAACAACCACGATAACCTGGGCGCCTTGCCGGGCGAGCTGGCTGATCCGCTGGGCGGCGGCCTGAAGCGCTTGTATGCTATTTAGGGAAGAACCACCATATTTCTGTACGATACGCATATCGATCACCTCTGGGCTATTTTATGCATTTTTGTGTCTAAGGTGCAGAAAATGGGCGTATTATGTTCATACGCCCACTTTAATTTTATTAACCGGCAAGAATTTCTGCCTTAATTACGCCGTTGGCATCCCGCAACTGCTGCAGCATTTCCTCCAGCTCTACGGTGATATGAATGGTCTCAGAAGAAACGGTGACAACCGCACAGCCGTCAGTAGGTACAATGGAGTTGATGGTACGAATATTGCTATTGCAAGCGGCAAAAATACCGAGGATACCGGAAAGGATACCCGGCTGATCGTGAATGATCAGCTGGAAGGTGATGATCCGACCGCTGGTCATATTTTCAAAGGGGAGCAGGGAGTCCCGGTATTTATAAAATGCGCTGCGGCTGATACCGGTTAGCTTTGCGGCTTCGTTGACGGTGGAAACCTGCCCGGTTGCCAGTAACTGCTTGGCTTCTGCTACCTTCAAAAAAACCTCGGGAAGGGCAGAGGCCTCCACGATAAAGTACTTAGGATTGTTTGCCATGGTGTGCATCCTCCTGAATCTGTATAAAACGACAGTTTTTTCTGGTTACATTAAGGTTATTGTAACATATATTTTACAAATTGCAAGGGGCTTATATGTAGGAAAGGAGCGTGGCTATGTCTGGGGTTTTTGGAAAGAAAATGCTGCGGATAATTTTCTGGATCGGTGGGATATGGCTGTTTGTCCGATTTGCTTTGCCCATCACGCTGCCTTTTCTTGTGGGGGCGGCTCTTGCATTTGCGGCAGAACCTATGGTGGTACTGCTGACGAAAACGAAAATGCCACGCCCTGTGGCGTCAGGAATCGGTGTAAGCGGTGTGCTTGTGGCGCTGATCACGTTGTTGTCCTTGTTTGGGGCGGTGATTGTACGGGAGCTGGGCACTTTGGCGCAGACGCTGCCGGATCTTCAGCAAACGGCTCGGGATGGCATTGTAACGCTGCAAGGGTATTTGGTGCAGATGACCAATACTGCGCCGGAGGGTGTTCGCCCTTTGCTGACCAATACGGTTTTGCGGTTTTTCAGCGATGGAACTATGGTAATGGATGGATTGACAGACCGCCTTGGCAGCGCAGTTGGCTCGGTTTTGAGCGCTGTGCCGGACAGCGCATTGGGAATTGGTACGGCAATACTGGCCGGCTTTATGATTTCTACCAGATTGCCTCGCCTTAAGACGCAGCTTGCGCGTCACATTCCGGAAAAATGGAAAGAAACTTATATTCCTGCTTTGCGGAAAACCCGTGGGATCCTCGGCGGTTGGCTGAAAGCGCAGCTTGTTTTGTGCCTTGTGACCTATGGCATTGTGACCGTCGGCTTCTTTATTATGCGTATACCTTACGCACCGGCATGGGCGGTGCTTGTGGCGATCGTGGATGCCGTACCCCTTCTGGGAACGGGAACGGTGCTTGTGCCTTGCGCATTGCTGCGCTTATTCCAAGGGGAAACTACCGATGCGATCCTTTTTCTTGTAATTTACGGCGTTTCTGCAGGCGTTCGTGCTGCATTAGAGCCTCGACTCGTAGGAAAAAATTTAGGCATTGACCCGTTTATAACGCTCATTGCAATTTATGCCGGGTATCGGTTTTTCGGCTTTTTAGGGCTGGTACTTGCGCCTATGGCGGTGTCTGCGGTTATGCAGCTCATAAATGCGGAAAAAATGTAGAATTCTATTGTGCATTCCGGACATTTTTGTTATAATATAAAGAAAATGATATAATGGATGTGTTGTGCTTTGAAATACGGAATCTGGAATGTGGCGAAAATTGAGGCGGATCATGTAAATACACTGGTACGGGCAGGATATCCACCTTTGACAGCGATGGTGCTTGCCTCCCGGGGAATCTGCGATGAGCGGCAGGCGGAGCGTTATTTGGGTTGGGATGACTTCCTGCCGGATCCTTTTTTGCTTACGGATATGGCCCCTGCTGTGGTGCGTATCCAACAGGCAATTGCTCAAAAGCAGCGAATCGCGGTTTTTGGAGATTATGACGTGGACGGCATTACTGCCACCTGCCTGCTTACAAGTTATTTACGAGAACTGGGTGCGGACTGTGTGCCTTATATTCCCGGCCGGCTGGAGGAAGGGTATGGCCTCAACGCCTTGGCCATCGAGCAGCTTGCCGAAAATGACGTTAAGCTGATCGTGACCGTGGACTGTGGTATTACGGCTGAAGAGGAAGCCTGCCTTTGCAAGCAAAAGGGGATCGATCTGATCATTACCGATCACCACGAATGTAAAGAGAATCTGCCCGATGCTGTGGCAGTGATCAATCCCCACCGTCCGGATGGTGGTTATCCCCATAAAAATCTGTCCGGTGTAGGTGTTGCCTTCAAGCTGGCATCTGCCCTTTGCGCAAATCAGCAGCAGGTGCTGGAGAAATACAGTGATTTTGTCTGTTTGGGAACCATTGCCGATGTAATGACCCTGCAGGGAGAAAACCGCCTTTTTGTTGCCAAAGGACTTGAAAAGATGCAAACAGCGCCCCGGGTAGGTGTTGCGGCATTAATGGAAGCCTGCGCCTGCCGAAAGGAGGAGCTGAACGCATCTACCGTGGGTTATATCCTCGCCCCTCGTATCAATGCGGCTGGCCGAATGGGACAAATCCACTTGGCTGTGGAATTGTTCCTGACTTCCGACAGCGCATATGCCCAAGCTTTGGCAAAGGAGCTTTGCGATCTCAACCGCCAGCGACAGATGGTGGAAACAGAGATTTATCAGCAGGCAACCGAAATGCTTCCCAAAGACCCAATGCCGGATGCTGTTGTTTTGGCGGACGATACCTGGCACCAAGGTGTGGTTGGCATTGTTGCCAGCCGAATTGCGGAGGAGTATTGCTGCCCCGCGGTACTTATTTGTTTGGACGGTGACCACGGAAAAGCCAGCTCCAGAAGCTTTGGCGGATTTAATCTTTTTGCCGCCCTTCGGGAAAATGCCCACCTGCTCCAAAATTACGGTGGACACGAATTGGCGGCAGGCTTCACCATTCACAGAGACAATATCGGTGCTTTCCGTGAGGCGCTGTGTCGTCAGGTAAATACGTATTACGCTCAGACAGAAACGGCAATGGCGCTGTGTGGCGACTGTGTGATACCATCGGAGCTTTTGACACTGTCCAATGTGGATTCTTTGCGGGTTTTAGAGCCCTGCGGCGCAGGTTGCCCAAAGCCTATATTTGTTATGCAGCATCTGGAAGTGGATCGCATCAGTCAAGTGGGCGGCGGCAAGCATATGCGCCTGCGTTTGCGCGCAGGAAGACATAGCTTTCAGGCCATCTATTTTTCTGCCACACCGGAAACGGCCTGTATTTGCCAGGGAGATACGGTGGATGTGGCGTTCACACCGCAAATCAATGAATATCGTGGTGAGCGCTCTGTGCAGATGAATGTGGTGGATATCCGACCCTACTGCCCGGTGGAATGTCCGGTAGAAACGGACAATTACCGTGCACTTCGGGCTGACACACTGACAGCATCGGCAGCAGAGCTGATTATGCCTGACCGTGCCCTTCAGGGCGCAATCTGGCGTTATCTGATCAGCCGGGGCGAAACCATCTGCGAAACACCCATGAGCCTTTGCAGAAAGATCGCCTGTTGTACGGGAAAAGAGCTGCCCCTTGAAAAACTGCTGACCTGTTTGGATGTGTTTGCAGATGTGGGACTTATACAGTTGGAACGTCAGCATAAGTTCCTTTTTGTCCGGACGGACATCCACACAGAAAAGAAAGATCTAAGCTTAAGTTCCACCATGCAGCGTTTGCTGCTGGCGAAGGAGAGTTGAAATTTGGAAACCTTTGAAAATAGATATGCGTCTTTATGCGCGGCAATTGCCAAGCATATGCCTGGGGCGGATATGGAGCGGATCGACCGTGCCATAAATTATGCCCGGGAAAAGCATAAAGAACAGAAACGCAAAGATGGCTCGCCCTATATCATCCACCCTCTTGCGGTGGCAGAGATCGTTGCGGAGCTGGGCCTTGATGAAGATGCGATCCTTGGAGCGCTGCTCCATGATTGCATTGAGGATACGGACGCATCCTTTGACGAAATTGCAAAGCTTTTTGGAACCACCTGCGCAGAGCTTGTGGAGGGTGTTACCAAGCTGACCCGTGCCAATTTTTCCAGCAACGAACAGGAGCAAATGGAAAACCTGCGGAAGATGTTTATGGCCATGTCCAAGGACATTCGGGTGGTGCTGATCAAAATTTCTGACCGTCTGCACAATATGCGGACAATGCAGTACCAGACCCCGGAAAAGCAGCTGTTAAAATGTCGGGAAACGATGGATATTTACGCCCCCCTTGCGTATCGCCTTGGTATGCAAAGGGTCAAATGGGAGCTGGAGGATATTGCTCTGCGGTATATAGATCCTGCAAGCTATACCCATATTATGGACCATTTGCAGGCCCACAAGGAAAAAGACGAAGCCTTTATGCGCGCCATTCAGGAGAAGATCCGCAACCGTCTGGAGGAAGTGGGGATTCACAATCACACCTACGGCCGCATCAAACACGTCTATTCCATTTACCGGAAAATGAATGCTCAGGATAAGACCATGGATGAGCTGTACGATATTTATGCCTTCCGTGTTGTGGTGGATTCCATTCACGATTGCTACAATGTCCTTGGCCATATCCACGATCTTTTTAACCTTGTACCGGGACGATTTAAGGATTATATCTCCACCCCCAAGCCCAATATGTACCAGAGCCTGCACACAACGGTCATCGGTGTACAGGGTATTCCCTTTGAAGTGCAGATCCGTACTTGGGAAATGCACGAAACCGCAGAGTATGGTGTTGCCGCCCACTGGAAGTATAAGCAGGGCGCAGGGGAAGAAAAGGACTTTGAGTGGATCCGCAGACTTTTGGAGAGCCAGCAGGATACCGACGCAGAGGAATATGTGAATTCCTTTAAGATCGATATGTTCGATGATGAGGTGTTCGTGTTTACTCCCAAGGGCAAAATCGTTTCCCTGCCTGCCGGTTCGACACCCATTGATTTTGCCTATTTCATCCATTCCGGCGTTGGCAATTCCTTGGTTGGCGCAAAGGTCAATAACCGAATTTGCAACATTGATACGGCTCTTAAAAATGGTGACATTGTAGAAATTATTACCTCTAAAACTGCCAAAGGTCCCAGCCGTGACTGGCTGAATATTTGTCAATCCAATCAGGCACGGACAAAGATCAAGCAGTGGTTTAAGAAGGAAAAGCGGGAGGAGAACATTCTCCACGGCCGCAGCAGTTTTGAAGCAGAAATGCGGAGACTTCTGCTGCCCCTTTCCGCACTGTCAGATCCGGAGCTGGAGCCTGCGCTCCTGAAAAAGCTGGCTTTTGACAGCTGGGACGATATGTATGCCGCTATTGGCTACGGCGGACTTACTGCCACAAAGGCAGTGGGCAGAATTCGTGACGACATCAATCGCGCCTCCCGTGTTCAGCCGGAGCGCACAAGTCCTCTGCGTCTTGCACCGGAAAATGAAAAGAAGAGCCGCCACAGCGCAAACGGTGTCATTGTGGAGGACATCGAATCTTGTATGATCAAGTTCTCCAAGTGCTGCACCCCTGTGCCGGGAGATGCCATTATCGGCTTTATCACCCGTGGTTTTGGCGTTTCTGTCCACCGGGCAGACTGCCCCAATGCGGCAAACCGGGACGATCCGGAAATGGCTGCCCGTTGGGTACGTGTTCGCTGGGCGAATGTGGATGAGCAGCCTTTTGATACCACTTTGGAACTGGACTGCATCACCCGTGACGGACTCCTTTTGGACGTGGCAACGATTATGACCACCGCCCGTGTGCGTGTTAAGGAGCTTTACGGCAAGGATATGCCTGGCGGACATAGTGTGTTTACTGTCCGTTTCGAGGTTAAAAACGTTGCCGAATTGGAGACCATTCGCAATAAACTGCTGAGTATCCGTGATGTGATCGGATCTCGCCGTGGACAAAATTGAGGAATTTTTATGCGTGCGGTATTAACAAGAGTAAAATCGGCCTCCGTTACGATTGACGGACAGATGGTGGGTAATATTGGCAAAGGCTTTCTGATCCTTTTGGGCGTCGGCCCGGAGGATACAGAGGAAAAATGCCGGTATTTGGCAGAAAAAGCCTTGGGACTTCGTGTTTTCGAGGACGAAAACGGAAAAATGAATTTGGGGCTTTCCGATGTTGACGGACAAGTGCTTGTGGTCAGCCAGTTCACCCTCTACGGCAACTGCCGGAAAGGTCGCCGTCCCAGCTTTACAGAGGCGGCAGACCCGGAATTGGGTAACCGCCTGTACGAGAAATTCCTGTCCATTTGCGAAGAATTGGGCTATCCGCCTCAGCACGGCATTTTCGGTACGGATATGCAGGTGGAATCCGTCAATGACGGCCCGGTAACTTTGATTTTAGATACGGATGTACTTTTGGACACGCCCCGTAGAAAGTGAGTAGGCTATGCAAATTGCTGCTGTTACCGTAGGCGCCTATCAGACCAACTGCTACATTGTTTGGCAGGAGGGAAGGGACGACTGCGTAATTGTTGACCCGGGTTATATGCCTGAGAAAATATTGGAAGTTGTCCGCCAGCAGGGCAAAAAGGTTGCTGCAATACTTCTTACCCACGGACATTTTGACCACGTGGGCGGTGTTCGGGAAATCGCAAAGGAGACCGGCTGTAAGGTTTATCTGCGACCGGAGGAGAAATTGCTGCCGGAAATGATGACCGACGGCCAACTGTACTTTACGGACAGCTATACCAATCGTTTGACGGAGGCTGGACTGGATTTTACAGTTCTGCATACCCCGGGTCATACCCCGGGTGCGGTCTGCTTGCTTTGCCGAAATGTGCTGTTTTCCGGGGATACCCTTTTTGCAGGCAGCTGCGGAAGAACGGATTTTCCCGGCAGTGACCCCAAAGAAATGATTGGTTCCCTTAAAAAATTGGCGGTCTTACCGGGAGATTACGATGTGCTTCCCGGCCACGGTGCCCAGACAACTCTTTCTTACGAAAGAGAACACAATCCCTATATGAGAGGCGTTTTATGAAATTAGAGCTGATTGGCCATACAGAGGAATATGCCGTAGGGCAGCTTCAAATGGCGCTGTTTCCGGATGCACCGGAGGGCAGCGTGGTTTCCCGGCTATGCAGGGGAAAGGTATGGCTCACGGCGGCTACGGAGATATCCATAGACGGGAAAAAGACCCGAGCGGTCAAACGCATTCTTTTGAGGGAAGAAACGGTGCGCCTGCGTCGGCAGGCATTGCAGCAAAGCCTTTACCTTGCTGCGTTGCCCCATTTGCCGTCTGCCCCTGCCTGGGGTGCGCTGGCAGGCGTCCGGCCTACCAAAATCACAACCAAACACCTTTTGGAGGGCGGTACTCCCGAAAGCGCAGACCGCCTGCTGAAGGAAATATATTATGTAAACCCAGAAAGAAGAAAATTGGCTCTGGATTGCTCCCTTTCTACGGTTTCTGCCGTAGAAAAGCTGGAGAAAGATGATATTTCTTTGTATGTGGGCATTCCTTTTTGCCCCACACGCTGTACCTATTGCAGCTTTGTCAGCCGCACGGTAGGGAAGAACCTGACCCTTTTGGAGGAATATCTGAATGCGCTGGCGGCGGAGTTGTCTTTTGCAGGCAAGCTTTTGGCGGATTCCGGGAAAAATATTCGTACGGTCTATATTGGCGGCGGTACGCCTACTACATTGTCATCTTCCCAAATGGAGCGCCTCCTTCGGGGCATAAAAGACAATATAGATCTAAGTCGCTGCATAGAATTTACGGTAGAGGGCGGTAGACCCGATACCTTGGATGAAGAAAAGCTCCGGGTCATTCGGGAAAACGGCGCAGACCGAATGAGCATTAACCCCCAAACAATGGAGGACCATGTCCTTCGTGCCTGCGGCAGACCCCATACCGCCGATGATGTGGAAAAGGCGTATAAAATGGCGGTAGACGCAGGATTTTCGGCAATCAATATGGACTTGATCGCCGGCTTGCCCCAGGATAGCTGTGACGGTTTTCGCCGTTCCCTTGATCGGGTTGCTGCCATGGAGCCTGCCAACATTACCGTCCATACCTTAGCGCTGAAAAAAGGCGCAGACCTGTTTGAAAAGCGTGCAAATCTCCCAGACTATGAGGAGGTTTCCCAAATGGTGGCCTACGGGAATAAAACCCTTTCTGCCCTGGGCTATAAGCCCTACTATCTCTACCGGCAAAAATATATGTCCGGCAGCTTTGAAAATGTGGGCTGGAGTAAAAATGGACAGGACTGCCTGTATAATATTTATATGATGGAAGAAATCCACCCCATCTTATCCTTAGGTGGCGGTGGTATGAATAAGGTGAATTTGCCCGGTGGCGGCCTGCAGCGCTTCCACAATCCCAAATTCCCGGAACAGTATATTGCGCAGCTTGACGACGTTTTGCGTCAGAAAGAGGAGCTGTTTGCCCTTATGAAAGGAAGTGTTTAATTGGATACGCTGATCTCCAACGTTACAGTGGTAACAATGAACGAGAAAATGGATGTGGTTTTCGGCGGCTTCGTGGGTATTTCGGAGGGAAAGATCACCTACATAGGAAAATCTGCTTCTGAGGAGACACCTGCCACCATTATTGACGGCACAGGAATGGTGGCCATTCCCGGACTTGTCAATGCCCATACCCATTTGGCAACCACCGTTTTGCGCAGCTTCCTTGACGATGCAGACAATCGGGAGGCGTTGACCCAGCTTCTCCAAAAAGAAGCGAAAATGGACAGCAAAGCCGCCAAAGCGTCTGCGCTGCTGAGCATTGCAGAGTGTCTGCGGTTTGGCGTTACCTCTGTATCCGATCTTTATTACTACCCCGATGCTGTGGCGGAAGCTGCCGCAGAGGCCGGTATAAAAGCCAATGTTGCCCTTTCTGCCTACCGTTTTGTTGACGAGAATGAAGAGTTTGACTTTGAAACGGATGCGCAATGTAAGGAGCTTTGCCGGGTCGTAGAAAAGTGGAACGGTTATGATAATGGCCGGATCCGTATAGATTGCGGTATCCACAGCGAATATACCAGCAATTATCCTCTTTGGGAGGCGCTGGGCGCCTATGCCTTGGAGGAAGGGCTTGGTATGCAGCTTCATTTGGGACAGACCCAAGGGGAGGCAGAATCCTGCGTAGAGCGAACAGGACTGAGCCAGACAGAGTTGCTGGGCAGTCATCGGATGTTTTCTGTTCCCACCACCGCCTCCGGCTGTGTGGCTATGACGGAGGAAGACCGGAAATACCTTGGCAAAAAAGGGGTATCTGCTGTGGCGACCCCCGTCGCTGACTCAAAAGCCGGCCAAAAAACAACACCGATTTCCGCTTGCGTAAAGGCAGGTATGAATGTAGCGCTGGGTACCGGCGGCGCAGTAGAGTGTGGCAATTTGGATATGTTTGAAACGATGCGGCAAGCGGCAATGGCGGAGCGTATTGCCGGGGGCGATGCTTCTGCAATGCCTGCCCCTGCGGTTTTGATGATGGCTACCGTTTGCGGCGCAAGAGCTCAAGGCCGCGCTGCCGATACAGGTATGCTAAAAGAGGGAATGGATGCGGACATTGTCCTTGTGGATTATTCTGCGCCCCATCTGATGCCCTGTCATAATGTGCTTAGCTCCCTGGTGTTTTCTGCCAAGGGTGGCGATGTGGCAATGACTATGGTACGAGGCAAAATCCTCTACCAAAATGGCAGCTTCCCCACCATTGACCTGCAAAACGTTGTGCAGACATTAACGGAGTATGCCATTCCAACCTTGTTTCGTGATGCAGAATAAGGAGGGATAAAAATGGAAAAGAATAACAGTAAGCAAAGCTTCCTCCACGGCGCAGCCCTCCTTGCGATTGCAGTTGCGGTGGTCAAGGTAATTGGTGCGCTGTATAAGATCCCCCTCAAGATGATCATTGGCGACCAGGGCTATGGTTACTTTACAACTGCCTATGATATCTATTCGGTGCTTCTGATGATCTCCACGGCAGGCTTGCCTATTGCGACCTCCCGTCTTATCAGTGCGGCAAATTCGCTGGGGAATTATAATCAGGTCCGCAGAGTTTATAAGACCTCCCGAATGGTATTTCTCTGCCTTGGTATTTTCAGCACACTTGTTATGCTGCTGGGTTGTCGATGGCTTGCAGATGCGATGGAGCAGCCCGATGCTTGGACGGCGATTATGTGCCTGGCGCCCTGTGCGCTGTTTATGGGCATTATGTCTCCCAGCCGTGGCTTTTTCCAGGGACAGGGCAATATGCGCCCCACCTCCCGTTCTCAGATGCTGGAGGCCTTTGTTAAGCTGATCGTAGGCATTGCTCTGGCCTATGGCATTATGAAGTTTACCTCTAAGGTTCATCTGGCGGCAGCCGGTGCGATCTTGGGCGTGACCGTAAGCTGCGCAGTATCTGCGGCATACCTTGTCACCAAGCTGCAAAAAGCCTATCGGGTGCTGCCCCAAAGCAGCGATACACCGGAGGGCTTTGGCGCAACAGCGAAGGAGCTTTTAAAGGTAGCTGTTCCCATCACCATCGGCTCTGCCGGTCTGCAGCTACTCACCGTTGTGGAAACCGGTCTTTATATGGATCGGATCGTGGATCTGCTCAATACCAATCGCTACACCGGTGAACTGATCGAGCTCCTGCGCAAGCAGGTGACAGAAGCTACTCCTAATCTGACGGCCAATGAGATAAGCTCACAGGTGGCGGCAAACTTGAAAGGCATCTATAACTTTGCGCAGACCATCTTCAATATGCCCAGCGCATTTATCATTCCCATCGGAACCAGCGTTCTGCCGGCCATTACGGAGTACCTGACCCTTCGCAAGGACCACGCAGTACGGGCAACCGAGGAATCTGCTGCTCGGATCACCGGCCTTATCTCCCTGCCTTGCGCAGTAGGACTTATCATTTTAGCGGAGCCGGTTATGGCGCTGCTGGGCGGGTATGCAGGACTGAAATTGACCCTTGCAGGTCAGCTTATGGCGCTGTTGGGCTCTTGCATTTTTGCTTATTCCATCATCCAGTACACCAACGTTGTACTTCAGTCCCACGGCTATGCCCACGTACCGGTTATCAATATGCTGCTGTCCGGCGGCGTAAAGCTGGTGGTGGTCTATTTCCTTGCAGGAAATCCAAACATTGGCATTTTGGGTGTGCCCATTGGGACAATCCTTTGCTATGTGAGCATTGCGGCTTTGAATCTTGTATCAATCCGCCGTTATGTGCCACAAAAACCGGCAATTTTGAGAAATATCCTGCGGCCCTTCGTGCCTGCGGCGACGATGGGCGTGGCAGTATATGGCGTTTCTTGGCTTCTTGAGAACCTTTTGCACATTACCAGCCGGGTAATTTTATGCGGCGTGCCCATCGCAGTTGGCGGCGCAGTTTACCTTGCAATGGTAGTAATTACCAAGACAATTACCGCAGAAGATTGCCAACTTCTGCCAAAAGGGGACAAAATTGCCAAATTATTGCGGTTATAAATAAAAAAACCCTTGCAATTTGGATAAAAATATGGTAATTTTATGGTATCTTATAAAAATAAGAAGAGAGGTAAAACACTATGAATAAGACTGAATTGATTGCAGCCGTTGCTGAAAAGGCAGGCCTGACCAAGAAGGACGCTGACCGCGTTGTATCCGCTACTTTCGAGACCATCGCACAGGCTATGGCCAAGGGCGATAAGGTCCAGGTTTCCGGCTTTGGCATTTTCGATGTCAAGAAGCGTGAAGCTCGCACCGGCCACAACCCCCGTACCAAGGAAGCCATCCAGATTCCTGCTTCCACTCAGCCTGCTTTCAAGGCCAGCAAGACCCTGAAGGACATCGTTTCCAAGTAATGCGTCTTGACAAATACCTGAAGGTTTCCCGTTTGATCAAGCGCCGCACCGTTGCCAACGAAGCTTGCGACAATGGTCGCATCAGCGTCAACGGCAGAGTGGTAAAGGCAAGCTATGAAGTCAAAGTGGGAGATAAGCTTGAGATTTCCATGGGTCCCCGGACGGTGGCAGTGGAGGTCGTTCAGGTGGCCGACAACGTAAAAAAAGACGATGCCGGTATGATGTACAAAGAGATATAAAAAAGGATGTGCCGCTTGGCACATCCTTTTTTATATTATTTAGATACCTGCCATTTTCAGCAGCTCGGGGACTTTTGCCTCCCAACCAAGGGCCATAATATGTACACCTTGGCAGTAGGGCCTACACTCCCGAATGATCTGGGCGGCAATCTCCATACCTGTGATGCCGGCCTTTGCTCTTTCTTTGTCAGCGGCCAGTGCGTCAATCATATGCTGGGGTACGTGAATACCGGCAACGTTATTATTCATAAACTTGGCCATACCTGCAGACTTAGGAATGATCACACCTAACTGTACAGGCTTTCCAAACTCTTTGGCCTTCTCCATAAAGCAAATAAACTTTTCAGAGTCAAAGACGGCCTGCGTCTGGAAGTACTCGGCACCGGCCATAACTTTCCGTTCCATTTTGGCAAGCTGTGCGTCCACAGAATCGGAACAGGGAGAAACAACAGCGCCTTTTGCAAATTTGGGAGGCTCGCCCACCAGAGGCTGACCGCCTAAATCCACACCCTTTTCCAGCTGGCAAACTGTGTGCAGCAGGGAAACAGAGTCTAAGTCAAATACAGGCTTTGCGCCGGGATGGTCACCCATTGTTGTGTGGTCGCCGGTTAAGCACAAAATGTTATCTATGCCCAACATAGCAGCGCCTAAAAGCTCAGATTGCAATGCGATCCGGTTGCGGTCACGGCAGGTTAGCTGCAAAATGGGAGTAAGACCTGCGCTTTTTAAAGCTACGCAGGTGGGCAGGCTGCCCATACGCATCACAGAGGATTGGTTGTCTGTTACATTCACAGCGGTAATGCTGCTTAAATATTCTTTGGCTTCCTCTACCAAATGGTCGATATGGATGCCTTTTGGTGGGCCGACTTCTGCGGTCACAACAAACTGACCATTATCAAAAAGTTCAGTAATTCTCATTTATATTATCTCCTCATTTATCATCGATGGCGTAATTGCGAATTTGCGCAGGGCATTTCAGGGCGTCCAATCGACCGATTTTCTCAAGTCGCTTTTGGATACGCTCCCAGCCACATTCCATATTGGGGTCAACTTCGCATTTGCCGTTCTTGGCGCCACCGCATTGACCGTTGACAAGACCCTTCGAGCAAGCAGTGAGGGGGCAGATGCCGCCGGTTAAGTTCAGAAAGCACTCACCGCACTGGGCGCAGTTATGCTCCAGTGGGGTAACTCCCTGAAAGCCGGGCAGTGCGTAAGTGTCACAGCCGGCACAAACACGCTTTGTAGGGAACATTTCTGCAACAGTCTGCACGCCAACACCGCAGGATAGAACCAGAATCGTATCTGCATCGTCGATAGCGGATTGCTTTTGCAGCTGCAGCTTCAGATTTTCTGGATTGCAGATGTAATCGGTCACCAAAGTGCCAACAACAATACCACTGTTTGTAAGCTCTGCAATCAGTTCGTCTGACAGATGCTCTGGGAAGTGGATATCCTTGCAGCCGTGGCAGACAAGAACAAACACCTTTCCGGAAAGGGAGGTTTGTATAATGTCTTTGTTTTTCAGTTCCGTAATCAGCATTTTACTTTAACCCCCTTACGCCATTTTTGCCCATCTTGATCATCGTGACCAAGGGGAGCTTGGAGGAGCAAATGTACTCGCAGCAGCGGCACTCCATACAGTCCATGATCTTCATGTCCTTACAGCCCTGGAAATCTTGCGCACCAACCAGCTTAAAGTAGTGCAGAGGCTTTAGCTCCATGGGGCATACATCTACGCAGCGACCGCATTTGATACATTCATTGGGCTCGGTTTCGTCATCTGCGATGGCAATAATGCCGTTTGAGCCTTTCATAATCGGGGTGTCCAACGTGGTCTGGGGGAAGCCCATCATAGGACCGCCAGCCTTAATAAGGGCATCCTTTCCGGAGATACCGCCGCAGGCGTCTACCAACTGGGAAACGGGTGTACCGATGGGGACAATAAAGTTAGCAGGGTTGGGAATATATTTGCCGGTAACGGTGGTAACACGCTCCACAAGAGGCATACCTGTCTTAATAGCGTCGGCAATGGCCTTTACAGTGGAAACGTTGCTGACACAGGCGCCTACATCGGCAGGAAGGGCACCACTGGGAACGCTGCGGCCGAGGGCGCGCTTAATGAGCATTTTTTCACCACCCTGGGGATACTGGGTAGCAACTTCCAAAACCTCAATTCCCTGGATGTGGGCGGTTTTTTCACGCAGCAGTGCGATGGCATCGGGTTTGTTTTCTTCGATGACGATGATGCCCTTGGGGGCGTTAACGGTCTTCATTTCCGCAAGTAGACCGAAAATAATATCGTCAGCAAATTCCAAAAGGACACGGTGGTCGGCCGTCAGCATAGGCTCGCACTCGCAAGCGTTGACAAGTACTGCATCAATGGGTTTGCCGGGGTTTAGCTTCACATAGGTGGGGAAGCCTGCGCCGCCCATGCCAACAATACCGGCATTTTTGACGATTTCAATAATCTCGGCAGGTGTCAGTTCTTCCAAAGGCTTGTTAGGCTGCACGGAAGAATGAATGGTGTTTTTAAAGTCGTTTTCCACTACAACACTAAGACAAGTACCCCGTGTTGCGTGGGGACGCTCCTCGACGGCGATGACCGTGCCACTTATACTGCTGTGGATCGGCGCAGAGATGAAACCGGCGGCTTCACCCAGCTTTTGACCCACATCTACGTGGTCACCAACGGAAACAATCGGATTGGCAGGTGCGCCTAAGTGCATACTCATGGGGAATACGGCAACTTTTGGAGCAGGGAAACGCACCAATGCTTTGTGTTCGGTAGATTCTTTTCCCTCTACGGGATGGATACCGCCATACCAGCCCTCAAAACGCTTCTGGCGAATTTCCTTAACATAATCATTAATAACCTTAAAATTGACTTTGTTGTAATTGCGTACCTGTACACACTGGGAAGTCAGTTCTTGTAGTCTTCCCTGGTCGGACAGACGCTGCTGAATTTTCTCCCAAGCGCAGTCCTTGTCGGGGTTGACTTCACATTTGCCGTTCTTTGCACCGCCGCACTGACCGTTTAAGAGACTCTTGGAGCAGTCAACAACAGGACAGATGCCACCGGTCATACTTAAGTAGCACTGGGCGCAGGCATCACAACGTTTTTTTGTTAAAGCCATACCGTGATGTCCGGTGTAGTGAATCGAATTGGTTGCAGTATAAACAGGTAGATTTGCAATGCCGGCTACGGTCTGTACACCTAAGCCGCAGGATAAGACCACAACGCAATCTGCATTTTCAGGAATCAGCGTCGCAAGGTTCTGGGTGGCTTTGGTTTCGTTGCACAAAAAGTCTGCTTGCATTGTACCAACAATGGTTTTGCCTGCATCTTTTGCCAGTTTTACAAATTCGTTAAGCTCAGGCTCGTTGGCTGTGTCAAAGGCCTTGTAACATTTGTTACAGGCAATGACAAACAAATTGTCTATGTTTTGCAGCAGAGCTTGGAGCTCACCGGCAGATTTGGGCGCATACTTAGTGTAATTTTCCACGAAAACATCTTCCTTTATATAAGTAAATCTAAGGTATATGTTATAAAAACGCATTATCTGCCCTATTATAACACAAACAAAACGCTGTTGTCACTATAAAAAATAATTTTTTATCGAAATTTGTATATCGAAAAGCTTTTTATACCCCCTGTTAATGCGCTTAACAGGGGGTGAAAGATGTACGATGGTCAGATTATGTAAAATTTTGAAGTGCCAGCTTGAATGCACCGTAAATGCCGGCATCGTTGCCAAGTGTTGCAATGGCCAGCCGGACATTCCGGCAGGGTGAAAAGGTATGCTTTCGCATAGGCTCTAAAACGCCGTCAATGAGCATTTGACCTGCCTTGCTGACACCGCCGCCTAACACGATGACATCGGGGTTCAGCGTACAGCAGAGAATGGACAAAAACCAACCCATAATCGAAAAGTAACGATCCAGCACGGCTTTTGCTACCGGGTCATTTTCACGACCTGCATCAAAAATGGCCTTTGCAGTCAGTTCTCCGTTATCCAGCAGGGAAGAAGTGTGGGGGAGGGATAGCGCCTCCTTTGCCAGCCGAACAATGCCGGTAGCGGACAGGTATTGCTCTGCACAGCCGCACTTTCCGCAGTTGCAGGGGACCCCTTCGTCCGGGAATAAAGCAATATGCCCGATTTCACCGCCTGCGCCGGTAACACCGGCTACGATCTTGCCATCTGTGACAATGCCGCCACCAACGCCTGTACCTAAGGTTACGAAAACCATATTGTCGTTGCCTGCGCCTTTCCAGCACTCGCCCAATGCGGCCAATGTAGCATCATTGCCGCAGGCCACAGGCAGACCGGTGAGCGCACCCAACAATGCAGGAATATCCTTTTTGCCCCAGCCTAAATTTTCACATACGGAAACCACACCGTTGACATCTGCCGGACCTGGCACACCGATGCCAATACCTAAAAGGTCTGTCTTGGAAATCTGGTTTTTCTCCAAATATCCCAGAACAGCTGCGGCAATATCTCCTAAAATGCGTTCCCCCTGATTATCCTTTATAGTGGGGATTTCCCATTTATCAATACAAGTGCCGTTTTCCTCAAAAAAGGCCAGCTTTACCGTAGTGCCGCCTAAATCAATGCCAAAACCATAACGCATAAAAACACCTCCGTTATTTTCTTTATCATATAACAAAAAAACAAAAAAAGCTACCCTTAAAAATATAAGATGTCCCTTGTGTTTCATTTTTCTATGTGTTAAAATGCTGTAAGAAACCAAAAGGAGGCTTTATAATGATCAAAGTAGATATTTCCAACATTTGGGGTCAGCTTTCCTTGCCTGACCTGTTGGCTATGGAAAAGGAAGTATTTAATGCTCATATGACACTGACCGAGGGCACCGGAGAGGGAAATGATTTTCTTGGCTGGCTGGAACTGCCCACGGCAGAGGAGACGGAGGAAATTACCCGTATCCGTGCTGCTGCGAAGCGTATTCGTGAAAATTCCGATGTATTTGTGGTTATCGGCATTGGCGGCAGCTACTTAGGCCCCCGTGCAGCCATCGAGCTTTTGCAGGGCGCAAACCATAACATCGGCAAGGGCAAGGGTGATCCCCAGGTGTTTTTTGCCGGTAACGGCCTGTCCACAAGAGCATGGAACGAGCTGAAGCGTCTCCTTGACGGCAAGGATTTCTCCATCGCTATTATTTCTAAGTCCGGCACGACCACCGAGCCTGCCATCGCAACCCGCGCTCTGCGGACAATGCTTATTGAAAAGTACGGCGCAGAGGAAGCCAATGCCCGTACATATGCCATTACCGATCCCAACAAGGGCGCTCTGCGCCAGATGGCAATGGAGGAAGGCTGGGAGACCTTTGTAATTCCCCCCAACGTAGGCGGCCGTTATTCCGTTCTGACAGCCGTTGGCCTTCTGCCTATGGCAGTTGCCGGCATTGACCCCATGGAGGTTATGGCAGGCGCTGTGGAGGCAAAGAAGGAATACGACATCCGTTCTTTTGAAAACCCCGTCTGGCTGTATACTGCCGCAAGAAATCTTCTGTACCGCAACGGCAAGTGCATTGAAATTCTGGAATCCTTTGAGCCTGGCTTCAAGATGATGGGCGGCTGGTGGCAGCAGCTCTTCGGCGAAAGCGAAGGCAAGGACGGCAAGGGTATTTTCCCGGTTACTGCTGAGTTTACCGCAGATCTCCATTCTCTGGGTCAGATGATCCAGCAGGGCGAGCGGAATATCTTCGAAACCATGATCCGTTTTGCCGCACCCGAGGAGAAATTCATCATCGGCGGTGACGAAAAGAATCTGGATGGCCTGAACTACTTAGAGGGCAAGACGCTGGACTTTGTTGACGAGCAGGCCTTCCTGGGTACACTGAAAGCTCATGTGGACGGCAATGTACCTGTTATCACTGTGGATATGGGTGAGCTGAACGCAAAGAAGCTGGGTGAAATGTTCTATTTCTTCGAGCTTGCCTGTGGCGTTTCTGCTTACACCCTGGATGTCAACCCCTTCAACCAGCCCGGTGTTGAGTTCTACAAGCGCAATATGTTTGAGCTTTTGGGCAAACCTGGCTATTAATTATAAAAAAATTTGTAAATTCTTCATATTGCCCCTTGCAATAAGAGGGGAAAACTGTTAGAATCTATATACAGCTAATATGCTGCAAGCAAAGGAGGAGTTTCCGATGATTCATATTATTATGGGCCTGAAAGGTTCTGGCAAGACCAAGAAGATGATCGATTCCATTAAAGAGGCTGTTTCCAGCGCACACGGCGATGTGGTTTGCATAGAGTTCGGCCAGAAGCTGACCTACGACCTGCCTCACAAGGTTCGTCTGGTTGACTCCAAGGAATACGGCATCAGCAATTCTGATATGCTCAAGGGCCTGCTCAGCGGTCTGCACGCAGGCAACTACGATATTACCAATGTGTACATCGACAATCTGTACAAGACCATCGGCACTGACCGTGCCGCCGGTGAAGAGTTCATTATGTGGTGCGCCACTTTCGCAGAGGCCAACTACATGGACATCACCATCACTGTTTCTGACGATCCCGCACTGGCATCTGAAGAAGTCAAGAAGTTCCTGTAATGTGAAATAAAACCCGGTCAGCGAAAGCTGACCGGGTTTTTTCAGAGGTCAAAAAAGCCGCCAATCGTGAAAATGGATTTTTTTGCATTTGGTGATTGGCGGGTTGGTTTATTTTACTTCTGCCAATAGGTCGTCCATATTGTAAAGACCGGGCGCTTTGCCGACCATAAACCGGGCAGCATCTACCGCGCCGTCGGCAAGCATACCCCGTGTTTCTGCCTGATGGCGGAGGGTAAGGGTCTGGCTGGGCGTGCAGATATGCACCTCGTGAACGCCTACAACACCACCCATCCGGAGGGAATGGATGCCGATCTCCTCGGGCGTCCGCTTACCTTCACCGGCACGACCGCAGTGTGCCACAGCTTCGGGGCGGGCTTCCTTCACAGCGTTGAAAAGCATAAGCGCGGTGCCACTGGGGGCATCTACCTTGCGGTTGTGGTGGGTTTCCACAATTTCAATATCCGCATCGGGGAAGAAGGCGGCGGCCTGCTTTGCTACCTTGCAAAGCACTGCAATACCCAAGCTCATATTGCCGGAATAGAAAACGGGGATTTCCTTGGCGGCTTCCGAAATCAGCGCCTTTTCCTCCGGGGTGTGTCCGGTGGTGCCAATGACAGCGGCAAAGCCGTTTTCTTTGGCATAACCCAGCACATCTGCTACTGCACTGTGGTGAGAAAAATCGATGATCACATCACCGGCAAGTTTCCCCAATTCCGCGAAGGTCTTGGGGACATTGTTTTCCCCGTCAATGCTTACAAGACCAATGGCTTCCTCACCCAAAATACCACGGATGAGCTTGCCCATAGCGCCATTTGCGCCGCACACGATTGCTCTCATTTGATTACCCCCAATTCCCGCATATGCTTCAGCATAATTTCTTTGTTTTTCTCCGTCATAGGCACCAAAGG
>JAZKXS010000033.1:0-8366 GCA_045611745.1 Faecousia sp.
TGGGCGATGTCTATACCCGCCCCAGTTTAACCGACCGCCACGCCTGGGTCGCAGACAGAGTGCGGAGCGCAAACGATGATGTCGTGCGGGACGCAGACCGCATCTGTATAGGTTTCTTTTACTGTGTCCTTGTCCTTCATGTTGGGAATGGTCAGAGATGTTAGCCCCTCCACATGGCACCAATTCAAAAAGGTGCGAACAATGCGCACATAGGTGGAAATGGAGTTATGAGCCAAACCAGCCTGTCGCATGGATACTATCATTTCATCCAAGTCCCATTTGGTCAGTTCTCCAAGAGGTCGAGAAGTATCAAGATATTTGGAAATCACATGGAGATTGTTGTGGTAGTTGCGGATTGTGATATCCGCAACCCCTTGTGCTGTCTTTGCTGAAATGAAGGATTGAAAGACCTCTGCATAGGTCTGAGTGGAATGTCCACGAAAGGTCAGTTTCTTTGACATAATGAAAGCGCATCCCTTCTCTAAGTAGTTGTAGAGTAGGGATGCGCTCTGACTTTTGGCGAAAAATAAGAAAAAACCTTGAAACCCAATGGATTTCAAGGTTTTGGAGCTGCTAGCCAGATTTGAACTGGCGACCTCATCCTTACCAAGGATGCGCTCTACCGGCTGAGCTATAGCAGCATTTTGCACACAGCTTCGCTATTATATCGCAGTGTGCAGAAATTGTCAATACCTAATTTCACATTTCGTGCAATATTTCTTACAATTGCATCTCAAAGGCACTCCACTCGGGAAGCGCTGAATAAGTGCAGGTTTTGCCGCCGTGTTCAAATGTCAGAGAACATGAAAATAAACAAATTTCCTTTTCTTTTCCTCTGGCTCCATACTTTTTATCTCCCACCAGAGGAAAACCTCGTGAGGCAAACTGAACGCGTATCTGGTGACTTCGTCCGGTATAGAGTCTAACGCGCACAAGAGACTGCTCCCCTGCCGTTAGTCGAACAAAGGAAAGTTTTGCAGTCTTTACACCAGCACGTTGCCTATCTACAACAAACACTTTATTCTTCCGGCTGTCCTTAAATAAGAGGTCTTCAAACACACCCTCCTGGGGCGGTTTGCCTTCAACCAAGGCAATATACTCCTTAATCATTACGCCTCTTTGGATTTGAGACGAAAGGTCTGCTGCAGCTTCCTTGTTTCTGGCATATACCATCACACCGCCAACGTTCTTATCTAATCGATGTACAGCGTAAATGTTGCCGCCAAGTGCTGCCGGAAATTCGTGCTCAGAATCCAAACCAACCGGCTTGATGCACACCAAGATATCCCGATCTTCAAATAGTATATCCATAAGCGGTTAAAGGAAGAAACGGCGTTCCATAGATTCCCTGGCAGGCCTACAAATAGCAAGGAAAATCAACATTCCACCTAACAGAATAAATACAATCATCGGATAGAAAGACCAGCCTAAGAAACGAACACCATCAAATGTAATATAGGATAAAAACTCAATCATCGGAATAAAAACGCCAAGGGCAATACCAGCTCCGCCAAGAATATAAAGACCGGCTTTGGGCAAGTAACGCAACAGCACTACAATTGCCGTAACAATCAATGCTACACCGCCGGTAACCGGAAGGCCGAAGCTTAAAAACCAACGTCCATTTGTATATAGACTGATATATAACAGATATAACGCAATTGCTGCGAAAGCAGAAGGCACAAATATCACAGGATTTGGTTTATTAAACCACCACGGAAGCACGCACATTACGTAAGCAACAATGAGACCTCCGATCACATATCCTGACCAGGTTACGCTGTTGTTTAGTTGAAAATCAGACAGAAGCGTAATCAATGCTGGGAGCAAAAACAGGGTTGTAATGATGATCTTCGCACCCTTAGGACTAACTTGTCTTGCCGGATGCATTTCATTTGGATATAGTGGCTCGCAATCATTACGCTGCACATCAGGATGGTAAGCAACCACGCCGCAAAGTGGGCAGGACTTTTCTGTATCTGCCAGTTTTACACCACAATTTACACAGTACATAGATGTCTCCTTTCGTCAATTTCGAGCGTTACTTTCAACCTCGACCTGTAACCCATGACCTTGAAGCACTTTAAAGAAATGATATTCAAGGGAAGATTCACGAATGTTGCGAATGAAATTGATACAGGTTGTGTTGTTATAAGAAACCACAGCGCAGTTGTATGGGGCTTTGGCTTGTACAGACTGAATGACATCAAACCGCTGTACATAGGGCTGCATCACAGATGGCAGCTTGAGAAGGCCCAAATTGGAGAAACTTAGGCAAGATTTTCGATCACCGACTGTATTAAACACAGCCTTCATGATCAAATTCTTTACAAACAAAGGAACCATTCGAATCGCAAAAATGCGCTCTGCATT
The DNA here is from genome assembly GCA_045611745.1 of Faecousia sp. Lineage (GTDB taxonomy): Bacteria > Bacillota > Clostridia > Oscillospirales > Oscillospiraceae > Faecousia. The sequence goes on from JAZKXS010000033.1 coordinate 2,374, forward strand.
GACATTGGCTGCGATCATTGTACTCATAAACTTGGGGGTTGCTTCAAGTGCCATACGACTTCGAATAATGTCACAAAGTTCAGAAAAGCTATAATGTCCTAACCTCGGATCAATCTCCGGCATTGTAAATAGGGCAAAATTTCGCAGAGTTTGGCTGGGGAACATCCGACGAAGATTTACAGGCATTTGAATTTTGATTGCCATTCTATGCTTAGGATTTGGAATCTTTTCAGCTTGTAAATTCTGCAATGCATCCATCATTACAGCGCCGAGAAAGACAGCAACCGTCACCCCAAGCTCCTTTGCTTTTGCCGATAGTGCAGCCGTATCCAAACGGAGGCAAGTAACGTGAACAAAATCGTCTTTTTCAGGCGTTCCTAAAACCTGCCAGGCATCCGTACTCTGCCTACTGGCGCTAACAGGGCCTGCGTACTTTTGGTAGCTATCTTCCATTTCCGCTTCTGTTGGTTCTTCAAGACGACCGAGGACGCCGTCAGTTGCAGGTATTAATATACCGTGCTTCTGTTGCAGGTATTCAGCAATCAACGTTTTAAGGAATATAAACCCACCGGAGCCATCTGTAAGCGAATGGAAAATTTCGACAGAAATACGGCGATTATATACAATTACACGAAAAGCGCATTTCCGCATTTCCTCTTTTGACATTGGGATCAAAGGAATACTGCTTTCGCTGCGGACAGTAGGTGCTTGTTGAATTTGCTCAAGATAATACCAAAACAACCCTCTGCGCAGCCTTGCGCACATAGCCGGGAAGCGACGAACCGTGACATCAAGCGCAGATTGAAGTACATCCACATCTACCGTTTCATTAAGTGTTGCAGAAAGGCGGTAAATATTGCTCCACTTTTTTGTACGGACAGCAGGATAAATCTTTGCCGCATTGTCAAGAGGTGTCCATCTTAGCTTGTTTTCAACAGAAATATGCCTATTGAGAAATCTGTTAATTGCGCGAAAATCATTTTTGTCCTCTGCAAGGTCATAAAGCAAATAGCTGTGCCATCGCTCCGGAGTTATAATAAGCTCGCTTTGGCTTCCGGATGTAGTCAACCTTTCGTGCAGGTTCTCGGCATCGCTGCGCATTATTTCATCGTTACCAGCAAAAATAAGTGACGGTGGCATCTCCAATAAGTCACCAAATATAGGAGAAACAAGCGGATTCTTCGGGTCACCACCATATGCATTTGCATAAAATTGCAAAAGCTCACGAGTCATAATCGGGTCTGACATTTTATTGGTTTCATAGGAAGAACCGGATAGTGACAGATCTGTCCAAGGAGATACTGCAATGATGCCTCCGGGCAGTGGGAGTTTCTCTTCTTTAAGGCGGAGACACAAGGCATAGCACAAGCCACCGCCGGCGCTTTCTCCGCACAGAGCGATATGATTGGGTTGATAGCCCTTTTGCAAAAGGTACTGATAAGCCTCAACCGCATCATCTAAAGCCGCTGGAAACGGATTCTCAGGCGCAAGACGGTATGCTATTGCAAGGGTACGCACACCACAGTCGCTGGCAAGTATAGAAGCAAATGCTTTTGCATATTTCAACTCACCGCAGGTGTAACCACCGCCGTGCAAATAAAGAATCACACCCTGTCGGCGTTCATCACGAGGCAACACCCATGCGCCTTCGAAGCAAGAAAAACTATGCTTTTTTACCAAAACACGTTCGCTGTATCGATTGCTCATATACTCACCGAGCTTATCTTGACCTTTTCTTATGGTTTCTAACGACAGATTGTGCAAAAGCGGCTTCAGTATTGCAATCTGGGTGCGCACAGATTTTGCAGACAGCGCCATAATCTCTCCCCCCTTATCCTTTTCGATATTTTCATTTTAATCGAAATTCTCCCAAAAAACAACTAAAATTTTATAGTATAGTTTGTCTGCAGTTGCTATTGCAAAAAAATAAGGATACCCGAGTTGGGTATCCTTATTTTTGGCATATCCTACACATTTTGATACAATGCAACGCTAAGCGCCGGAGCGTTGCATTTTCAAAATTGCGTTGCATTTGTAAAACGACTGTAGAAATTATGTATATGAGTCAATTAATTCGATAATAGCGGATGACTTAAAAAACCAAGAGATTCCTGAGTGGCCTTCGTCACTCGGATAGTGACCGGCATTAATTCCTACAACCATTACAGGCCGATAAAAATCACTTGGTGCCTTTAATGCACCACCCACTTTAAATCCTCTCTGGGTTGCAAATACAGGGCTCCCTGATGAACCACCAGATGAGAAACCCTCGTAAGCAACTCTATCTGCATCAGGATCAGTAGCATTGGCAGAATATCCTACGCGAGGATCGCTTGCGATTGTTCCCATTCTAAAAATGGGAGTGTTATTCTTTCTATCATACCATTTTGGAAAACCGGGGTATGCAATAGTATCACAGATAGTTAGGTCGTTCTCTATTTTTTCTTTCGTGGCAAGCAGTTCATATTCTATTGGAACAGATATTATAGACGGTGATCCATCAGTGCTTTCAGGGGCCTTTAAGCACGCAATATCATTATTTTGATTGGTGTGGAATACAAACTCGTTATAGTTTTTGATGTGAATAGTAGTATACATCGATGGTAAGGAATCTTTTCTCACCGACTCATACCCTTCGCACCTGCATCCAATCAAAGTGGCACCTATATATTGGGGATCTGCATAGGGAAGATCAACGACATGACGGTTAGTAATTAGATATAATTCATCGCCTTTGTTAATAAAAAAACCTGTTCCACAACTCTCAACTTGCCCAGAATTCGTATCCCATAGTGTAATGACTCGTTTTGCGGTGTATAGAAAAGCATTGGATAGTCCATGTATCACAACTATAACCTCCAAATATATTGTAAAAAATTTATACCGGTTTATTCCGTGTGCAAAATTTAGGGAAAACTTATTGCTTGCGCAGCTTTTCGGGCAGCATTTGATTAAGCTCTTCCCGGGAGAAGAATTGCGATTCGCCCTTTTTAATAGCCTTTTGTGCCAAGGCATAACTCCTTGCATCCGTTAAAGGTGCATTCTCATAGATCTTTGATGTTTTCTTCCGGAGGTCATCCCGCTTTTTCGTGATTTCCTCTGTAGTCAGCGCGTCAAAGTCGGTAAGAAGGGCAAGGTACTCTTCTCTTACTGTCCACAAACTGTTAGACGTAATATGGTGCCGTGCATAGGTGTTGGAAAAGTCAGAGTCCTTAAAATAGGCAGTCAGTACCAACAATGCTGTGGAGCAAAGGCCACCAACCCACACCAGCGCTGTCTGATTGGTAATAACCGATCCTAAGAAACCACCAGTTGATACCGCCGACAAAATGATCTGTAACCACTTCAAAATGGTGTTTCGACGTTTCAGGCGACCGGCATGGATCACCTGCGTGGTATATGTATATACGACTTTTCCGTAAGCCTCTTCCAGGGTGCTGTACAGAACATCCTTATGCTGTTGGGAATTTGCTTCCATAGATTTTCCTCCATTCGTCAGCCCAAAGATAATTGTAATCCTTGGCATAGTAAGATAATGCTTTCTCGCATATCGAATGAGCCTCTTCTGCCTTGCGTTTAAACTCAAATTCCTTGTAGACTCGCACTTCGCTTCCAGGGGTCAGCCAATAATCTTGATCTGCTACATCTATTAAGTATTTGAAAAAGTCACGCGACATCCAATCATAATATGTATACGTTTCCTCAGCGTATTCATATTGTTGCATAAAACGATATACCAATGTGTCTATTAAAATGCCTGACATCAAGACTCCTTTTTGAGAATTCCATGCACGCATCATACGACACAGCCGTTTCAAATTACCATTTGCTAAGTAATTTCGGCCGTTGAATGTATTAATTTCAACCTTGGGGTTCATATCCTTCCAAGACCCTCCGTTATTTGTATCTGCATAACAATATCCGAAGTCACCCGAATACTTAAATGCCGGAACGACTTCAAACTTGACTCCATCAGAAAACACAACATCCACGACTTGTCCATCTGCACCAATACGAGAAGAACTGTATGTTTTCATCAAACTGTTTCTCACGGCCTGCAACAGTGCAGACTGGCCATTACCGCTATAGTTGTCATACTTGGAGAACTCTGACCAAGGCAACTCCACTACGATATCAATATCGCTCGTATAAATGGCCGTTCCCCGTCCGTACGATCCTACATATAAACTATGCAGCGTTTCAGAATCGCTGCTCCAAAAATCCTGATTAATTCTCTTGGTAATTGCACGATATCGTTTCTGGATATTTGAAACAACAAAATCTGACATACGAAGGTTCTTGCAAAATTGTTGAAAATCATTTGATACTGAAATCTTTCCCATACTACCTCCTAAGAACAACAACTTTTAGTATATTATACCATATTCCCCCCTTTTTCACAACTATTAGAACGGCGGCACAACTTTACAAACATTATACAGACCTTGTCTTTTGGATTTTACATGAAATGGATATGATGAAACCATGAGGTACAGAAAAACAAATCCAAAAAAGACAAGGAGATTTTATTTATGAAAAAGCTAATTTGTATGATTCTGACCCTGGTTATGGCACTGTCCCTGGTTGCTTGCGGCAACAAAGAAGAGAAGGTAGTTTCCACCGACGGCTCCACTTCTATGCAGAAGGTGATCAACGCTTTGGGTGAAGCTTACATGGAAGAGACCGGCGCAAAATTCACTTACAACGCTACCGGTTCCGGTACCGGCATCAAGGCTGTTAAGGACGGCACCTGCGACATTGGCCTCAGTTCTCGTTATCTGAAGGACAGCGAAAAGGCTGAGGGCCTGAAGGAAACCATTTTGGCAATCGACGGCATTGCAATCATCGTACACACCGACAATTCCGTTGCTGACCTGACGGTGGAGCAGATCGCGGCCATCTTCAAGGGTGAGATCACCAATTGGAGCGAAGTTGGCGGTAAGGATGGCGAGATCGTCTGCATCGGCCGTGAGGAATCCTCCGGCACTCGTGACGGCTTTGAATCGATTACCGACACGGAAGATACTTGCAAGTACCGTCAGGAACTGACCTCCAACGGCGCAGTTCTGACCGCTGTGGCAGAGAACCCCAATGCTATCGGCTATGTATCTTTGTCCTCCGTCAAGGATACTGTGAAGGCAATCTCTGTTGGCGGTGTTGTCCCCAGCGAAGCTACCATTAAGGATGGCAGCTATGCCGTGCAGCGCCCCTTTGTGCTGGTTACCAAGGAAGGTGTGGCTTTGAGCGAGACCGCTGAAGAATTCTTTGACTTCGCAACTTCCTCTGCTGCCAACGAGATCATCACCGCAGCCGGTGTGGTGCCTGTCAACTAAACAAGTAACGCGGCGGTGAAAATCGCCGCTTACTGTGTACATTTCGGTGAATCTATGAAAAGCAACAAAGTATTTGAAAATATTGTACACGGCATCTTCTTGATTTTAGGTCTTGTGACCGTTGCATGTGTGCTACTGATTACGGTGTATCTGGTTATCTCCGGTATTCCCGCTATTATGGAGATCGGCCTATGGGACTTCCTATTTGGTAAGGTTTGGGATCCGGCTGCGGCTGATCCCCAGTATGGTATTCTGCCTTTTATCCTTTCCAGCATTTACGGCACAGCCGGTGCGCTGGTGATCGGTGTTCCCATCGGTTTCTTTACTGCGGTCTACCTTTCCAAGAAAGCATCCCCCAAGGTGAAAGAGATTATGTCCGCAGCAGTGAGCCTGCTGGCAGGCATCCCCTCCGTTGTATACGGTCTGGTGGGTATGATGGTTCTGGTTCCCGGTATCCGCAATCTATTTGGTCTTCCGGACGGCGCAAGTCTGCTGGCTGCCATTATCGTCCTGGCAATTATGATCCTGCCCTCCATCATCAAGGTTTCCATCACTGCCCTGGATGCCGTCCCTAAGGAATATGAGGATGCATCTCTGGCACTGGGAGCTACCCCGGAGGAAACCTGGTTCCGGGTCAGTGTACCTGCCGCCAAAAGCGGT
>JAZKXS010000034.1:0-3920 GCA_045611745.1 Faecousia sp.
TTCAGCGCGGTTCTTGCCTCATCGGTAGTTTTTAATTTCTGCTCACGCACGGTTTTACGAAGATTGTCAATGGCACGAACCGTAGTATCTACGCCCAGATCCGCAAGGATCATACTTTCTTCCAGCTCATCGTAAAAGTCGTCATCAATTTCACTGAAACCGGAAAAAACACTGCCCAATGTATCGGAAAGCGCATTTCGTGTCTTAGTAAGACCTGCTTTTATTTTGTCGAAAAAGCTCATTTGGTTGCTCCTTTATTCTGCAATACCCAGCTGCTGCTCCATTTGGTTCAAATCCAGCCGCAAAAGTTTACTAACACCCTGCTCCTGCATCGTTACACCGTAAAGTACATCAGAGGCCTCCATTGTACCACGACGGTGGGTAATGACGATAAACTGGGTCTTTTCGCCCAGGTTCCGCAGGTATGTAGCAAAACGTTCCACATTTCGGTCGTCCAGCGCCGCATCAATTTCGTCCAGCATACAAAACGGAGTGGGACGAACCTTCAAAATAGCAAAATACAACGCAATGGCAACAAACGCCTTTTCACCACCGGACAGAAGTGTGATGGTTTTCAGCTGTTTTCCGGGAGGCTGCACGCGGATTTCAATGCCGCAAGTCAAAGGTGCATCCGGATCTTCAAGCACAAGCTGACCCTTACCGCCACCAAACATTTCCTCAAAGGTCTTGCCGAAATATTCATCGATCTTTTTAAACTCTGTTACAAAGATAGCGGTCATTTCCTGCGTAATGTCCTGAATAATGCTTTCTAAGTCCCGTTTTGCTTCCAGTACATCGTCACGTTGCTGGGCAAGGTAGGTGTATCGTTCGTTGATACGAGCATACTCTTCAATTGCGCCCAAGTTGGGTGTACCCAAACCGGAAATCTTACGCTTTAGCTCCGCAATAATTCGATTACCGGCAGCTACGGATTCGATTTCGCCCCGTTTCTGCTGGGCAGTACCGGGAGTAAGGCCATAGCTATCCCAAAGCTTATCGATAATCGTCTTTTCTTCAAAGTCTGCTTTTTCTTTCTTGCTTTCCAAGTGGGCGCAGGCTCGTTCCATATTGTTAATGGATTTATTCAGCTCTGCAATATCACTTTCGCAGCGAGAACGGCTGGCTTCTGTCAGCGCATAGCTTTCCCGTGCCTTTGCCATTTCCTCGGTTGCAGCAGCAATTTCCTCTGCATTGCTGCGGAGTTTTTCTTCTTGCTGGGCAATCAGAGCCTCCTGACGAAGTGTATCTTCCTGAATAAGGTCAATATCCTGCAGCTTCCTGTTACGGTCGCCTTGGGCCGCTGCGTGAAGAATACGGAGGTCCGCAATATGACCCTGGGCAGTGAGTTTTTCTGCATCCAGCGCTGCCATTTCGGTACGCAGCGTCTGCATGCAGTCAGTAATCTTTTCCACCGATGCATCCGCATCAATCTGATTAGACTGTAATGTTTTCAGCAAAGCCACCGTCTCTGCCATTTCTTTTTCCGCTACGGTCAGTGCGCCACGGATCGCAGCACAATGCTCTTTATCCGAACGTTCCCGATCGCTTAGGCCGTCCAGTTCCCGCTGGGTTGCAGCGATCGCATCAGAAATTGCCTGCAGCCAGATCTCGCACTGCTTTTCCCGACCCTCCAAGGAAAGCACATCTTTTTCAGCAGTGATCAATTCTTCCTTAGCGGCAGCAATCTGGAATTCCACCTCGTCTGCTTGGCGGCGAGCTTCCCGGAATTGTTCTTCCAGCTGGGCAAGCTCAGCGCTGAGTTTTTGCTCACGGGCAGTGAGTTTTTCCAGTTCATTCGCACGGCTGAGGATACCGGCTTCACGGCTGACGGAGCCGCCGGTCATAGAACCGCCAGGGTTTACCACCTGACCGTCAAGGGTAACGATCTTAAATCGGTTGCCGTAACGCTTTGCCATAGCGATTGCATGGTCAATATCACGCACGATTACAATACGGCCAAGGAGGTTTTCAACAATTCCTGAATATTGCTTATCAAATTTCACAAGGGTAGACGCCACGCCTATAAAGCCGGCGCAAGCATCAAGACCCGACTCATTGAGTGTCTTGCCCTGAATAACAGACAACGGCAGGAATGTGGCTCTGCCGCCACCGGTGCGTTTAAGAAATGCGATACAGGCTTTTCCGTCCTGCTCAGAATCTACTACGATCTGCTGCATACCGCCGGCAAGGGCGATTTCGATAGCAACGGTGTATTCATCCTCTGTGCGGATAAGTTGAGAGACAGGGCCGTGGACATTTTTAAGTGTACCCCGCTTTGCCTCCTGCATAACCATACGGACGGATTTTTGATAGCCCTCAAAATCCTCCTCCATAGCCCGGAATACCTGTACCTTCGCCTGGACAGATTCTACTGTGCTGTGGAGTTTTTGCACCTGCTCAGAAAGCTCGTCTCTTCGTTTTGCACGGGTAGTCTGCCGAAGGGTATAGCCGGAAATGGTATTGTTGGTTGCTGTAACACAACCACGAGCCTCAGACAAGGATTTGCGGCAATCTGCCAGTTCCTGCTGAGCAGCAGCTTCTCTCTCTTTGCCGCTTTGCAGGTCATCTTTTAGTTGTTGGGCACGGCTATCGCTTTCCCCAAGGGTCGCTTCTATACCACGCAAATCGGCTTCCTTGCCAGCAATTTCTGTTGCAAGTCTTGCTTCCTTTTCACGCAGCTGCATATACTGCCGGGTAAGGCCTTGGGCCGTTGACGTCATTTCCGTCAGTTCTCTCTGAAGGGCATCTAAAGCAACATTCTTTTCACAGATGGTTTTTTCAATCTCCGCTACACGAGCAGTTGCCTGCTCCATTTGCTGAGAGATACCGTTACTACGATCTTCTTGCCCTTGCAGATCCTCCTGGCTGCGGCGAATATTCAATTCGTTGTTTTCAATGTTGCCGCGCAAAACCACGATTTGGCCTTCGATCTGCTGACGGATACCCTCCAGCATACTAAGCTTAACCCGGTGATCTTCCATCCCCTCATTCTGGGTGCGCAAGGAATTGGCTAACTTCTCAGACTGGGCATAAAGCTTTTCCAAATCCTCGTGGCTCTGCTGCAGAACAAAGGCCGCAGAGGCATAGTCCTCCTCTGCTTTTTTTGCATCGGCAGACAGCTTTTCCAGGCGGTCACACCAAACGGCGACCTCCACACCCATAAGCTGATCCTTCAGCTCCAAGTATTTCTTGGCTTTTTCCGATTGGATGCGCAAGGGTTCCAACTGCAGTTCCAGTTCAGAGACCTTATCACCAATACGTAAAAGATTATCTTCGGTGGTGGCCAGCTTGCGCTCGGTTTCCTCTTTGCGGTGACGGTACTTAGAAATACCGGCAGCTTCTTCAAATATCTCTCTACGATCAGCGCTCTTAAGGGACAGAATCTCGTCGATTCTGCCCTGACCAATATTGGAATAACCCTCACGGCCAAGACCTGTATCCATAAACAGCTCGTGAATATCTTTCAACCTGGCGGATTGCTTGTTAATATAAAATTCGCTGTCACCGGAGCGATAGTAACGACGGGTGACCATAACCTCGTCATTGTCGTAGCTAAGGGCACGGTCAGTATTGTCCAAAATCAGCGTTGCTTCCGCAAAACCAACGGCAGCACGCTTTGCCGTGCCGCCAAAGATGATATCCTCCATCTTAGCGCCACGGAGCGTCTTGGTGCTCTGCTCACCCATTACCCACAAGATTGCGTCAGAAATATTCGATTTGCCGGAACCGTTAGGACCTACAATGGCAGTAATATCATCGCCAAAGCGGATTAACGTCTTATCCGGAAAGGACTTAAAGCCCTGCACTTCCAATGATTTTAAGTACACGATCGAACCTCATTCATTTTCTATATTTTTATTCAATTTATTATACCCAAAAAGTACAGGAAAAGCAAGGATTTCTTTCCATTTTTACGCAAA
>JAZKXS010000035.1:0-3342 GCA_045611745.1 Faecousia sp.
ACCTGCATCATTTGGGTGGCTAAGGTCTTAAAATCAATGCCGCCGTCAAAGCTGAGGTTCATACCGTAGCGGAAGAAGATGCCACCGGCGCACAAAAAGGCAGCAAGGAAAAACATCACGCTCTGCCAGAATTTACTCATTCTTGACACCGCCAAAGTAGACAAGGTCAAAAATGCAATTGTAATGAGCAAAAAGCAAATATGGGTCGTATCAAACATTACCATTGTACTTACCTCGCTTCAAGGAATAAAGAGGACAATTCCTCTTTCTGACAGCCACATTATACTACAAGGGGCCCAAAATTGTCAACCTGTGCCGCTTTGCGATAAATATCCGGGTTTTCCCGTTGCATTCCCACAAAATGCGTGATATATTGTTTATAGTAATTTTTATGCGGTATACTACAAAGAAAGAGGTGTTCCTATGCGTATTATAAAAACCCTGTTTTCCCTGCTGGGCGTGCTGCTTATTTTGGCGCTTTTGGTTGTGGGCATCGCCTGTATCCACTCTTTCACCTACAAAATCCCTGAGCAGGCCGCAAATATCGAAAACACCACCGGTCTTGTCCAGGCAAGCGGCCGTTCCTTGTATGATGCAAACGGCAAGCCCCTCCAACTGATCGGTGTCAACGCCGGTCAAATTCTGCTGCAAGAGGGCTGGATGGGTCCTTTTGCCACCGAAGCGCTCAGGAACGAGGACGGCTCTTATGTAAAAGACGCCGGTGGCAACATTCAGTACCCCGAATTTACGGAAGCGGAGTTTCGTGCTGCCCTCAAGAGCAATCCTAACCTCGCCGGTTATGACATTGACGAGCTGCTGAAAATCTACTGGGATGCTTTTATGACGGAGGAAGATTTCCGAATTATTAAGGAAGATTTGGGACTGAACGCCATTCGTCTGCCGATTTACTATCTGAACATTCTGAACGAAGACCTGACCCCCCGAGAGGACGCCTTTGATTATATCGATTGGTTTATTTCCCAAGCTGCAAAGCAGGAGCTATATATCATTTTAGATCTCCACGGTGCGCCCGGCAGCCAAAACGGCTACGAACATTCCGGTGAACCGGGACACACTGCCGAACTTTGGACAAATCAAAGCTATCTGGACGCCACCGCACTGATTTGGGATATGCTCTCCAAGCACTACACCAATGACCGCCCGGATTTGGGCAAGTGGATCGCCACCTATGACCTGCTCAACGAGCCCACCTACACCTACAAAGGCACCACAAACAAGGCGTGCTGGGATTTCTTTGACCGGCTTTATGATGTGATCCGCGCCAACGGTGACCAGCACGTGATCACCATGTCCGGCTGCTGGGAGTTTATCAATCTGCCCAACCCAAATGACTACGGCTGGACAAATGTCCAGTATCAGTACCACTGGTACAACTGGACGCCGGATATCATCCCCTTCCCCGTTTTTTATATTATTAAAGATTTCTTTAATATTGTGTGCAATTACGATGTACCGGTGCTGATCGGTGAATTTACCTTCTTTGAGGACAAAGAAGCCTGGGCGCAGGGACTGGAGCTTTTCGATAACCGGAATTATTCCTGGACTATTTGGAACTACAAAACCGTAGTCACCGGCTGGTGGACCTCCTCCTGGGGTGTTTACACCTGCCAGCTCAAGTTTGTTACAGAATGGGAAGAAGTAAAGTGTAACCCAGCCACCTGCACCTATGAAGAATATGTAGCGGTTTGCCAAAAGACCCGGACAGAAAACTGCACCACCGGCACACTGTACGAAGTTTTGCAGGAATACGCCAATAAATAAAGTTTGCCCTGCGGCATTTGCCGCAGGGCGCATTTTATTCTTTTTTATAAGGGGGGTCTGCCGGGTAAATGCCCTCTAATTTCTGCATTGTCCGAGAAACTGCATCTTTGGAATTTTTCCAATCTGCGGCAGCATTGCGGTAATCAAATTTGGCAATAAACCAATCTAAGTCCTCTTTCACTCGGGTCAAGTTTTCTTCCATTACCCGAAATGCAGTGGTATAAAACCAATCCCGTTGGGAAGATGGCAGCTTCTGCTGCGCATACTTCATCATTTGAGGGAAATGGCGCAGGCAAAAGCCCTTGCTCTGCTCCACCTTTTGCCGAAACTCCTTATCCTTTACCATATGGAAAAAAGTGGCATAATAACGATTCATATGGTACGCAATGCGCTGGCATATCAGACAATCCTCCGCCTGATTTTCCATCTTTTCCCACAATGGTTCTCCGGCAGGCAGCTTGCTTGCAAACAGGCTCCGCTTTGCAGGTAGCTGAAAATCCTCCATCTCTGCCCGGAAGGACTTGAGCAATCTTGCATAATGGGTCTGTAAGATCAGCGCATTTCCCAATGCATTTCCGTAATCATACAGTTTTTTCATATGTACCGGGCAAAAGCCGGTCTTATCCGTTTCATCCCGGGAATCCGGCTCCATATAGCTGGCGCTGTTTCCCACAACGCTGCGAATGGCGCTCTGCTCCGCTTTTCGCTCCAGATAGCAAAAGGGACATTCGTCCTCTGCATCAAAGGCATCGTTCACGGGAATGGTATCGATCTGCTCGCGCATAAGTCTCACTCCTTTTGGAATAAGTATATCAAAAAACAGCAAAAAAGCAAGTCCGACCTCCCCATAGGGAGGTCGGATGTGTTTACTTGCCGATTTTCAAGAAATCTGCCGGGTCTACTGTCTTATCATTTTGTGTCACGCTAAAGTGTAAGTGATGTCCCAGAGCAGATTCCATAAGGGCCGTCTGTCCTACTGTGCCAATGGTCTGTCCCATTTCCACAGTATCACCAGGAGCAACAGACACATCTTCTGCAAGGCAGGCATAATAAGTGACATAGCCATCCTCATGGCTGATTACAACGGTCATACCCATAGCATCATCACTATAGACAGACGAAACGATCCCGTCCGCTGCCGCGCAAACCTTAGCGCCCTCTGCAGCCGCCACATCGACGCCGTCGTGGGTTCGCCAATCTCGGGTGGTGGGATTATAGGTCAGACAGTCCATGGCGTAATCCACCAAGGTTTCGCCCGTCAGCGGGGACGCAGTGACCTTTAATCCGTCCTTGGGTTTTGTGGGCGTTGTGGGGTTTGTGGGATCATCGTCGCTGGGCAACGTTGCGTGCACCTGGTCATCACCGTCGGTAGCAATGGCAGGAACATCGCCGGGGTTCTCCCCCACATTTTGATAGTATAAATAGCCGGAAATCCCGATGGCAACTGCGCACAGGATCAGGGCTATGTAGTAGCCCTTACCGGAAAGCAGGTTGCCAAATTTTTTGTTTTGCATATTTCAGCACCTCCGAAGACCATTATTACCACTTTTTGTATTTCTA
>JAZKXS010000036.1:0-7408 GCA_045611745.1 Faecousia sp.
ATTCTCCTTTGACATCTGCGTTGGGGCAAAATTGTATTTAGCCAGGATACCTACCGCCTGCCGATTAAACTCCTCCGGATAGGGGCTATAAATATTGTATGTACGCAAACCGGCCTCGACGTGGCCTACGGGAATCTGCATATAAAAGCAAGCCAATGCGGTGACAAAGGTTGTAGATGTGTCACCGTGAACCAGAACGACATCCGGCTTCACTTCTTCTAAAACGCCTTTGATTCGCTCCAGAATGTTCACCGTTACATCGAATAGGGTCTGCTTGTCCTTCATAATGGAAAGATCATAGTCCGGTGTTACCTGAAAGGCATTGAGCACCTGATCTAGCATCTGACGGTGCTGACCGGTAACGCAAACAATAGTTTCCAGGTTTTTCCGTGTCTTCAGTTCATTCACCAAAGGGCACATCTTAATCGCCTCCGGCCTTGTTCCGAAGACTAACATTACTTTTTTCATTATGTACTTCTCCCCTTAATAGGTGACCTCGCCATCGTGGCTGATCAACGAAACTCCATGAACACCCTCGATGCTTTCCAACGTCGTAACCAATGTATTATCATCCGACACACTCAATTCAATGACAATGCTGTAAGATGCGCTACTGCTGTTTCTTGTTTTCACCTTATATTTCGTTACTATGTTTGAGACGATAGCAATCACATCCTTTTCGATCGCAGAGGAACTGCCATTTACCACCAAAATCTGGGGATGAGCAATTTCCTTAAGTTTAGACAAAATTACAAGAACTGCGGTAAGGATCAAAGACAGCACCACTGCATATTCAGCAAAACCGGCACCACAGATAATACCAACAGAAATGGACCAGAACAAATACACCAGATCGAGAGGGTCTTTAATGGCTGTACGAAAACGAACAATAGATAGTGCGCCAACCATACCTAATGAAATAACAACATTAGATTGTATCGTAAATATAATTGCAGCTGTTATTAATGCTGTTGCAACGAGAGAAATGTTAAAACTCAGTGAATAGAACACCTTTTTTGCTGTCAGACGGTAAATCATAAATATGTATACCGAAATTGCACAGGTAATCAACATAGTAATTAGCACATAGAAGGTTGTAATATCTGAAGGTTCATAACCCTCCAAAAATGCTTTTTTAAAAATTTCACCAAAACTCATTTCTTTTTCCTCCTGATACAAACAATATAATAGGTACAGATTATAATAAATAATGCTACTAAAAACAGGATTTCCGGCACAACTTGCACCAGTTTGCCCAAAAGAATTGTAACCAGCGAGCTGTTAGATGTTTTAAATACAGGTTGTAAAACAATATCTGACTGTACGGGAACTCCCATAAAATAAGTTTCACCAGTATCAGCAAGAACCCATCCCAACAATTGAACACCTGTCGCCTCATAGTCAGGCAGCAGATCATCCGTGAGAATGTCACCAGTATTCAGATAGATATACTGCTTATTATCCCATCCGTTCTCGATAGTTACCGTAACAAACTCCTGCTCAGCATTCCAAATATCTGTCATAAATTCGATGCGACGCCGCATCCAATCAGCAATCTCATCACAGTTAGCCCCAAAGTCATCGCGTCCCCAGCGCACACAGTCCATTGCAGCAGATGCTATAATGGCTTTCTCCATTTGCTCCATTGTGCCGTTAAGTAAGGCATTCACCGCAGGCACCAATTTTTGATTGAATATATCAATCGCTGCAAAGCGAAAATCCTTGTGTTGCCAGAGCTTTTCAAACCAATCTGTACTAAAATACGTGGAATTAAGATAAGTAATCTGTTTAACATTGCCCAAGAATGCACCTTCAAAGTCCCAACCGGGACCGGCGCACAATCGGCCATCGGCATCTTTGTAATAATAGGCACTAGAGCGTCCGGCATCGTTGAAATTCAAAAATTCCTCCAGCACGTATTTGAGAGCAAAACTTTCCACGTCCAAATACTTGCTGTAGTGCTCACCTGTCTCGGGATGGGTACCGTTCTTGTCTGACAGCGCATCGTAGGTCTGTTGAAGATATTGATGAATATAGTTTACCTGCCCTTTACCGGCATGCTTTGGGTTCTTAATGACGTAGTGGTCGCCAGAACTCAGGATAAAGCCGCTTACCTCGTCCTTATAGTAATCCGGCACGTCCCGCTCCAGCAAAAAGCCACCATCTACTGCCGGATACTCATATTTCCACAACACACCCTTGCTGTTGCCGTCAGCAGCGATATAGCGGTTGACGTCGGCAGTTTCTGTTCCGGGGTTTACCTGCAAGTTGCCATTCTGAAGGTCGGTAATTGGTATTCCGTTGTCACCCACGTAGATAGGCTCGCACAAAAGGTAGTTACCAGCATATTCGCCATTAAGATACAGATCTACATATGCATATTGATTTACATACCTAATACCTATTGCTTCTTCTAAGCAAAAAGCCAATGCATTGGAAAGGTAGTTGCATCTAGCATTTGCTATTAGAACATATTTTTGCGCCAATTCCATGCCAAGAAGTGATTGCGGTTGTTCAAAGAACAAGTTGTAACTCTTCTTTATTTCGTTCCATGAGGTGTTACCACGACCAGAAATTTCATTCAATATGCCAGAACATTGTTTGAAATCAGGCTCCCATATTGCAAAGCTGCCAACCTCAGCATTATTTTTGTTGGCATGTATGTATTCCATACTACCGGAATTGGTGTCAATAAACAATGCAGGGATTTGAGATGAACGCATAAATACTAATTTAAGAGAAAAATCAGAACCTTTCACGTCTAATGTACAGTCGTATGGCGAATTCATAGTTAGGCAGTCCACGTCAATGAAATCATCTGTTAGTAAGCCGTTGACGAAAAGTTGTCTGTCAGGAGAACTATTTAGGCAGACAGACTCTGTTTCGCCAGGCAAGAAAAAATAAACTTTTCTATCTGTATCCTGCCAGCCGTTAATTGTCTGAACATAGCCACCGCAGTTTGCTTGAACTGTAAGTATGTACTCTGAATTTGAAATCAATTCTGCATACGAGCCAAGCAAAAACACAAGGAGAAAGGATATTACAAGTACTGCGATCAGAAGAAAATATTGCCCAATATTATGTTTAATGTGCTGTTTCAATGCAGTCATCCTTCCTGCGTTATTGATATTTTTTACACAAATAAAACTTCGAAAAAGATGTGCGTTGGCCGATGTGCGGGCTGATGATAGATTGGATACCATCTAACAGTAACTCGTCGAATTTAACTTCCATAAGAATCATATCCTGTTGCAAAATTGGTCTTTTGGGCATATTCGGCTCAAAAAAACGGTCAAAGCAATTTGATGAAGCGATATTCATATCAAAGGTTATGCGAACATTACCAAGATCGTAAACATAAGGTATGCGGTCATAGTCAACTATGACATCTGGTTTCAGTAGTCGACACAGCCGTTGCAGTTCAAATTTCTTCAGTAGGGGCGGAAGCGTGTCAAAATCCGGCAGAGGCGCACCTCCGAGAATCCAATCTACCTGTTCTTTGGTAATTCCACATTGGAGTTTTTGGGTCATTCCATGATTTTTCTTTTTCAGTTCTAACCGGATAAATTTATCATTGCTGTCGTAGATACGAATACGGAATTTTTCTCTGGGATCGACACCATTTTCATTGTCATAATAGCAAGAGTGGTATACATCGTCAAAGTATATACTCCGCACGTTATACGATTTTCCCTTCATATGCGGATCTATCTGCATATAACCGGATAAGGATTTGCGAATAATTTCTCCTTGATTACGGCTGATGATAAATTTCAATTCGTGCCGAAATCCCTGCTCCTTTATTCCCATTAAGTAGCGCCTCCCTTCCGTTATATACGTGCAGATATTAGTTTGGGTCAAGATTGCGAATTACACGCGCTGGGTTGCCGGCAATAACACAGTTTCCTTCAGGGAAACTCTTTGTGACCACCGAACCCGCGCCCACGATGGTGTGTGGGCCCAGCTCTACGCCGGGCAAAATCATACTGTTCATACCAATCCAACAATTCTCACCAATGCGAACATCCTTACCTGGTGCAGCTTTAGACAAGTCATTGAGATCATGGTTGGCGGTGATGATGCCTACATTGGAAGCAATGTAGGTGCCTCTTCCGATATAAATGTGAGCATCCGCAGCCGCCTGAAAATAATTTCCATTGTTTTGGAAAATGCCAAGGCTATCTGGATCAAATACAATATTTTCCCAGTTCATAAACTGAGAGCGAAATGATACAGGAAACGGAATATGTCGCTGGCAACCCACAATCTTTTGCATAAAAACATTTTGTAGCACCCATCGCCAACCGTTTGAAAAGTGATATCTGCTAAATTCCTTACCTTTGAGATATTTAGGGTCATAGAACAAATAACCAATACATTGAGCATATATCTTTTTCAACAGGCCGAAACCAGCCCTAATATATTGATGCGGTGTATATTTTTTCATGAAGGTTCCCTCCCGGAATTGAGTTGGTGCCAGTTAGTAATTAACTGTCGACGATTGATCAACAGGTATACAACAGCCCAAACACCACCAAGTCCCATCGATACAGAGACAGAAAGAAAATCGGTAACATTGGTCAGTAACCGATAACGAATCAGCCAAAAGATACTGCCAAGCAATAGTGTCTGCACAAACATCCGTAGCATATCCAACCACGGAAAAATAGAGAACAAACCAATTTTAAGATATACGCAGGTGAAGTAAAGCTGTGACAATGCGATTACAATGGTAACGATCAAAGTAGATATCGCAGGTCCAACAAAGCCAAACAAATGGTAAAAAATTACGTTGCCAACTAAATTCAATGCCAGCGTAACAATGGAACTATATAAAATGAATTTCGTTTTACCGGTAGCATTGAGTACAATACCCCAATAGGTGAAGCGCAGTAACAGAACCGATGAGTAAATACGGAATACTGCCACACCCTCGGAGGTCGCATATTTCGCTGAGTAAAATAGGGTCATCACATCGGGTGCGAACACGATTAAACCGCCAGCTATCAAGCACATAGCGAAGAAGGCAATGTTAATACTGTTTTTCCATAATTTAACAACTTCTTGTCGTTGATCTAACTTTAATAACCGTACCATACACGGCAGAAGTACCGCTGTTAGTGAATCGGTCAACATCGTCACGGGCAGTTGTCGGGCGGCGTTGGTAAAGATGGCGTAATCCTCGGTAGAGAAATAATAACCGATCAGTAATTTGTCAAGTTCACCGTTAAGCGTACCAACCGCTCCTGCCAATCCAATAGGTACGGAAAATGCAAAGATGCGGCGCATATAAGCTGTATCTATGCACAAACGAACATTTCCGACTATCCGTCGAATCCACACAATTGCTGCTGTTGATAACAATATTAACAGGCACATACTCAGCATTAGATACAAGCTGAATGACAATCGACATGCCTTTGCAAGTAACAACAGTAGAATGGAACACGACGATTGTGCCAGGTTGAAGTAGATCAGACGGTTTGCTTGACCACAAACCACACATGTACTTCCAAGGCTATTGATCATCAATGATGACCATGGATAAACGATAAAGACATATGCAAAATTACGAAGAAGCGGGTTTTTAAAATAAACGGTGACCAATGGCAACGCCGCATAGGAGCAGCCGGTGATGAGCAAAGAAAGAACCGTGGTGAGCAGTAAGTACACCGACATAAAGCGCCGCTGATCTTCCGCAGATTCTGCTTTAGCCATAAAATAGTTAATACTATTAGGGATACCCATCAGCAAGATGGTAGAAGTCAAGTCAACCACCATAATGATCTGGGAATAGGTACCATATTCCTCCAGCGTCCGGAAACGTGCAAGCAGCATGGAGGTTACCAACCCTAAAAGAGATACCATGACACGAGACACAGTGAGAGTCAACGCATCCCCACCAAGGGTAGATTTAGGTTTCGCAGCAGCCATATGCACATTGCCTCTCTTTCGTTAGTCTTGCTACAAATATAGTGTCTTCCTATTACCTTTCATATAGGTTGAGTAAGAGCTTTTTCCATTTTTCTGCCCAAATATCGTAAGAAAAACCTTGTGTTGAAGTTTCGTAGGCATTTTGAGCTATACGGTTTCGCAGGGAAACATCATTGACAAGCATCAAGATCTTCTCAGATAAATCTTCCGTGGTCGGCTCGGCGTATAAGGCATTGTAGCCATCAATCACGACATTAGACAGCCCGCCAATATCTGTTGAAACCACTGCGCATTGAGCAGACATTGCCTCAAGCAGGCTCAAAGATGTACCCTCAGATCCCAACGTTGGCACCACGGCAATATGTTTGTCGGCATGGATGTCCAAAGCAGCGTCCGCTTCATATTGGGTAAAGGTAACTCTATCACTATACGGAGACAGCATCTCTCGAATGTAGTCTTCGTCCGGTCCAGTGCCTGCCACTGTTACATAGACGTTGTCGGTCTCATTCAGCACCTTGGCAATTGCAGGAGCAAACAGTCTTGTTCCACGATAAGGAAAAAATCGTCTTGCGAAAATTATATTGATCCGATCAATGGGTTTTTTGTTCATCGTTGCGATCTTGGTAAAATTAGGGATGACGGTCATGGGAAGATGAAACCGTGGCGCAGTTGCCCTTAACCAGTTAGGGAAATTATGGTCCACGCAAACGACGTGCTTGACATCGTAAAGCTTGCGGATAATCTGGTAGGAACGCTTTGCTTTTAAGCCAAATCCAATTATATTTCGCCACTCAGGGCGAACGGTGTCTGAGAGTGTATCCCAGGAAATTCCGTGCTGGATGGCGATGGAACGACTAGCTGTGTTTGGACAGGTGATCTCATTGGCCATAAAGACGAGGATATCATCCTCATCGGAAAAGGATTGCATAATCTTGGATACCAGTTGTTGCATCTGTTGCGCTCTATTTTTTGCGGTACTTGTGTCTAACTGGTGCACAGTAACATTTTCAGCAATAGCGACCTCTGCGTATCGATTTCCGGTTTGATAGACATGGCAAGTATACCCAAGGGAGCAAAAAACAGGAAACAAACCTCGCAAATAGGTTTGAACGCCACCGACAGTAGCCGCATCTTTATCGAAATCATAATACCGTGTATATACAAAATAGGCATTCATAATACTAACCCTTTCGATTACAGCTTATAGGTAGTTTTGTTGGTAATATTGCGTGTATCGAAGACAATCTTGTCCTTAAGCTTGTGCATATTCTTTTTGATCTCATCGTGGCTGACCATAATCACCACCAGATCAATGGTCTCCAAAAATGCATCCAAGTCGTGGTACTGGTTTGGAACAACATCGTTTGCAACCAGCGGGTCATATACCTTTAAAGGTGCAGCTAAATGCCGAGCTTGGCTCTCCAGGAGCTGCAGTGTGGGCGATTCACGGCAATCGTCCACATTTTCTTTATAG